>JAHHTE010000005.1 GCA_020024815.1 Mailhella sp.
CCAAAGAATGTCGCTTTTATTCTCATAAATCATAAGTAACTGCTATTTGTTTGGGGTTATGCGGTAGCCGTTAGCAAAGAATGAGCTTTGCGTTAGCCGTTGGCGAAGAATGAGCCTTACGGATAGCGACAGCGGTTTATGTAGTTTAATTTGAATACACACCCTATATTAAAAAGAAAAATCTCTTTTATCAAAAAGAGATTTTAAATTAAAAAGTTTTGAGAGGAGAGTTTGAGAGGGGAACTTTTTCAAAAGTTCCCCTCTCAAAAAATAAAAAATTAAAATTATTTTGTATTTAAATATTCACCACTCCAACAGCCCGTGCAATATTGCAAAGCCTCATCACCAAGACAAGAACGCATACCTTCTAAAGAAAGATATCCTAAACTATCCATATTTAAAATAGAACGAATTTCTTCTACTGTATGTTGATATGCAAGTAATTCCTCATGATGAGGGAAATCAACCCCAAAATGACAAGGGAATTTTACAGGTGGACAGGCAATTCTTAAATGTACTTCCGTTGCACCTGCATCACGAAGTTCTTTTCCAAGAGCTGCTGTTGTTGTTCCACGAATAAGAGAATCATCTACTAAACAAACTCTTTTACCTTTAACAACATCTTTCACAACATTATGTTTCATACGAACAGCGGCAACTCTTGCTCCTTGACCCGGAGCAATAAAACTACGTCCAATATAGTGGTTACGAATAAGTCCACGATCAACCATAATACCAAGTTCTTCAGCATAACCCATTGCAGCTGATAATCCAGAATCAGGAATAGCTACAACAATATCCACATCAGCAGGTTTTTCTTTTGCTAAAACATGCCCTGTCTGACGGCGAAAAACATGAGGAGTATGTCCAAAAACATTGGAATCAGGACGAGAAAAATAAATAAGTTCCAGTAAACAACGTTGTTGACGAACTGTTCTATCCCCAAAATATGTTGAACGATACCCACCAGCTGTAAAGGTAATCATTTCACCTGGTTCAACTTCACGTTCAAAAGTTGCCCCTATTTGGTCAAAAGCACACGTTTCAGAAGCAACAACAAAACCATCACCCATACGACCTAAAACTAATGGACGGTATCCCCAAGGATCGCGTGCTGCTACCATTTTATTTGGAAATAATAAAACAACAGAAAAAGCAGCTTCTGCTTGTTCAAAAACACTAGCTATTTCTTCATCAGTTCGAGCTTGTTTTTGAGCTAAAAGATGTAAGAAAAATTCACTATCACTTGTTGTTTGTAACAATGCACCAGAATGAATTAATCTATCACGTAACATTGGCCCATGATATAAATTACCATTATGTGCTAATGCTACTTGTCCCTCACTATAATATCCCATAAGAGGTTGAGCATTAGCTATGGTACTTCCACCTGCTGTTGAATACCGAACATGGCCAATAGCAGAGTTACCAGGCATATTTTTACCTTCACCCTTGCCAAATACACTTGAAACCAAGCCCATGCCACGATGTATATGTAATACCCCTTGATCAGCACTAACAATACCAGCAGATTCTTGTCCACGATGTTGCAAAGCGTGCAAGCCTAAACTTGCATGCTGTGCAGCGTCTTTTACATGATAAATACCTATAATACCACATTCTTCATGGGGTTTATCATCATAGGTTAATGAATATTCTTCAAATTCGAAAGGATTAGTCATTTGCTTTTCCTTGAATATATCCAGCATAGTAATCTTGCAATGGAGCTACTACGCGTTGTTCTTGTTGACGAGCTTCCAAACCTTCCACTGTTGCACGAAGAGCAGAAAGAGTTGTAATAAGATTTATACGACGAGCAAGAGCTTCTGTTCTAATAGTATTAGCATCTCGAGCAGAGGTTGGACCACTTACAGTATTTACAATCATTGCAGCCTCACCATTTCTAATAAAATCTAAAAGGTGAGGACGTTGTTGACCAATTTTTACAATAAGCTTTGTTTCAATACCTTTATTATCAAGCATTTCCTTTGTACCAGGCGTTGCATAAAGAGTAAAGCCAAGAGCTTTTAATCGTGCTGCTAATGGAACTAAAGGTTCTTTATCTTGGTCTGTAACAGTAAGAATTACTTTACCATTTACAGGAACAGGCGTTCTTGTACCTGCTTGAGATTTTAAGAAAGCCATACCAAAACTTCTATCAATACCCATTACTTCACCAGTTGAACGCATTTCAGGTCCTAAATTTACATCAGCTCCAGGAAAACGTTCAAAAGGAATAACAGCTTCTTTTACAGCATGATACATAAGCTTTGGTTCTTCTGTAAAGTTTACATCTTTCAAACTAAGACCAGTCATAATTTTTGCAGCAATACCTGCAATATTACGACCTGTTGCTTTAGATACAAAAGGAACAGTTCTTGAGGCTCTAGGGTTAGCTTCAATTACATACACACTACCTTTATAAATAGCCATTTGGATATTTAAAAGCCCTACGGTATGCAAAGCTTTACCAAGTTTATGCGTATAAGAACGAATAACAGATTTTATTTCATCACTTAATGTATGCGTTGGAATTGAACAACAAGAGTCTCCAGAGTGAATACCTGCTTGTTCAATGTGTTCCATAATTGCTGCAATGGTTACTTTATCACCATCAACAACAGCATCAACATCAATTTCAATAGCTTGTTCAAGGAATTTATCCACTAAAATAGGATTATTTACCCCAATATTTAAACCATTGGTTTTATCATTTACATAATCAATAAGATCTGCTTCATTATGAATAATACGCATAGCACGTCCACCAAGCACAAAGGAAGGACGAACCATTACAGGGTATCCAATATTTGCTGCAACTTTGCAAGCAGTTTCAAGGTCAACTGCCATGCCACTAGCTGGTTGTAAAATTTCAAGTTCTTCAATTAAAGCACTAAATTCTTCACGGTCTTCAGCAAGAGCAATATCTTGTGGTTTTGTTCCAATAATAGGCACACCAGCTTTTTGTAATGCTTCAGCAATATTCAATGGTGTTTGTCCACCAAATTGTACTATTACTCCATCAGGTTTTTCAGCATGGCAAATAGCAAGCACATCTTCTGTTGTAACAGGTTCAAAATACAAAGTGTCTGCAGTATCGTAATCCGTGGAAACAGTTTCAGGATTTGAGTTAATCATAATTGTTTTAATGCCAAGCTCACGAAGTGAAAAACAAGCTTGTACGCAACAATAGTCAAATTCCAAACCTTGCCCAATACGGTTAGGACCACCACCAATAATCACAACTTTTCTTGCAAAGCCACCTGCTTTATTTGTACCAACATGAGCTGTATGTAATGGATCAGCATAATTTGCATCATAGGTGGAATAAAAATATGGTGTATGTGCTTCAAATTCACCTGCACAAGTATCAACAGTATGGAAAACAGGTGTTACTTCGTTTAATTCACGAATTGTACGCACATCTAATTCATTAATAGTTTTATTTAATGCTTCAGTACAAAGTTTTGCAATTCTTGCATCACTAAAACCTTGTGCTTTATAATGGCGAAGTTTCTTAGCAAATTCAGTATTTTTTTCATTTGCTTGAATAGTATGAACTATATCTTTACTAAAATCTTCACGAATTTCATTTTCACAATCTAAAATTGTTTTAATTTGTAATAAGAACCAAGGATCAATGCCTGTAATTTCATTAATTTCATCAACACTAAGCCCTAATTGCATTCCTTCATACACTAATAATAGTCTATCAGGACGGCGTAAATAAAGTTTTTCACGTATCCATTCACGACGAGCTTCTGCTTCTTGAGGTGCTTCTGGTTCTAATTTTCCATTTTGCAAACCTTGTAAACCTGTTTCAAGTCCACGTAAGGCTTTTTGTAATGCTTCACGGAAATTACCACCAAGAGCCATTGTTTCCCCAACAGAATGCATTTGGAAACCAAGTGTATTATCAGCTCCTGCAAATTTTTCAAAATTGAAACGTGGAACTTTTACAACACAATAATCAATGGTTGGTTCAAAACAAGCAGAAGTTCCTGTAATATCATTTTTAAGTTCATCTAAATGATAACCAAGTGCAAGCTTTGCAGCTATTCTTGCAATAGGAAATCCAGTTGCTTTTGACGCAAGAGCAGAAGAACGAGAAACACGAGGATTCATTTCAATAACAACGCGTCTTCCTGTTTTTGGGCAAACAGCAAATTGAATATTACAACCACCAGTTTCAACCCCAATAGCACGCACAACTCTAAACGCATCTTGACGTAAAGCTTGATATTCTACATCAGAAAGAGTTTGAATAGGAGCTACGGTTATAGAATCGCCTGTATGCACACCCATTGGGTCAAGGTTTTCAATACCACAAATAACAATGGCATTGTCGGCCTTATCTCGAATTACTTCAAGCTCAATTTCTTTCCAACCAAGCACTGATTCTTCAATCAAAATTTGATTAATAGGAGATGCTTCAATTCCGCCTTTTGCTATTTCTTTAAATTCTTCAATATTATACGCAATACCCCCACCAGTACCACCTAAGGTATAGGAAGGACGAATAATCACAGGAAAGCTAATTTTATTAATAGCGTCCATAGCTTCTTCAAAAGAAGTTGCTAAAGCACTTTTAGGTAAATCAAGTCCAAGAGCTTCCATTGTTTCACGGAATTTTTGACGGTTTTCCGCAAGTTCAATAGATTTTGGTTGAGCCCCAATAATTTCCACATTATACTCTTCTAAAATACCCATATGGTGTAAATCCATAAGCAAATTAAGAGCAGTTTGTCCACCTAATGTAGGTAATATAGCGTCAGGTCTTTCTTTAATAATAATTTCTGCAGCCATGAATTTATTCATTGGCTCAATATAGGTTGCATCACTAAAAGCAGTATCCGTCATAACGGTAGCTGGATTTGAGTTCAATAAGATGATACGGCAACCTTCTTCTTTAAGTGCTTTAAGTCCTTGTGTTCCTGAATAGTCAAATTCAGCAGCTTGACCAATAACAATAGGTCCAGAACCTAGCACCATAATCGTTTTCAGATCTTCGCGTTTTGGCATTTTAATGAAATCCTTTTTTTGTGGTTAATATCTATGGATAAAAAGCCACCGTTATTTTTTATAAAAATCGTCAACCATTGCACGGAATTGATCAAAAAGACCATAAGCGTCCCATGTGCCTGGTGCTGCTTCAGGGTGGAATTGCACAGAAAAAGCAGGAGCATTTGTTAATGCCATGCCTTCTACTGTATTATCATTCAAATTCCAATGCGTAATTTTTATATTTTCAGACAATGAGTTTGGATCAACACAGAAACCATGATTTTGACTTGTAATAAGCACTTTACCTGTTGTTAAATCTTTTACAGGGTGGTTTATACCATGATGCCCAAAAGGCATTTTGTATGTTTTGGCACCCATAGCAAGTGCTAATAATTGATGACCTAAACAGATACCAAATAAAGGTAATTTACCAATTAAGCCTTGAATAGTTTTTATAGCATAATCACAAGGTTCAGGGTCTCCAGGTCCATTAGTAAGCATAACTGCATCTGGTTTTGCTGCCAAAATTTCTTCTGCTGTTACAGTTGCTGGAAAAACAGTTGGGTGCATATTATTATTGAATAAATGTAATAAAATAGAACGCTTTGCACCATAATCAATAACTGCAACATTAAGCATTTTCTTTGTTAAATCACGCTTTTTTCCTACTAAAAATGGTGTTGGATCTGTATCAAAAACAAATTTTTCTTTTGTTGTTACTTTTGATGCTAAATCAAGACCAGCCATAGAAGGAAGTTCTTTAACTTTTTTGAGCAAATATTCTTTATCTAAATTAGTACTAATTATTCCATTTCTAGAACCATGCATACGTAAATGCAAAGTTAATGCTCTTGTATCAATTCCATGTATACCGCTAATTCCCATTTTTGCTAATGTTGCATTTAATGAGTTTTCAGCACGAAAATGCGGAAAATTACCATTTTCCGCATCTGTAAATAAATCATGACAAACAATGCCACTAGCTCCAAATTCTGGCTTTGGATTAGGACATTCACTATCTAAACTTGTTGCCCCATAATTACCAATATGAGCAGCTGTGAAAACTACTATTTGCCCATAATAAGAAGGATCAGTAATGGTTTCTTGATAACCACACATACCTGTTGTAAAAACAACCTCACCCATTACTTCTTCACAAGCACCTGCGGCATAGCCTTCAAAACAAGTACCATCATCAAGCATAAGCAAAGCTGGTATCATAGTATTGCCTTTCATAAATATTTCCAAATTGTTTATGAGGTTAATAAAACAAAATAATTTTTAATAATACAAAAGAGCTAAAAAATCAATGAAAATTTCATTTTTATAACTATTTGATTTTTTTATATTTTAGATAAAATATTTTTCTTTTTTTTTATTCTCTTTTAAAATTTTCTCAAATAAATACATGTATTTTTACTTGTTCTTTTTATCTTCTAGATTTATAATTTTTTATAGAAACAAAATTTTGTTTATAACCTGTTTAACAAAAAAGGATTTTCCTATGGCAACTCCAATTATTAGTGGTGAGGAATGGGCTTTAAGAGTAAAAAATACACCTCGAAAAGCTGAAAACTTTGTTACAGCTTTTTATGAACATAGAATAGGTGCTATCTGTACTGATGCAAGACAATTACGAGTTCCTTTTGATGACCATTTAGTGCATCGTGGGGACGGTATATTTGAATCTTTAACCATTGCTGAACACAAAGTTCTTGAACTTGATGCACATGTTGCACGCCTTGAACGCTCTGCTAATAAATTAAAAATCACACCTCCACTACCTTATCCTGAATTACGCCAAATTATTCTTGATGTTGCAAAAGCTGGAAATGCTGAACATGGATCTATTAAAGTCCTTATGGGACGTGGTGAAGGTGGACTTGGTATTAGCCCAAAAGAATGTCCACTTGCTAGCTTTTATTGTGTTGCAGCTAAAGGTAATCCCCCTGCTCCAAGTTATTGGGAAAAAGGTATTACTGCTTGTAAAAGTGCTATTCCTGCAAAACAAGCTTTTCTTGCACAAATTAAATCAACAAATTATTTGCCTAATGTTTTTATGGCTCAAGAAGCAGAGGAACATGGTGTTAATGTAAGTATTTCCTTTGATGATGAAGGCTTTTTAGGTGAAGCAGCTATTGCAAACGTAGGTATTATTGATAAAAATAATATTTTTGTTCTGCCTCATTTCAAACGTACTTTACCGGGAACAACTGCACTAATGGCAAAAAGTATAGCAGAAACCTATATGAAAACAGAAATGAGAGATATACGCGAAGAAGAAATTTTTACAGCTAAAGAATTTCTTCTTTTTGGCACTGGTTCACAATGCGTTGCAATTACTCATTATGAAGGTAAACCTATTGCTGATGGTGTTCCAATGGAAAATGCTAAAAAACTCCAAAAACTTATTTATAAAAGACTTATTGAAGAAGGAACTCCTTTTTAATTTTTTGGGATAAAATAATTTCAAGTTAATAAAATATGTTTTGAGAGGGGAACTTTTGAAAAAGTTCCCCTCTCAAACTCTCCCCGCAAAACTTTTTAATTCAAACACTCTTCTAGCATACAGAAATTTTATTTTTTTACTATCTAATATTATAAAAGATAATACTACCTATAACAAAATTAAAAAATAATTTTATTATTCAAGAATATTATATAAATTTTATTTATAAGATTAATCACTTATAGTATTATAAATACCTTTGAAATACACATAAAATATGTACACTATTCAATGTCAATATAACAGAAATCAAAGATTACTCAAAGAACTTGGTAAAATTTGGCTATCAGCTGTAAAAACAAGCCATTTTTTTCTTACAGAAAAAGATATTCAAAAATTATATCCATTAGTATTAGACGCTATATATAATGTTCCCCACCTACTCACAATAAAAGATGAAAATAAACATATTGCCTTTATGGGACTTGAACAAAAAAACATTGAAATGCTTTTTGTTGCTGACTTTGCCCAAAAAAAAGGTATTGGATCACAATTAGTTGACCATGCTATTAACGCCTATCATTGTAATACAATAACAGTAAATGAAGAAAATTCCATTGCTCTATCCTTTTACCAAAAAAAAGGATTTTCAATTATTAATCGCTATGAATATGATAACTTAGGCAATCATTTTCCAATACTAGAATTAGAATTAAAAGAACGTATATTTTCAAATTAATTTCTTTTTTGAAATTTTAATTTATCTCATTACTTATAAGTAATTAAACAACACAGTTAATGTAAAAATATACCATAATAACATTATATTTTATTATTACATAAAAAACAAAAGCTCTTTTGTATGCAAAAGAGCTTTTATATTAAAAAGTTTTGAGGAGAGAGTTTGAGAGGGGAACTTTTTCAAAAGTTCCCCTCTCAAAAAATTCTACCAATAAAAAGAACTCCCTATTCTTACAAAGATATTTTTATTCAGCATTTGGAGAACTTGCATTTCCTGGCCAAACGACTTTTGACTCATCAAAAGTAAATTCACCTTCACTGCTAACTTTTCCTACTTTTTGATAATTTATTTGAGGACCATCAGGATTTTTAATTGTATAAAGCCAACGAGAAATATAGCTTTCATCAACAACAAAACCATGTAAATTTATAATATCAATATCCATTGACTCACGATTATTTGTGCCTTCTGCAATTTTAATTTTACCTGTTAATCCAGTGTATTCTGCTTTGCGAAGATAAGGCATAAGAGTTTTACCATTAATTTCAGTTACGCCATCTTTTTTAGCCATTACAATAGCTTCTGCAACTATACGCACATTATCATAACCTAAAATTCCCCATAAAAAAGCACTACTTTCAGGATTTACTTCTGTGCCTACACGTTCAGAAAGTTTTTTAATATATTCTTTCAACTCTGGAGTATCAGGAAATGTTGTTTTTGGTGCAAAATTACCAATAGCCCCAGTTAATGCTGCTTGAGCATTATTAGGTGATAAAATTTCAGAAGAATAAAATGTATATCCTTTTTGCATTTTTAATGCTCGTGCTGCTTGGAAAACAAGTGCAGTATCAGGAACTGGCATTATAATAAAATAATGCTTAATTCCTTTTGCTTTTGCTTGTGATAAATAATAAAACACTTTTTCAAAGCTTGTATTTCTATCATATCCATAGATACCATCAACACGAATATTTTGATCTTTAGCATCTTTCACAAGAGCATCTTTTGCACTTGCTCCCCAAATATCACTGGTATGAAAAATTGCTATACCATCTAAATTATATTTTTTAAAATAGGAAAAAATACACGTTCAAAAACAGAACTAGGACTCATTACACGCACAAAATAAGGAAATTTTTCCGCATCTCCTAATGGTTCTGCTCCTGCACCACAAGAAATAGCAGGTTTTTCATATTTTGTTGCAGCATTAGCAAAATTTTCAGCAGGACCAGAACAATCTATGCCTAATACAGCTAATAAATCTTGACGAGAAAACATTTTTTCAGCTAATTCTTTTGAACCTTGCTCTGCACAGTGAAAATCTATAATATTTTCGTTTAAAAGTGTAAGAACATCATCACCTAACATACCACTTTGATTTATGTCATCAACTGCAATTTGAGCTGAAATTCTTTCATAATCGCCCCAGTCAGCATATAAACCATTAGAATATGTTAATGTATATAACCCACCTACATCATAGGTTTTAGCAAATCCTGTTGTAGCATTTAAAAGCAATAAAAAGAAAAAACACAAATAACTAACTATTTTCATAACAAAAACCTTTATGCATTTTCTTTTTTTACAATCATTAGAGCAAGTGAATGTGTTATATAAGCTAAAATTGCACCTAAAATTAATGATACAAAAGTTTCCCAAAGCAAAGCACCTGCTCCCATATAAGATGCACAACCAACAAAAGCTGCTGGTATAAAAAATTGCTTACAAGAACCTAATAAAACAATAACAAAAATTACTCCTGCCATTGGAACTAAAAGAGGATTAGACATTGTACTCATTGCACCTAATTCTACAACTGCATATCCACCAATTAATCCAATTAAAGAAGAAATAATAACTCTTATAAAAGCATTTGTATTTGCACCAGCAGCAAAAAAAGATGCCCAAGTTAAAAAAACAACCCAACCAATAAGACCCCAAGGAGCTGAAAATTGTGCAATAACAGCTGCAAGAGGAGCAGTAAACAAACCGAGAACTAAGTGAAATTTCATAGAAACTCTCCATTATTTTTTACAAAAAATTTTATATTTTGTATTTTAATACATAAAAAAAAGCCCTTGTATAAACAAGGGCTTTTATAAACTTTATCACAAAGGATTATTCAGCGTCTTTTGCTTTATCTTTAGAGATAACAGTAAGGATTGAAAAATCACTTTTATATTCAACGCGTACGCCTTCTGGAAGTTTAAGTTCAGAAGCACGAAGATTTGTATCAAGATCAAAATCAGTTACATCAATATCAACAATTCTTGGCATATCTTGTGGTTTTGCAATTAAAGTAACTTCTTCACGGTAAACTTCCATTTTACCACCAGCTTTTACGCCTTTAGAAGTACCTACAAAACGTAAACGAACTTTAATTTTAACTTCTTTATTAAGGTCTACACCGTAAAAATCAACGTGTGTAAAAGTATTTTTTACAGGATGTAATTGAGCGTCCCAAACAAATACTGGATGAACAGATTTTGCACCATTTTCTTCAATTTCAAGATTGAAAACATTGGTACGACCAACTTGTTCATAAATTTTATTAAGTGGGTTAGCTGCAACTTGAACTAAAATATTTTTTCCATCTGGCGCATAGTACACGCAAGGTACGAGAGCTTCTGCACGTAAGCGACGGTTAGGACCTTTTCCAAGGGCATCACGTTTTTGCACGGAAAGGGTTTTCAATTCTGACATGTTAATCTCCTTAGTGTACTTGACGCCTATACTAGGCTTCATATATCAAATATAGTATTATTAGTTAAACAAGGCACTTACAGATGAACCGTCGTGAATATTACGGATACTTTTTGCCAAAAGACCTGCTACACTAGCCACTTCAATTTTACTACATTGTTCTTTTTTAGAACCAAGTGGAATAGTATCAGTTACAACTACGGATTTGAAAGGAGCTTCATTAAGTCTTTCAATTGCTGGTCCTGAAAGAACCCCGTGCGTTGCACAAGCATGAACTTCTGATGCACCATTTTCCAATAAAACATTGGCAGCAGCACAAATTGTACCTGCTGTATCAATCATATCATCAACCAAAATAGCAATTTTACCTTCAACATCACCAATAACGTGCGTTGCAGTTGCTTGATTTGGACGATCACGACGTTTATCAATAATCGCAAGACCTGCGTTTACTTTTTTAGCAAAGCTTCTGGCTCTTTCAACGCCACCAGCGTCAGGAGAAACCATAACTAAATCACCAGTAAGGTGGCTTAAGTGTCGAAGTAAAACGGGAGCTGCAAAGAGGTTATCAACAGGACAGTTAAAGAAGCCTTGAATTTGACCTGCGTGCAAATCAACAGTAACAACACGTTGTGCACCTGCTGTACTAATAAAGTCAGAAACAAGTTTTGCACTAATAGGAGCTCTTGGGCTTACCTTTCTATCTTGGCGAGCATAACCAAAATAAGGAACAACAGCTGTAACACGACCTGCACTTGCTCTTTTCAAAGCATCAAGCATGAGACATAATTGCATTAAGTTATTATTGCTTGGGCTACAAGTAGGTTGTACTACAAATACGTCTTGACCACGTACACTATCGCAAATTTCAACACGAAGCTCACCATCACTAAATTCTGATGTTAAAGCATTAGTAAGACTACATCCTAAATGTTCACAAATTTGTTGTGCTAATTCTGGATTAGCAGTACCTGTGAGGATTCGAAGATCTCCGTACATTGAGATAATCCTTTTTTATCGTGTTGAACAAAAAAAAATGGCTGGGATGAGAGGATTTGAACCTCTGAATGGCGGAACCAAAACCCGCTGCCTTACCGCTTGGCGACATCCCAACAAATTACAGAAATGAACATTACACAAAGTTTTATATCTTGGCAAGTTAAATTTTCAAAAATTTTCATTTTTTTTGAAAATTTATTTTTCATCTATGCTAACATACTTCCATGATTGAAAAAATCCCTGCATAGACAAAGCTCTTATTGCATTTTGCATTTGCTGTTCATGGACAAATACACCATAAAGAGCTGCCCCTGTGCCACTTAGCGAACTAAATATAGCACCATTTTGTATCATCAATTCTTTTGCTTTTTGTATTGATAAATATTCTTTAAAAACAACATGTTCAAAGTCATTTTCCAAATACAAATCACCTAAAAATGAAGAACGAGTTCTTTTAGCTTGTTCTTTTTCACTTGTCAACAATTTTTTATATAAAGCTAATGATTTAAATGCCCAAGGTGTTGAAATATGAATATCAGGCATAAGTAATAATAGATATTTTCCTTTTAATGAAAAAGAACAAGGAGTTAAAATATCCCCTATACCTTGAGCATAACATGGTGTATTATATAAGAAAAATGGGACATCTGCACCTATTTTGCTAGCAATTAAAAGAAGTTTATCAAAACTTATCGGTGTTTCACTTTGCGCTTGTAAATAGGATAAAATAATAGCTGCATTAGCAGAACCTCCTCCAAGTCCTGCCCCATGTGGTACACCTTTTTTTAAATCAACATTAATACCAAAAGATACAGGATTTTGTGCAAAATACAAATTATATGCTTTAGTTAACGTATTATTTTTTATATCAATATCAGCAATATTATACGTTACATGAATACCTATTTCTTTTGTTTTTTTAATTTCTAATTCATCATAAGGTTTTGCTAATGGATAAAAAAGAGTTTCTAAATTGTGATAACCGTCCTCTCTTTTATCTAAAATTCTTAATCCTAAATTTATTTTGCAACCACTTTTATACAGCATATTGATACTATTACTTTATTTTTTGAGAGGAGAACTTTTGAAAAAGTTCCCCTCTCAAACTCTTCCCTCAAAACTTTTTAATTCAAAAATTCTTTTGCGAGCAAAAGATTTTTGTTTTTCCTGTATTCTGTTACCAATAGAAAAAATAATCTCTTTCTAGATGTTGAGAAAAAATTAAAACGTTTTGTAAAGGGGTTATAGGGGGAGAAATTTTTTCAAAAATTTTCCCCCTAACCACATAAAACCAAAACAAAATATAATTAAAATGCCTTTTTATACATTTCCAAGATTTCTTCTTGCGTAAAAGTTTTAGGATTATTGGAAAGCAATGCTTTTGAAACTTGCATAGCATTATTTGCTAACCATTCTAAATCACTTTCTAATACGCCTAAATCACGAAGTTTAATATCAAGGTCAAGAGATTTTTTGATTTTTTCAACTTGAGCAATAAAATCATGCTCATCTTTTCCACCCATAATTTTGGAAAGAGTTGCAAAACGTTCTGGACAAACATCAAGTGTCTTTTCCAATACAGCACAAATTACAGCAGCTAAGCCTTTACCATGAATAACATTTCTCAAGCCACTTACAGGGTGCTCAATACCATGAACAGCTATACAACCAGCACTTTGCAAAGAAAAACCACCAAAAGTACTTGCAAGACAAACAGCGTCCCATGCTTCGTTATCATTTGGATTTTCAAGAAGTTTAGGCATATTATGCACTAAAAGTTCAACCCCTTTTAAGGAAAACATTTCAGAAACAGCACTTGCATTTCTTGAAATATATCCCTCTACATTATGGCAAAAAGCATCAAACATTACAGAGCGAAGAACACTTTGAGGCATTGTTTTCATAAGATCAGGGTCAACAATGGAAAGTTTTGGCAAAGTAATAAATTGTCTTAATGTACGTTTATCATTTGTAGCATTATCATTTAATACAGCAAAACAGTCAGCTTCTGAACCTGTTCCACAAGTTGTTGGAATTGCAATTACAGGCAAACATGTTCCATTTGAGGTGCGTTTAGCTAAAATATAATCACTTACATGCCCTTCATGTTTTGCCATAAAAGCAATTGCTTTAGAAGCATCTAAAGAAGAACCACCACCTAAACCAATAACCATTTCACATACATTATCACGAGCCACTTTTGCAGCTTCCATAACAGCATCAGTTGTTGGATTTTGTGGAATATTATCAAAAACAACACTAGCTACGCCATCTTTTGCTAAAAGGTCTTGCACTTTTTGTAATAAACCACTTTTTTTTGTACTATTAGCACCAGTAACAATTAATGCTTTTGAACCAAAATTTTTACATTCTTGCCCTACGAGATTGATTTTTCCACTACCAAAAAATAAATTTGTTGGATTATTAAATATAAAATTCATAATAAATCTCCTTTAAAAAAGAAAAAGGGGCATAACACCCCTTTTTTATTATTGTAAAGCTTCTTTAAAACGAACTTGCAATGCAAGAATTTTTTCTTTTTTATCTTTTAAATCACTTGCTTTTTCTTTTTCACCAGCCACAACAGCTTCAGGAGCTCTTGCCACAAAGTTTTCATTAGAAAGCCGTGATTCAATACCTGTAAGTTCTTTTTCAATTTTTAGAAGTTCTTTTTCAAGACGAGCTAATTCTGCTTTAAAATCAAGAACACCTTCTAAAATAATTGTAATTTCAGAACCTTGAATAATGGTACTTGCTGACGCTTTTGGAGCTTCTACATGTTCAGATATTTCAAAATGTTCTAAACGAGCAAGGAACATAAGCCAAGCACGAGCATGATCTAAAAGTTCTGCTTGTTCTTTTGAAACAACTTTCATTAATGCGTTTAATTTCATGGAAGGAGCAATGCCAAGTTCACTTTTCATTGCACGAATAGCAGTAATAACTTCTTGCACATAAAGCATTGCATCAGCTTCTTTTTGTTTCAAACAATTTGCTCTAAGTTCAGGACGTAATATTGCAGATAAATTACTATCTTCATTACCTGGAAGAGCTTGCCAAATTTCGCTCGTAACAAAAGGCATAATTGGGTGTAATAAAATAAGAATTTCAGAAAGAACAGTATAAAGAACATAAGAAGCTTCTTTCTTTTGTTCTTCTGTTCCTTTAAAATCACCTTTAATTAATTCAAGATACCAATCGCAAAACTCATTCCATGTGAATTTATAAAGGCTTTGAGCTAAATCATTAAAACGATAAGCATTTAATGCATTTTCACTTTCAACTTTTACTTCTTCTAAACGATGTAAAATCCAAGCATTATGCAAGCCCATTACTTGACCTAAATCAATAGGTTCTGGCTTATGCCCTTCTAAATTCATAAGTGCAAAACGTGCCGCATTCCAAACTTTATTCACAAAGTTACGGTATCCTTCAATACGTTCTTCAGATAAACGAATATCACGACCCATTGCGGCCAAAGCTGTCAAAGTAAAGCGTAAAGCATCAGCACCATATTTATCTATCATATCAAGAGGATCAATACCATTACCAAGTGATTTTGACATTTTTCTGCCTTGCGCATCACGCACAAGAGCATGAATATACACTTGTTTGAAAGGTATTTCTCCCATGAAATGTTGCCCCATCATAATCATACGAGCAACCCAGAAAAATAAAATATCAAATGCTGTAACAAGAACGCTTGTAGGATAAAATGTTTTTAAATCTTCTGTTTGTTCAGGCCAACCCATAGTAGAAAATGGCCATAAAGCAGAAGAAAACCAAGTATCCAATACATCAGGGTCTTGTTCTAAATGGGATTTTCCACATTTTGGACATACAGTAGGATCAGTTTCAGCAACAATTAACTCCCCACAATCTTGACAAGTCCAAGCTGGAATACGGTGTCCCCACCAAAGTTGACGACTTATGCACCAATCACGAATATTATCAAGCCAATTATAATAGGTTTTTGTCCATGTTTCAGGAAGAATTTCAATTTCAGAAGGTACTGCTGCTCTAGCACGTGGAGCAATTTTTGTTGTTGCTACAAACCATTGCACAGAAACATAGGGTTCAATAACAGTTTTACAACGATAACAAGTACCTACGCTATGATCTAAATCTTCAATTTTTTCAAGTAAGCCAAGTTCTTCAATATCTTTAACTATTTTTTCACGACATTGTTCACGAGTAAGCCCATTATATACTCCTGCTTCCTCATTCATATTACCGTTATCATCAATTACTTGGATAAATGCAAGATTATGAGCATGTCCTAAATTCCAGTCGTTTGGATCATGGCATGGAGTTACTTTTAAAGCTCCTGTTCCAAATTCTCTATCAACATAACGGTCTGCAATAATTGGTACAGCACGATTAACAATAGGAACAATAACATTTTTCCCTACTAAATGTTGATAACGTTCATCATCAGGGTGAACGCAAACAGCAGAGTCCCCTAAAATTGTTTCAGGACGAGAAGTTGCAATAATGATATATTCATCACTATTTTCAACTTTATATTTAACGTGCCATAAAGCACCTTTTTGTGCTGCGTGTTCTACTTCATCATCTGCTAACGCTGTATGACAACGAGGACACCAGTTTACAATATATTTTCCTTTGTAAATAAGTCCTTCATTATATAATTGCACAAAAACCTTACGAACAGCTTTTGCAAGGTCTTCGTCCATTGTAAAACGTTCTCTTGTCCAGTCAACAGAAGAACCTAAGTGGCGAATTTGTTGTAAAATTTTTCCACCATATTCTTCTTTCCATTCCCAAACTTTTTCAAGAAATTTCTCACGTCCTAAATCATGACGAGAAACACCTTCTTTTAAAAGTTTACGTTCCACAACGTTTTGAGTAGAAATACCTGCATGGTCAGTTCCGGGTAACCAAAGAACTTTTTTTCCTTTTTGTCGTGCATGACGAGCTAAAACATCTTGTAATGTTTGGTTTAAAGCATGACCAATATGCAATGCCCCTGTAACGTTTGGAGGCGGAATAACAATAGAATATGGTTCAGCTTGGCTTTCCATATCAGGAGTAAAACATTTATTATCTTCCCAATATTTACGCCAAAATGCTTCAACTTCTTTAGGTTCATACGCTTTTGATAATTCTTTTAAAGCCATGCTTACCTCATAATTAATATAAAAATAAATTGAATATGCAATAGTATAGCAAAATCAAGAGAGCTTTCAAGTAAAAGTTCTTTTTAAGAAAATTTTGAAAATTAATGTTCTTTTACTTTTTTATTTTTTTGAGAGGGGAACTTTTGAAAAAGTTCCCCGCTCAAACTCTTCTCTCAAAACTTTTTAATACAAAAGCTCTTTTGCGTACAAAAGAGCTTTTATTTGTTAATTTAAGAAAATAAGAGATATTTTTATAATATTTTTCAGCTTATTATAATTATTAAACTTTATTCTTTAATAAAAAATACAATAGTTATGTTTTTAGAAGAAAGATTTTTTCTCATACTCTCAACCAGGTAAATATATTGAAACAAATTTCAAAAAATTTACCTAATTGAAAAAATATTTAAGAAAATAATTAACTTGCTTTTACTGTAACAAATTCTGATTCTTTTAAATTTTCAGGAGCATCAAGAATCATTAATTTTACAATAGCTTTCTTTTTGGTTGTTGTTATATTAAAAATACGAGCCTCTAATTTTTCACCATCTTCTGTTACAACAGTACAAACTTGGCGATTTTTTAGTTTTTTTGCATCATCAAGACTAAATTCTGCTTTTACCCACCATTCAATACCATTATCAGGGTGAAGTTCCATTAATAAATCACCTTGTCGAACTATTTTACCTTTCCTAACATTACTTGTGCCTGCAATAGCATTGTATGGAGCATAAATATATTCATTTTTTTCCATTTTTAATGCTTTATTATATTCTTCTTCCAAGTAACGATATAAAAGACTATTTGATTGCCCAAGCCCTGCTGTTAATTCTCTAAACTTTTTATCAGCACCAGCTCTCGCAAGACTTGCCATTTCAAAATCTTCTTCTGCTTTTTCTACTTTTTTTGCTAATTCTTTTTCTTTATCAACAAGTTCTTTTTTTGGTTTGCCATCAACATAATTACTTTTACTTCTCATTTGAACTTGTGCTTTTGTATGTTCACGAGTAATTTTTTGTAATTCTTTTAATTGTTCTGTTTCTATTTTTGATAATTCTTCAATTTCTTTTGTTATAGGTTCATACACATCTTTTAAAAGAGGTTTAAATAATTGACGAAGTGAACCTGGATTATGTCTATTTTCTTTAAATAATTGTAAATTTTCACGTACTTGCATAGTTTTTGTTCTAATATACATTGGATCATAATGAATAATGGCATCACCACGTCGTACTTTTTCCCCTTTTGGAACTGATACCTCAAAAATAATACCATCAACAGGTGCATATATTGGTTCACCAGCACGTGTAAGCTCTGCTTTTTCACTTTTTACACCAAGAGATAAATAAAACAGTAATAAACCTAGAACTAAACACAAAATAATACCAATTAACATATGTTTTTTTTCTGGCATTTTTTGTCTTATAGTACCAATTTTTTGATTATCTGTATCTGTAATAATATGTTGTGGTAATGCTTTTTTATCCATTTTATTAGCCTCAAGGAAAAATATTCACTTTAAATTTGCTTTTAAAAAATATATGCAATTTTTATGCAAAAGAAAAGCCTCCCTTATGTAAGAGAGGCTCATTAGAGGTATGTTATATCCAATTACATAAACATATTTTTATCATTTACATGAACTAAATTCATTTCAAGAAGTTTTTCAGCAATTTGAACAGCATTTAATGCAGCACCTTTACGCACATTATCTGCAACAACCCAAAGATTTAAGCCATTTTCAATACTTTCATCTTCGCGAATACGACCTACAAAAACATCATCTTCACCAGTAGCATCAACAGCTAAAGGATACATATTTTCTCTTGGGTTATCATAAAGTTGTACACCTTTAGCATTTGCTAAAATTGCACGAGCTTCTTTTCCTGTAAGTTTTTTAGTTGTTTCAATATTAATGGATTCACTATGACTATAAAATACTGGAACACGAACACAAGTAGCTGTTACTTTAATAGAATCATCTTCAAATATTTTATTAGTTTCATTTACCATTTTCATTTCTTCCTTTGTATAATCATTATCAAGGAAGACATCAATATGTGGCAAGCAGTTAAAAGCAATACGATGAGGATATACTTCATTTTCAGGTTCAATGCCATTAAAAAGTTTACGAACTTGGGTTTCAAGTTCTTGAATACCTTTTTGACCTGTTCCACTTACAGCTTGATATGTTGAAACAACAACACGTTTAATAGGTGCTACATCATGGAGTGGCTTTAATGCAACAAGCATTTGAATTGTAGAACAATTTGGATTTGCAATAATTCCATTATGTTCTTTTAATGCATGAGCATTTACTTCTGGAATAATAAGAGGACAACGTTTATCCATACGCCATGCACTTGAGTTATCAACAACAACACAACCACTTTTTACTGCATAAGGAGCAAATTTTGTACTTGTTCCACCACCAGCAGAAAAAATTGCAATATCAACACCTTCAAAAGAATTTTCAGTCAATTCTTCAACAACAAGCTCATCATCACCAAATGGAACTTTAGTTCCAGCAGAACGTGAAGAAGCAAGAGCTTTTACGGTTGTAGCAGGAAAATTACGGGTATATAAGGTGGATAACATTTCACGACCAACTGCACCAGTAGCTCCAACAACAGCAACAACCAAATTTTCTTTCATAATAAAATCCTCTCACAGATAATATAAAGCAATTGCTTGCAACAATTTTGTCATATTTATAATTAATACAACATTTATATTCTTGCACTTCTTTCTTACTGTGTCAAGAGTTATCTCTTATTCATTTTTGAAAATAAAAATATTATCTACCACTTTATTACAAATTTGTAAAAAAATATCTCTTTTTATAATAAACATAAAATATATAAAAAAAGCAAACATTGCTGTTTGCCCTTTTTATCATTTTATATCATGTCAACTAACTGCAAACATAAATCCGCTTTATTCAATGTATATAAATGTATTCCTTTTGCACCATAATCTAACATAGTACGAATTTGATTTGCAGCGTATTGCAAGCCAAGTTCACGCACTTTTTCTGATCCACCTTCTTCATGGGCTTTTTCAAGTTGCATAAAGAATTTACCTTGAATATTAGCTCCACATAAAGATAATGTATGTTTTATAGAAGCAAGACTTTGAATAGGTAATATACCGGGAATAATAGGACAATCTTTTATTCCTTCTTTTTTTAGTTCATCAACTAAAGATATGTATTCACGACTATCAAAAAAAAGTTGTGTTATGGCAAAATCAGCACCTGTTTTTATTTTTTCAATTAAATACTTTCTATCAGAAGCAAAACTTACTGATTCTGGGTGAGGAGCTGGATATGCTGCTACTGCCACACCAAAATCTTTATGATTTTCTCGCACATAACGAACAAGGTCTGCTGCATATTTATAATCATGGCTCATTAAAGATTCATCAACAATACCATCAGCATTTTTTGGTTTATCACCACGAAGGGCTAAAATATTTTCAATATTTGCTTGACGAAGTTGCCCTAAGTATTCGTCCATTTTTGCTTTATCAGAGCGAACACAAGTACAATGTGCCATACATTCTAAACCAAGTGTATTTTTCATTGCACTAGCTATTTCCACAGTATTTTCTTGACCAGAACCACCTGCACCACAAGTTACAGATACAAAAAGAGGATTAATTGCTTTTAATTTTTCTACAACTGCATAAAATTCATTCCACTTTTCTTTTTCTTTTGGTGGAAAAAACTCTAAAGAATAAAATGGCTTTTCACTTTTTTTAATCAACTCACCTATACGCATAACTTTCCTCCGTTAGTCGAACAAAATTACTATATAAAGATATATTGATATTGTCAATTTCTTTTTTATACTCAACACTATTAAATATACTTATAAATCAAAGTAAACATTATATCCAATTATAAAAAGTATTTTTAAACTACCTATTATTACTTTTTTAAATTAATCGTGTATGTTATAATAAAACTCCTTAAATAAAAAAAGAGTTATGAAATTTTTCCATAACTCCTGTTTTATGTTAACATTTATACAAAATTATAAAAAGATATTATCTTGAATGTCTTGAATAATGCCCTGAATGATGTTGTCCATTATGATTTTTACCATGATTACTTGCATGATTATTGGAATGGTTATTAGCATGATTACGTACATGCTTTCCCGTATGTTTTCCTGTATAATGATTTTCATGCATTGCTCTTTCATGATTACCATGCATTTTAGTATGATTACCATGACTACTATGTGTATTTCTCATTTCATTATGATATGTTTGATGCTGTCCGCTATAATTATTTCCATTATGATCTGAAGAATATGCATAAGCAAAATTCACACTACCAAGAAGAACTAAACCTAAAGCTAATGAACCAAAAATATAACCGATTTTCATAATAATTTCCTTATATAAGTAATGATTATAGCTAGTAATCATTTTTAAATGTTATTTTATTTATTCAATAATACGATTTAAATATTATTTTTTTGTATATTGCCATAATAAGCAAAGAGTTAAACAAGTTTTTATGAAAAGAATTTTAAAATATACCTTTATTATTTGTTAGATATTACGCTATAAAAAAACAAACGTTTTTATAAGAACTTCTAAATATAAAAGTGTTGAAGGAGAGTTTGAGAGGAAGACTTTTTTAAAAGTTCTCCTCTCAAAATTATTTTTTATAACTATACACGAGTATCATTTAATAAAGTGTAAGTTAAATTTATTTTGTATTCCACTTTCTTAAGCCATCACGTCTTGCTGTACTACCATCATCAGGAACAATAAAAGAACTACCGTTTGAATTAGACACAGTTATTTGCTTATCATATACTTTAAAACCAAAAATTGCTTTTGTATTTGCTTTTTCTTGTTCTGATAAAGAATTATATTTTTGCTGTTGTAAAGGAGTTAATTCAGCATAACTTCTTATTTGACCTGCATTTGCGAAAGATACTGAACCTAAAATAATTGCAGAAAATGCTAATGTAGAAAGAATTTGTTTTTTCATTTTTTTTCATTTTTATTCATGTTTTACACTTTCTATATAGCAATGATTGTGCCAAAAATATAACCAATTGAAATTAATATAAAAAATTATAAAATTATAAAAAATATGTTAAATTTTACTAAAAATATCCTAAAAATTTTGTAACATTTTTACTCATATTTTTTTAAACTGTTACAATATTACACAAAAATATAATTTTCAAAAATGCAAAAAAAAAAGCCCCATAAAATGGAGCTTTTTTTAGGAATACAATAAAAAATTATGCTAATTTTGCTCTCATTTCACGAGCTTTAGCTAACACAGCTTTTCTTGTAGAAGAACGAGCAATACCAATTACAAAAAGCACTAACAATGTTGCTTGAGTAAAGAAGAAGAAATACCATTGCAAGCGACGTTCAGAACCAGCGGGTTTTGCTTTTGATAACCATCTATCTTCTAATGCTTTTGCTTCAGCAGGAGTAATTTGTTTTAATGCAATATTAATAATATCAAATAACTCTAGCAAATCATTACGAACAGCAACAGCATGACCAAATTCAGAAGGAACAGATCCAACAGCTTTTAATTGATAAATACCTGCAAGTTGAATTTTTTCATTTAAGTTAAATTCATAGTCAATAACAGCATCAGCATTACCGTTACTTACTAATTGCATTGCATGGATAGTATCTTTAGCTGGAACAAGTTCAATTTCTGGATATTTAGAAGCAACATAATCTTGCCAATAATAATCTTTTACAACTGCAACTTTTTTACCTTTAAAATCATCTAACAAAGCACCTTCAAGATGGCTTGAACGAACTGCCATGATAACACCTGGCATATTGATATAAGGATCAGTAAACAAAAGATATTCACTTCTTCTATCAGATTTTGCAACAGCCATAAAAAGATCAATTCTTTTAAGTTGTGCTAGTTCTTCAACAGTTGCCCAATCTTGTTGACGATGTACTTGGAAATTAATACCTGTAAGGTGAGTTAATAAACGTAAATAATCGCCACCAAGTCCTGTATATTGACCACGTTCGTTAAAAGTTTCTAAAGGATAGAAATTAGGGTCAACACCAACATTCACAGTTTTATTTTCAGCAATCCAAGCTAAATCTTGCTCTGAAAGTTGATCAAAAATAGTTTTCTTGTTTTCAATAATATCTTGTACAATATCAGTTTTACCTTTTTGCAAAGCTTCTGGGAAAAAGCTTTGAATACCAAGAAAAACTTCTGCACAAAGTACAAAAATACCAAGAATAATCAAACCAAAAACACGCATGTTATCTCCAAAAAGAAATATTTATTTCAAATCTTTTTCTTCAACCATATTGATAAATGAAGAAACAATAAACTTACTACCAATAATATTCTTTTCTAAGCTCTTATGCACAGCCTTGTGGTTAAGCATAAATTCATTGATATTATCTTGCCATTTTTGCACTTCACTAGAACCATCTTTTTCAGCAAAAAGGGCTTTTTGTGTAGCTAAATCAAAAAGTTCAAAAACATTGAAGTTTAAGTCAACCATTGTTTCAGAATAGTCTAAATCAAAAACTTCTTTGTAGTATGCTTGCATTTCTTTAACTGCTTCTTCACGTGGAGCATTCATAAGCCAATTTAATCCACGCATATAAAGAGTTAAATATTTTTTCATAACTTCAGGATATTGTGCTGCAAAAGCTTTATTTGCAACAAGATAAAGAGGTAAACGAGCATCAACATCTCTAGCAGTTGCAACAGTTGCCCAACCTTTACCATTTGCCATAAAGGTATAAGGAGCCCAAAATACTGCTAAATCACCTTTATCATGTTCAAAACTAAGTAAAGCTAAAGCTTGATCAAGGTTTTTAACAACAACTTCTTTTTCAGAAACACCAAGAGCTTCAAGGTATTTTGTCATTGTATAGTGAGCAGAACTTAATGGAGTTGTAAGAATAACTTTTTTACGGATATCAACTGCAGTACCATAAATAGCAGGATAAGATGTAGTAGCACCTTTTTTCAATAAAATTGGGCTATCATTATGAACCATTACAGCATTAGCTTTTGATTCATCATTAGCAATACCAATAACAATCATATTACCATTTTTAGCACCATTTACAGTAGGAATAGCACCAAGTCCACCAAGAACCCATGAATTTACTTCAAAATCCATAAGAGCTTCTTGTCCTGATGCATAGGTAGACATAACAAGATTTAAATCAACTTTTTTATCCCAACCTTGTTTTTTTGCATACCAAATAGGAAAACCTTCTTGTCCAGCAACCCAAGCTGTTTTTACATCAACAACTTTAGCCATAGCAGGACTTACCATTCCTAACATACAAATAGTAAGAGCAATACTTTTAATCCAAGTTTTTATAGCCATATAGACCCCCTAAAGAGCAATTATTTTCCTAAAAGAGCTTTTTCTTTTGCATTTTCTTCATCCTCATCTAAATCAAAAAGAACAGGATGATCAGCCTTACCAAAGAGTAAATAACGTAATTTTGAGTGTGGAGTTGTTTCAAGTTCATCATGTTTGGTTTTATAGAATAAACCACCTAAGATAACCCATGCAAATAAACATACCCAAGATGGAACACTAATACCAGCAGGAGAACTAGGATAAATCAAAAGAATAAAGCAAATAATAGAAGTCATAGCACCTATAACAGTAATAGGCTTACTCCAAATGCTTTTTGCGATTTCTGGGTGTCTATCAAGATATTTATACGCAGTCATACTTGTAAATAAATATGTTAATGCAGTACCAATAGCAGACATATCAACAATCCATAAAAGAGCAGCACGACCAAACCAAGGAACAAGTAAAGTAAATACTAAGATAAAGAGAATACTTTTCCAAGGAGTATTATAGCAAGGGTGAAGTTCAGAGAAGAAGTTAGGTAAAAATTTACTACGACCCATACTAAATAATAAACGAGTACTTGCCATAAAGAAGCCGTTCATACCTGCTAAAATAGCAGCAAGAACAGGAATACTTAAAGCAATACCACCAAAACGTCCAAATACTTGGTCAGCAACCCAACCAGCGTCCCATGCATATTTTCTAGCAAGAAGTTCTGGATATGGAATATAACCAGCAACTGCTAATGTCATAAGAGCATATAATAATGCACCTACAAGAATAGAAATAAGCATAAGATCACGAGCCTTACTTGGTGAGAAAGTAAATTCTTCAGCAGTTTGAGGAATGGTATCAAAACCAACATAAAGCCAAGGCGTTAGAGCAAGAATAACTAAGACACTTGCAAGCCACCCTCTATCTTCATTGAATAAAGGATTTAAGTTTTCAATACTTGCAGAATCACTAAGAGCAGTACCAAAGAAAAGAACAATGATACCAAGAGTTAAAGCAATAGCCAAAAATACTTGAACAGCACTAGCAGCACTAACACCTTTAAAGTTCATCCAAGCAAATAAAATAAGAATTGCAGAAATAAAGGCTACTTCCCCAGCATTAATTTCCCAATCAACAATAGTATACATATAGCCTATATCAAATACGCCTGGTAACAAATAACGGGTAAGAAGCAAAATAGCCATAGCGTTTGCAGTAATAACGCAAACATAACTAAGCACTAAAGCCCAACCACAGATAAATGCACCTTTTGACCCAAAACCAGCGTATGCATAAGCAAAAGCACCACCAGCAACAGGATAAGGACGAATAAGCACACTATAATTTAATGCCACAATACATTGAAAAACAGCACCAACTAAGAATGCAATAATAGCACCCATAGGGCCAGCATCGGGCAAGAAACGGATTCCAGGTAAAACAAAGCATCCCCAACCAATAATAGCACCAAGAGCCAAGGCTGTTACTTCTAACGGATTAAGATTTTTCTCTAATTGAGTTCTTACTTCCCCATGGCATTGGTTTTCTGAATCTTTCATCAAAAATCCTCCAAATATAAACCTTTTAATACTATTTTGACGAATAGATACATTCGCTCTCTTCTAAAACCACTTTTACGGCTTTTGGGGTTTACTCTGTGAAAAAACGACACAAGCTTTAAGGTATAGGCTTGCCTATATCTACCTAAGTTTTTTATTTAACTTACATATTTCCCAAAAAGTTTATAAAAGTAACTCTAAAAACTTGAATAATAGTAAAGAATTAATTATGATACGTCAAGAATTTTTACAAATGTTTGGCTTGTGTTTGCGTATTTTGAGGAAAATTTTTAACAAAAAAAGACGATAAATTCTTTTTTTCACAACAAAGTTTTTAATATGGATCAATCATTATTTTTTTTTACAAGTCTCTTAATTTTTATTGGAGCATTATTACGATTTGTAATAAGCAAGCTTTTCTCCTTTTCCCTTTATTCATGGGGAACATTGGTAGTTAATGCTCTTGCTTGTTTACTTATGGGCTTGTGTTTAGCATTAACTTTAATGCATACATTAGATACAAAATTGTTAACACCTATTTATGGTTTATTAGGAGCATTAAGTACATTTTCCACATTTTCGCATGATACATTAATGTTATATAGAAATAATGGGATACTTCTTGCTACAATAAATATTTTTGCAAACATTTTTTTAGGACTAGCAAGTTTTGCACTTGGCTTTTTTAGCGTGGTATATTTTTTATGAAAAAAATATTTTTGATTTTATTATGCATTTTTGTAGGAGCAAATCTAGGACATTTAGTACGTTACGTTATTGTGCAAAATATCCCTAATGATTTTCCTTTAGCAATTTTATTTTGTAATATTTTGGGTTCTTTTTTATTAGGGCTTTTTTATGCAAGAAAAACAGCCAATACCTATGTTATTGTTTTTATAGGCGTTGCATTTTTAGGAACATTAACCACATTTTCAACATATATCCATGATATATTTCTTATTCTTATTAATACATATAAAGAAGCACTACACTTACCCATGCTTATACAAAATGAATTATCAAGCTATCCAATCACAAAATTTTCTGTATGGCATGCAATTTTTTATTGTTTAATGAGTATTGTATTATGTTTAATTTGCGTTTATCTTGGTAGAAAATTGGGATTACTTTTTGAAAAACATGAATAAAACATGGTTTGTTTATTTAGCACATTGCAATGATAATACGCTTTATTGTGGCATAACAAATAATATTATCAAACGTTTTTGGCAACATAATGGTTTAAAACAAGGAGGAGCTAAATACACAAAAGCAAGGCGTCCCATTATTTTACAAACATTTTACCAAGTTAGCGATAAATCTTCAGCATTAAAACTTGAATATACAATAAAACAATTACCAAAGCATAAAAAAATTCTTTATTTAGAAAGTTTACAACATGGCTCAAAAACATAAAATGCAAATACTTTTAAGTCCGATTCTTCTTCCTCTTTCATGGATTTTTACAGGAATAGCCCTTTTTCGAGCTTTTTATTATACAAAACTTTTTTCAAATAAAACCTATCAAGCAAAATTTCCTACTCTTTGTATTGGCAATATTTCTTGGGGAGGAACAGGAAAAAGTCCAGTTATTGATTATCTTTTAAAATTTTTTGAAAAGCATAAAAAGAAAAGCATTGTATTATCAAGAGGATATGGAGTAAAACTTCCCCATTATCCTTTTATACTTGACAAAAATACAAATCAGCGTAATTTCCCACTTCCTGATGAACCTACAATGCTTTTAGAAAAAAATCCTGAAAGTACAATATTGATTAGTCCTAGTCGTGTTCTTTCTGCCCAATTTGCTGAAAAAAATTTCCCAAAAACTGATTTTCTTTTAATGGACGATGGATTTCAACATTTTGCTTTAGCCCATCAGTATAATATTGTTTTATTAGATATTGATGATCTTGTTGAAAAGCCTTTTTTTGCAAAACTTATTGATAAAAATTATAATTGGAATACGCTAATTCCTCTTGGTTCTTGGCGTGAACCTAAAAAAGCATTAGATAGAGCCACAATATTTTTAATCAAATGCCCACAACAAAAATGGCAAGAACAAAAAGAGATTTTTCTAAAAAAAATACAAGAGTATAATAAACCTATTTTTATTTTTTCCATAGAAATTGAAACACTTTGCCCTTTATTTTCTTTTCCACAAAAACCAATAACAGACTATGCTATACTTGCAGGCATAGGAAATCCTTATCAATTTCAAAAAAGTATTGAAACATACACACAAAAGCCATGTAAAAAAACATTTTTTCTTTCTGACCATGCAAAAATGGATACAATAATAGAAGAAATAAAAAACACAACAATTCCCATTATCTGCACAGAAAAAGACGCAGTAAAACTCAAAACCTATTCTGAATTAGCACATAAAGAAATATATTATACAAAAACACATTGTATTTTTCATAGTCATATTTTGTATACAGCAGATTTTGATACATGGTTAACTAATGAACTTTTAACAAATAAATAGAGATAATTATGAAAAAAGAATCAAAAAAGAAAAAAACATATTTTGGTAAAGAACCTGAAGAAACATTGCATATAGAAAAAAAAGAAAAAAAGAAAAAACAAGAGCAAGAAGTTTTTTCTGAAGATCTAATTTATGCAATTTTAGAAAAAACTCCACACCCTTTACGTTTAGACGATATTTTACGCCGTGCTGATGTAACAAGACGCTCCAAAAGAGAAGTGCTTGCGATTTTGCATGATTTAGTACAACAAGGAAAAGTTGTTCACCAAAAAGGTGGGTCTTATAGTGTAAGTTCAAGCTTAAAACATATTATAGGTAAGGTAGCGATCCAACGCTCTGGTGCTGCTTTTGTTTGCCCACAAAAAATAGAAGGACAAGAAAATCTTAAAGAAGATATTTACATTGCAGAACAAAATCTTGATGACGCATGGAATGGTGATATTGTAGAGGTTTTATTATTACCTGAACCACGTAGTAATGCTAGGGGCATATCAAGCAAAAAACGTGAAGGAAAAATCGTAAAAATACTTAAGCGTACACATAGCCTCCTTACTGTACGTTTAGAGCAAGACGCCACACGTCAACAAGATAAATATATAAAACATTTAGCAGAACACGCTTATTTAACAAAACCAACAGACAATCGTTTTAATTTCAATGTATTAGTTCCTTTACTTGACGAATTCTTACAAGAGTTAGCAGAAACAGAAAATGCAAGTTTATCCGCTGGTGATCTTGTGCAAGTGCAAATATTAGAACGTCTGCCCTCACGTCTTGATCGTCCTTTATGGCTTGGTATTCCCCAAAAATATTTGGGTGGGCAAAATAATGTATCAGTGCAAGAAGCAATTACAAAAACAAGTAATAATATTCCCACAGAATTTCCTGATGATGTGCTAGCTGAAGCCTATAATATGGCAGTAGCAGAGGGTTTTTTGTTAAATGATAAAGAGCAACAAAAACTCCATTTACCTTTAGAACCTAAGGATATTGATTTACGTGATCTTTGTCTTGTTACCATTGATGGATCAGATTCAAAAGATTTTGATGACGCCATTTATGTAGAAAAAAATGATGATACCTATACATTACTAGTCGCTATTGCTGATGTTTCCCGTTATGTATTGCCTTATTCTCGTTTAGATAAAGAAGCAAAATCTCGTGGCAATTCCTATTATTTTCCTAATTCTGTTGAGCCAATGCTCCCAGAAGCTCTTTCCAATGGACTTTGTAGCTTACGGCCAAACGAAGACCATAGAATAATGTTTAGTGAAATAGAATTTAATACAAAAGGACAAGTAAAAAGCACACGTTTTGGGCAAGGCATAATGCGTTCTAAAGCTCGCCTTACGTATGATGTAGTGCAAGAACTTTATGATACAGGACATGCGATTAATGATCCTTTTGCTTTTGCTGTAACAAAAGATGTAGAAAAAATGCTATGGGACGCAAAGGAATTAGCAGAAATTCTTATTGCAAAACGCCAAAAAGCAGGCTCATTATATTTAGAAATTCCAGAACAGCGTTGTATTATTAAAAATGATATAGTTGTAAAACTTGGAACTCGCCCACATTTCTTTGCCCATGAACTCATTGAAGCATTTATGGTTTCTGCAAACGAGGCAGTAGCAGAATTTTTACATCATAAAAATGCACCTTGTTTATACAGAACTCACCCTGCCCCAGCCCCAGAACGTTTACAAAGCTTGTCAGATATTTTTGCCTCAACAGCATTAGCAGAAATAATTCCAGCAAGTGATCCTAAAAAAATAGGGGAAAACAAATGGCTTTCAGAAATTTTGGCAAGCCTTGAAAAAGCTAAACTTCTAGCAGAACAAGATGAAGATTTAGCTCCCATTGCTAAAAATTCCTATCTTGCTCATAGAATGATTTTGCGTTCCATGATGCAAGCTCGTTATAGTCCTATTTTAGATATTCACTTTGGGCTTGCGTCTCAATGCTATTGCCATTTTACTTCGCCCATACGCCGTTATGCTGACCTTATGGTTCACAGAAGTTTAAAGGCACAATTAGGCATAATGGATAAAAAACATAAAATTTTCCATGAAGATGTTTTGGAAGATATTGCAAATAAATGTAATGAACAAGAACGCGTTGCCCAAAGTGCAGAACGTGAAGTTTTTAGACGTCTTTCTTGTTTATTATTAGAAAAAGAAATAGGCAAAACCTACACAGCAACAATAAGTGGCTTAAGTAATTTTGGTATTTTTGCTGAAATGCATGAAAACATGGCAGAAGGCATGATACGTATGGAAAAACTAGGTAATGATTATTTTATCTATGATGAAGATCAACAAATTCTATACGGTCAACGTACAGGCATTGAATACCGTTTAGGCGATGAAGTTACAGTAAGTCTTGAAAATGTAGATATTACCCGCTTAGAAATAGATTTAAGCCTTGTAGGTGTTACCCCTCGAAGACCACGCAAAAAAGATTTTGGCAAAAATAGTTTTGATAAACACAAAACAGATAAAAGAAAAACAAATAAAAAACCTGCATACAAAGAAAATAGAAACAGTAATAAAAAAGAAAGTAAAAAAAGTTCTTCTAAAAAACAAACTGAAAGAAAATTTTCTGAAAAAAGAACAAGTGAAAAAAGGAAAACAAACAACACAAAACCTAAAAAAACAAAAAGTTCCAGTGTTCGCAAAAATAAAGGATAAAAAAATATCATACAATAACACTTTGAAATAATTTTATTTTTTGTTAAAAATAAAAAAATATTAAATTTTTTTCATTTTTTTTGAAAAAAACATTTGACAAAGGATAGCTTTTTACGTAAAAGACTTCTCACGGCACACGTCTCCATCGTCTAGCCGGCCCAGGACAGCGGCCTTTCACGCCGTCAACAGGG
>JAHHTE010000050.1 GCA_020024815.1 Mailhella sp.
TTTTGAGGGGAGAGTTTGAGAGGGGAACTTTTTCAAAAGTTCTCCTCTCAAAAAAAAACAAAAAAACTTAAAATAAAAAAAGGAGCAATTTTTTGCTCCTTTTTTTATAGTAGTTTTATTTTATATTAATCTTGATCGAGGTCAATTAAGATTGGACTTTCTTCAAGTTCTACCAAGAACTTGTCAGGTCTTTCTTTTTGATCTGGAACATTAATATCTTGGTGTACATATTCGCGATAACCAGTACCAGCAGGAATAAGACGACCAACAATAACGTTTTCTTTAAGACCACGAAGAGAGTCTTGTTTACCCTTGAGTGAAGCTTCTGTAAGAACTTTAGTTGTTTCTTGGAAGGAAGCAGCTGCAACCCATGAAAGGGAAGAGAGAGAAGCTTGTGTAATACCAAGAACAAGAGGTTCTGCAGTAGCTGGGGTACGACCTTCTTTCATTACTTTTTGGTTTTCTTCTTTGAACTCTGCTTTATCAACTTGTTCCCCAATGAGGAAAGTTGTATCGCCTGGATCAAGAATAGAAACTTTCTTAAGCATTTGACGCACAATTACTTCAATGTGTTTATCGTCAATAGCAACACCTTGGAAACGGTAAACTTCTTGAATTTCATCAACAAGATAACGAGCAAGGTGTTTTTCACCACGAGTTCTAAGAATATCGTGGAGTTCTGGGTGTCCTTCTGTAAGAAGATCGCCAGCATCTACAAAGTCGCCATCAGCAACAATGATATGTTTACCTTTAGGAATGAGATATTCTTTTGCTTCACCTGTATCAGGACGAACAACGATTTTTCTTTTTCCTTTAGATTCTCCAGAAAATTCAATAGAACCAGCAATTTCAGAAACAACAGCCATATCTTTTGGTTTACGAACTTCAAAGAGTTCTGCAACTCGAGGAAGACCACCTACGATATCTTTTGTTTTTGAAGATTCACGAGGTTTACGAGCAATAATATCACCAGCAGCAATGCTTTGTCCATCTTTAACCATTAAGATAGCACCAACTGGCATGGTATATGTTGCAGCAGCTGCAGCATGGCCAGCTTGACCTGGACGGTTTTTAATTACGCCATTTTCATCTGTAACAGAAAGAGCAGGACGGTAATTAGTGGTACGATAGTCAATAATGGTTTGAGATGTTTGGTGAGTTGCTTCGTCCATTTTATCTTGAACTGTTTTACCTTCGATAATATCAGAGAAGCGAATAATACCTTCTACTTCTGATACATAAGGTTCAACTGATGGATCCCATTCAGCAAGTTTATCACCTTTGTTAACAACTTGTTGGTCAGTAACAAAAAGTCTTGCACCGTTTGGAAGAATGTATTTTTCAACTTCACGACCTTGGTCGTCAATAATACTTACTTGTCCACTCTTACCAAGAACAGTGGTAATACCTTCTTTATTAACTACGCTACGAACACGAGAAAGTACAATGTTACCAGAGTATTGAGCAAAGTAGCTTGATTGTTCTACTTTACGAGAAGCAGTACCACCAATGTGGAAGGTACGCATGGTAAGCTGTGTTCCTGGTTCACCAATGGATTGAGCAGCAATAGTACCAACAGTTTCCCCAACGTTTACAAGGTGTCCACGAGCAAGGTCGCGACCGTAACATTTAGCACAAATACCGCGTTCAGCTTGGCAAGTAAGAGCAGAACGAATAGTAACAGTAGAAATACCAATTTCTTCGAGTTTTTCGCCAACTTCTTTTGTAACAAGAGTATTTTCAGGGAAAACAAGTTCTCTTGTAGCTGGGTGGTAAACAGGATAAAGCAAGGTTCTACCAAGAATACGTTCTTTAAGACTAAGTTTTACGTCTGTACCGTCCATAAGAGCTGACATTTCAATGCCGTCAACTGTTCCACAATCTTCCATAGAAACAATAACATCTTGTACAACGTCAACAAGACGACGGGTAAGATAACCAGAGTTTGCAGTTTTTAATGCAGTATCTGCAAGACCTTTACGTGCACCGTGTGTGGAGGTGAAGTATTGCAACACTGTAAGACCTTCACGGAAGGAAGATGTAATAGGTGTTTCAATAATATCCCCAGAAGGTTTTGCCATAAGACCACGCATACCAGCAAGCTGTCTCATTTGGTCAGCGTTACCACGAGCACCAGAGTTACTCATCATAAAGATTGGGTTAAAGCTGATGTCTTCTTTTACTTCGCCTTTAGCGTTTTCAACTCTATCAACAGAAATTTCTTTTACCATTTCTTTAGAAACAGCATCTGTTGTATTTGTCCAAACGTCGATAACTTTGTTATACTTTTCTGTTCTTGTGATAATACCATCACGGTATTGACGTGTAATATCGTCAACTTCGTCTTGAGCTTTATCAATAATGGACTTTTTGCGTGAAGGAATAATCATATCTTTCACGCCAATGGTTACGCCAGCACGGGTTGCAAATTCATAACCAACAGCTTTGAGACGGTCGCAAAGAATAACAGTAGCTTTAATACCAGAAAGTTCATAACAAATACTTACTAATTTACCAATGGTTTTTTTAGTAAGAATAGTATTTACTTCTTTAAAAGGTAATGAATGTGGAAGTCTTTCCCAAACAAGAATACGTCCTACTGTGGTATCAGCAAGTTCTCCGTCTTCCATACGTACTTTAATACGAGCATGAAGACCAACAGTTCCAGCATCAAAAGCAGCTTCTACTTCCCAAGGTCCGCAGAAAATCATGCCTTCGCCTTTTTCAAAGGAACGGTCAACAGTCATATAATAAAGTCCAAGAACAATATCTTGTGATGGAATAATAACAGGGTTTCCGTTTGCAGGGGAAAGAATATTGTTTGTACTCATCATAAGTACACGGCATTCAATTTGAGCTTCCACAGAAAGTGGAACGTGTACAGCCATTTGGTCCCCGTCAAAGTCTGCGTTATAAGCAGTACATACAAGGGGGTGAAGTTGAATAGCTTTACCTTCTACAAGAAGTGGTTCAAAAGCTTGAATACCTAAACGGTGGAGGGTCGGAGCACGGTTCAAAAGAATAGGATATTCACGAACAACTTCGGATAAAATATCCCATACTACAAGCTCTTCTCTTTCCACCATTTTCTTTGCACTTTTAATAGTGGAAGCATGTCCACGTTTTTCAAGTTCAGAGTAAATAAATGGTTTGAATAATTCAAGAGCCATTTTCTTTGGTAAACCGCATTGGTGCAATTTAAGATTTGGACCAACAACGATAACGGAACGACCTGAATAGTCAACACGTTTACCAAGAAGGTTTTGACGGAAACGACCTTGTTTACCTTTAATCATATCAGATAAAGATTTTAAAGGACGTCCATTTGTACCAGTGATAGCACGACCACGACGACCGTTATCGAAAAGAGCGTCAACAGCTTCTTGGAGCATACGCTTTTCGTTACGGATAATAATATCAGGAGCACCAAGTTCTTTTAAACGTTTTAAACGGTTGTTACGGTTAATAACACGGCGATATAAATCGTTTAAATCAGAAGTTGCAAAGCGTCCACCGTCAAGAGGAACAAGAGGACGTAAATCTGGTGGAATAACTGGAATAACTTCCATAATCATCCATTCAGGTTTATTATCACTTTCAAGAAAAGCTTCTACAACTTTTAAACGTTTGGTGAGTTTTTTCTTTTTAGTTTGGCTCTTTGTTGTTTGGGATTCTTCACGAAGTTCAGCACGTAATGCTTCAAGATTAATTTCTCTTAAAAGTTCATGTACAGCTTCTGCACCCATGCCAACGCGTAATGCATCTTCACCAAAACGCTCAATTACTTGATAGTAATGGTCTTCTGAAATTACTTGTAATTTAGCAAGGTTAGTAGAACCTGGATCTAAAACAACAAAGGAATCAAAATATAAAACCTTTTCCAAATCATTCATGGTCATATCAAGGAGCATGCCAATTTTTGATGGAAGGGTTTTTAAGAACCAGATATGAGCAACAGGAGCAGCAAGTTCAATGTGTCCCATACGTTCACGACGAACTTTAGAAGCAATAACTTCAACACCACATTTTTCGCAGACAATGCCACGATGTTTCATGCGTTTATACTTACCGCAGTTACATTCATAGTCTTTTACTGGACCAAAGATTTTAGCACAAAAAAGACCATCTCTTTCTGGTTTGAAAGTACGATAGTTAATGGTTTCTGGTTTTTTCACTTCACCAAAAGACCACTCACGAATATTTTCTGGAGAGGCAATGGTGATTTGAATAGATTTTAAGTTGCGAATATTAGTTACACCGGTATTTGCGTTGCTACGCACGGAGAACAAATCGTCCAAACTCATCTTTTTCTCCCTTTTTCAGGGTTAATGGTGGGCTTTATGCCCACCATAGGACCTATATATAAATCGCTTAATTGCGAACCAATTATTATTCTTCTTCGTAACCTAAAGCAGGTTGTGAGAAGCTAGAGCGTTTTGGGCGTTTTTTGCCTTCTTCTTGGTGAAGATTTACATTAAGACCAAGGCTCATAAGTTCTTTTACAAGAACGTTGAAAGATTCAGGCAATCCAGCTTCTAAGAAGTTATCACCTTTTACAATCTTTTCATACATTTTCACACGACCAGCAACGTCGTCTGATTTTACTGTTAAAAATTCTTGTAAGAGGTAAGAAGCACCATAAGCTTCCAATGCCCAAACTTCCATTTCCCCAAGTCTTTGACCACCAAATTGAGCCTTACCACCAAGAGGTTGTTGGGTAACAAGAGAGTAAGGACCAGTTGAACGAGCGTGAATTTTTTCGTCAACTAAGTGGTGGAGTTTGAGGTAGTACATAACACCTGTTGTTACGCGGTTTTGGAAAGCTTCACCAGTTCTGCCGTCATAAAGCACACTTTTACCATCATTAGGTAAGCCTGCTCTTTCAAGCCAAGACCAGATTTGTTCTTCTCTAGCACCGTCAAATACAGGGGTTTTTGTTACAATACCTTTTCTAAGTTCAGAAACAGCTTTCTTAAAGGTTTCATCGTCCATGCTATCAACTAAAGCGTCCATATCAAGACCGTCCATTTCAGTTGAGAAAATGTCTTTTACTTCCTTACGAACAGTATCTAAAGCTGTTCCATTATCAATCATATCAGCTAATTGAATACCAAGTTCTTTTGCTGCCCAACCAAGGTGGGTTTCTAAGATCTGACCGATATTCATACGTGAAGGCACACCAAGTGGGTTCAAAACAATATCGACAGGACGTCCATCTGCAAAGAATGGCATATCTTCTTCAGGAAGAATACAAGATACAACCCCTTTGTTACCGTGGCGACCTGCCATTTTGTCCCCAACAGAAAGTTTACGTTTAACAGCAATGTAAACTTTTGCCATTTTAATTACACCAGGAGGTAAATCATCTCCTTCTGTAACTTTTTCACGTTTTGCATCATAAAGTTTTTTAATAATGTCAACTTGTCTATCGTATGCATCAAGCATATTAGCGATTTCTTCGTTAACATGTGTATCTTTAAACGCAGCAACAAGCTTTTTGATAGGAAGTTCTTCCATGATTTCCCATGTAAGAATATCTCCACGTTTTGCAAGAATTTCATCTTTGCGTTTGCCTTGCAATTCAATAGCTAGTTCAACACCTTCGCAAAGAGGACGCATACGTTCACGAGTACGGTTTGTTAAAGCACGAATATGATCTGCTTCTTTTTTATCTAATTTTGCTATTTCGTAATTTTCAATTTCATGTGTTCTTTCGTCTTTTTCACCAGAACGACGATTGAAAAGTTTTACGTCAATAACAGTACCTTCGATTCCTGGAGGTACTTTTAAAGAAGTATTTTTTACATCACGAGCTTTATCACCAAAGATAGCACGTAAAAGCTTTTCTTCTGGGGTAAGTTGTGTTTCACCTTTTGGAGTGATTTTACCAACCAAAATATCATCAGGTTTTACAGGTGCACCAATACGGATAACACCACTTGTATCTAAGTTTCTAAGCATTTCCTCACTTACGTTTGGAATATCGCGAGTAATTTCTTCAGGTCCAAGCTTGGTATCACGAGCAACAACTTCAAATTCTTCAATGTGTACAGAAGTATAAATATCTTCTTTTACCATTTTTTCAGAAATAAGAACAGAGTCTTCGTAGTTAAAACCACACCAAGGCATAAATGCTACGGTTAAGTTTTTACCAAGTGCAAGTTCCCCATTATCAATACCAGGACCGTCTGCTAAAATATCACCTTTTTTGAAACGTTGACCAGGAACGCAACTAGGTTTTTGACCAAAGCAGGAGTTTTGGTTTGATTTATGGTATTTTAAGAGATTATAGGTACGAATGCCACCATAATCTTCCATATATAAATCATCATAAGCAACGATAACACGTTCTGCATCAGCATAACGAACAATACCATCGCCTTCTGCAACTAAACAAGCTCCAGAGTCGCGAGCAACATCAATTTCCATGCCTGTACCAACAAGTGGACGTTCTGCACGTAAAAGTGGAACAGCTTGACGTTGCATGTTTGAACCCATTAACGCACGGTTTGCGTCGTCGTGTTCAAGGAATGGAATAAGAGCAGCAGAAATAGAAACCATTTGACCTGGAGAAATATCCTGTAAGGTAATCTCTTCTTTACCAACTTGAAGCACATCACCATCAGTGGAACGAGCAGTGATAAGTTCACCTTTAAGAGTTCCGTCTGGTTCAGTTGGAACGTTTGCTTGAGCAATGATTTGGTTTAATTCTCTTGTTGCGTCAACATGGATAATTTCATCTGTAACTTTACCGTCTTTAACAACACGATAAGGAGTTTCAATAAAACCAAATTCATTAACTTTTGCGTAAGTGGTAAGAGAAACAATAAGACCAATGTTTGGTCCTTCAGGTGTTTCAATAGGACAAATACGTCCGTAGTGTGAGGAGTGAACGTCTCGAACTTCAAAACCTGCACGTTCACGAGTAAGGCCACCAGGTCCAAGCGCAGAAAGACGGCGTTTATGTGTTACTTCTGACAAGGAGTTGGTTTGATCCATGAACTGTGAAAGCTGGCTAGTACCAAAGAATTCTTTAAGTACAGCAGCAACAGGTTTTGGGTTGATAAGATCGTGTGGCATAAGAGAATTTACTTCTTGAATGCTCATACGTTCTTTAATTGCTCTTTCCATACGTACTAAACCAATACGATATTGGTTTTCAACTAATTCACCAACAAGGCGAACACGGCGGTTACCAAGGTGGTCAATATCATCAGCAGCAGCATGTGTATCTTTTAAATTCACAAGCACTTTCATTGCTGTAAGAATATCATTATCAGTTAAAATACGTAAGTTTGTATCTTCATTCACACCCAAACGTTGGTTGATTTTATAACGACCAACAGAGGATAAGTCGTAATAGTCAATATTACGGAAAAGATTATCAAAGAAAGTTGCTGCAATTTCAGGTGTAGGAGGAGAACTTGGGCGAAGTCTACGATAAATTTCTTCTTGTGCTTTTTCTTGGCTAACTGTTTTATCAAGAGCCAAAGTATCACGAATGGAAGAAGAAGTATCTGTACCACGAGTATAAAGAATTTGAATATCTTTAATACCTGCTTCAGTTATTTCAGCAAGAAGACCAGCCGTAATTTCATCACCAGCTTCAGCAAAAATTTCACCTGTGCTTGGATTTACAATATCACTTGCTAAGAAAAGACCTAAAATTGAAACTGGATCTACTTCTAAGTATTCTCTACCTGAATCGCAAAGGTTACGCCAATCACGAGTGGTCATAACCTTACCTTCTTTTATGAGAACTTTACCGTCATTATCAACAACTTCTTTATAACAAGGTTCTTTACGATACATTTCTCTTTGTATTTTCCAAAGAACTTTGTTGTTTTCAAGACGGTATTCTTCTTTTTTATAGAAGGTATCTAAAATTTGAGTTTTATCCATGCCCATTGCTTTTAAAAGCACTGTTGCAGGCATTTTACGACGACGGTCTATGCGAACATAGAGAATGTCTTTATGGTCAAAGTCAAAATCAAGCCAAGATCCACGCATAGGGATAACACGGCAAGAATATAAAACTTTATGTGATGTGTGAGTTTTTCCGCCGTCATGCTCAAAAATGATACCAGGTGAACGTTGTAACTGGTTAACAATAACACGTTCTGTACCGTTAATAATAAAAGTACCTTTTTCAGTCATAAGTGGCAAAGTACCAAAATAAATATCTTGTTCTTTGCCGTCGCGGAATGTGCGGTTGCCTGTTGCTTCATCCACATCATAAATATCCAATCGTACACGAAGACGAATAGGAGCTTCATAAGTAAGACCTTTAGAAATACATTCTGCTTGATCATACTTAGGTTCGCTAATGTCATAGCTAATATACTCTAAGCTAGCTGTACGATTAAAGTCTTCAATAGGAAATACAGAACGGAATACACCTTCAAGACCTTCATCAGGCAAACGTTCTTTTCTTCCTTCTTGTAAGAAGACTTTGTAGGAATCCACCTGTAAATTTAAAAGGTGGGGGATTGGGATGGAAACCTTGATTTTACCGAATTGCTTCGTTAATTGGCCCATTACTTTACCTCAGAAATGGCTTGGTCCTACGGATTTGTAGGAAAATTCTACCAAAAAAAGATTTTCTTGGCAGGCGGGGTTACGCTAAAACAACACGAAAAAGCCCCCAGCTTTAATAAACTTAAGGCTAGGAGATAAAATTTCATGCATTCTTAGTATCTGTTTGAATTGTTTGCACAATTTCTTTTTATAATATACTCCAACTCATTATATTAGAATAGGAATTTGTAAAAATAGCCTTTTTTAATAAAATACGCAAGCTTTTTTTATAAAATATTAATTTTTAATAAAAAAATTAAAAACATATTACATGAAGTATATTTTAAAAATTATGAGAAAAAAAACTGTTTTTTTTATAAAAAATTATAAAAAAGCATTTTTTTGTGCATTTATTTGTGATATTTTACCCAATAGTTGACACAAAACTGAAAGATAGATAAATTTTTAATACTTTGCTTAGTAAAATGTTAAAAATAAGTCATTTTTGCATTATTTTTTCTTTGTTATACAAAAAAGCAAGTGGTAAAATTTACCCAAAAGGGGTTGTTATGAAATTGGATTCAGTTAAAAAGATGGTGGTAGTGGTCTGTGGCTTGATAGCTTTTTCGGCTGTTCAAGCTAGTGCAGATGATTCAGAAAATGAACGTTATCCTTTTGGGGTTACTCCTAACAAGATGATGGGTATTACTATGAAAGATGGCGACAAATTACATGATTTGCACGTTGCAAAATTAGAAGCAATGGGTAAGGACTGTACAGTTTGTCATATTAATGATGATTATGAAAGTTTTATGGGATTAAATGCTGTGCAAGGACAAGATGAAAAAATGGCATATCTTCATGAAAACTGTACAAGCTGTCATGTTGAAATGGGTGGACCTAGAATTACTTCTTGCCGTAGCTGTCATAATGTAGCTTATAAAGCAAATTAATTGGGAGAAATTTATTATGATGAATTTTATTTATGGTCCGCTTTTATATTTTTCTATTGCTGTATTTTTTGTAGGTATGCTTTATAATGTTGTAAAATACATTATGGGTTTAAGCCAAAAGCTTGATAGAGTAGCATATAAAGCTCATTGGGGTAAAGGATTAGTTGGGGCATTTCTTTCTATCATTAAATGGATGATTCCTGGTGGTACACGTGGTTGGAGAGTTCATCCTATTACAACTTTTGTTTTTTTCTTATTCCACTGTGGAGCTATTTTACTTCCTTTCTTCCTTTTACAACACGCTGTTATTATCGAAAATATGTTCGGTATTAGCCTTCCAACTTTACCAACAGCACTTGCTGATACATTAAGTGTTATGTCTATTATTGGACTTGTTGGTTTGGCTGTTCGCCGTATAACTGTTTCTTATGTTCGTGCTTTAACAACACCTTATGATTGGTTTATTTTAATTCTTGCAGCTTTACCTTTTGTAACAGGTGTTATGTTCCGTTTTAGTACTTCTACTTATGAATGTTGGGAAATTATTCATATTATAAGTGCTGAAATCTTTCTTATTGTAGCACCATTTACAAAATTAAATCACATGGTTTTATACTTTATGAGCCGTGCACAAATTGGTATGGATTTTGCTATTAAACGTGGTGGACAAAATCGTGGACCTGCATTCCCTTGGTAAGATATTAATTTATATTTTTGGTAAGATAATATTTATAGTTAAGGATAACCTAAGCATAGAAAGGAGCTTAATATGCCTGAAGGTATTTACTGTAAAAGAGAACCTATCACAACTGAAGAAGGTGTAAAACATCTTCTTAGTGATAAAGGTGGGCAACAATATTATAAAGAAATGCAAAATCTTGAAGTTGATACTGAAATGCTTCGTAAAGATTTAGAAGAAACCTGCCATTCACGTACTCGTACTTGGCTTGATATGTGTGCTCACTGTGGAATGTGTGCTGAAAGCTGTTTTTTATATACAGCTAATAATAATGATCCAAAACAAATTCCTTCTTATAAAATTCAACATACTTTAGGTGAAATGCTTCGCCGTAAAGGAAATGTGGATACAAAATTTATGCTCCATGCAATGGACGTTGCTTGGAGTCAATGTACCACTTGTAATCGTTGTGCGTTATACTGTCCTTATGGTATTGATACTGGTGTAATGATCAGTTATTTGCGTGGGCTTTTATTTAAACAAGGTTTTGTGCCATGGGAACTTAAAATTGGTTCTGGTATGCACCGTGTTTATGGCGCACAAATGGACGTTACAAGTGAAGATTTTGTGGATACTTGTGAATGGATGGTAGAGGAAAACGAAGAAGAATGGCCAGGTCTTGAAATTCCTATTGATAAAGAAGACGCTGACATTATGTATGTTATCAATGCAAGAGAAGTTAAACACTATCCAAATGACCTTGCAGAAGCAGCTATTTTATTTCATATTGCTGGTGAAAACTGGACAATGCCAAGTGTAGGTTGGGATACAACTTCTCTTACAATGTATGCTGGCGACTGGGAAGGTTGTAAGCAAAATGTTGAACGTGTTTATGATGCTGTAAAACGTTTAAGACCTAAAACTATTGTTGCAACTGAATGTGGACATGCTTTCCGTGCTACTGCTATTGAAGGTCCTTATTGGGTTGGTGTTGAAAATGGTGAAGCTCCTGTTCGTTTTATGCATTATGTTGAATGGGCAGCAGAAGCTTTAAAATCAGGTAAATTAAAAATTGATCCTGCAAAGCGTATTAAAACACCTGTAACATTACAAGATTCTTGTAACTATGTGCGTAACTATGGTTTATCTGAAGCAACTCGTACTATTATGAGTTATATTGCTGAAGATTTCCATGAAATGACTAATAATAGAGAACATAACTATTGCTGCGGTGGTGGTGGCGGATTTAATGGTATTGGCCGTTATCGTACAGAACGTAATATTGGTTTGCGTCCAAAATTACAACAAATTAAAGATACAGGTTGTAATTTGGTTGTTGCTCCTTGTCATAACTGTTGGGACGCTATTCGTGATATGAAAGAAGTTTATGAAGAAGAAGCTAAAGATATAGAATGGAGCTTTATTAAACCTCTTTTACTTAAAATGGTAATTGTTCCTGACCAGTTAAAACCAAAAGCTGATGAAGAATAATTGCTTTTGAATGAGAAACTTTTTCTTATAACTTATAGTTTTTAATAAAAATCTCTTTGAAGAAATTCAAAGAGATTTTTATTAATATATATTTTGAAGTTATTTATGTTACATTAAAACTATTTTGTTACTTTATTAAGTAATAGTAAGTGAATAAGATAAGATAAAAAT
>JAHHTE010000051.1 GCA_020024815.1 Mailhella sp.
GGTAAAAAAACACCAACTCTTTTGCATACAAAAGAGTTGGTGGATTAAAAAGTTTTGGGGGAGAGTATGAGAGGGGAACTTTTTCAAAAGTTCCCCTCTCATAAAAATAATTTTTTTAGAAAATTAGTCTTGAGTATGGCATATAACCTGTGTCATTTTTTTAGCTCTGTAACACATGTGTTCAATAGCTCCAACAGCATCAAGGAAAGAAAGGCTTATGGTTGAGTTACAAATACCATCAGCAAGTCTATTTACGTGTAAATGACGAATTTCTGTTTCCATTGCACGAACTTCAACTGCAAGTTCTGTGAGTTGTGCTGCCATTTCTTTTGCTCTTTCAGGAGGTAAGGTAATATTTTGAATAGCAATTTCAACAGCTGTATTTGCTTTATCAAACATTCTTTTTAGTTCTTCAAGAGCTTGGGCAGAGAATTCACTATTTAAACTACGTTTTTTATCCCAAATATGGAAAAGCATTTTACATTTATCCCCAATACGTTCCATATCTCCAGCACTACTTACATAAGAATGTAAACGAACTAATTCTTTATCTGTTACACCAGCACGCATAAGTTTTTGAGAATAATCTTGAATTTCGATATGGAATTTATCAAGATTTCCTTCTAGAGATAAAAGCTCTTCTTTTGAAATTTCTCCATGATGAAAATAAAGTTCTTCAATTTTATCAATAGTGGAAAGAAGAGTTGCTCCCATAGTGAGACATTCATTTTTAACAGCATCAACAGCGACTGCAGGAGTGAATTCAATAAGTTTTGGATCAAGATAAGATTTTGGTCTTTCTGGTTTACGAGGATTAGGAATAATAGTTGTAATAAGTTTAGCAAATAAACCAACAAAAGGTAAGAAAATTAATGTATTACAAATATTGAAAAATGTATGTGCATTAGCAATTTGGTGTCCAATGGTATCAGCACTAGCTCTAATAGTATCTATATATACAGGCATGAGTGGAAGGAAAATGCAAACGCCTATAACGTTAAATAAAACGTGTGCAAGACAAGCTTGTTTAGCATACCGGCATGTACCAAGAGAAGCTAAAACAGCAGTAATTGTAGTACCAATATTATCTCCTAAAATAATAGGAATAGCAGCTTCAAGAGGTAGAAGACCTTGCATACCTAAAGCAATGGTAAGACCAACAGTTGCAGAACTTGATTGAATGAGTAACGTAAGAACAGTTCCAGCTAAAACACCTAAAAAAGGATTATGTGAAAAAGCAAGAAATAGATCTTCACGAGTACGCAAAACGTCCATAGATTGTTCCATTGTTTGCATACCAACAAAAAGCAAGCCAAAGCCAAAAAGCCCACTTCCTAAATTTTTTTGGTGATTAGTTTTACCAAAAAGTTGAAGTAATGAGCCAAGAATTATAAATAAATAACAATAATCTTTTATTTTAAAGGCAATAATTTGACCTGTAACAGTAGTACCAATATTAGCACCCATAATAACGCCAATAGCTTGTTTTAATGTCATAAGCCCAGCGTCAACAAAACTAACTGTCATAACAGTTGTTGCACTACTACTTTGGATTAAAACAGTTACAAGTGTACCAACCAAAACACCAAGAACAGGAGTTCTTGTGAGCATACCAATAAGATTTTGTAAACTATTACCAGCCAAAAGTTGTAAAGATTCACTAATTAGCTTAATGGAATAAAGAAAAATTCCAACACCACCAATTAGTTGTAAAGCATTAAGAAATGTCATGCATACTCCGAGTTTTTTACTCGTTTTGTATAGTTATAAAAGGCAATTATCCATTTTTGGATAGGTTTATTATCTCTTGCCTTAATGCACTATAAATATAAATAGAGCAAGCATTATTTTTTAAAAATTTAAGATAAAAATTTTATAAAATAAAAGATACTTAAACAACTATATAAAAAGTATAATTATTCTTCATTGATTATGGTTGACTTTTTACGTTTAACGATATAAAAATTGAGTGTTATAACAATATAAGAAATATTGTATGCTTTAGTTTACATTGACTAAGGGGATAATATGATTAAAGTAGTGGTTATTGATGATTCGGTTTTTATGAGAAATTCGCTTACTCGTATGCTGACATCTGATCCTGAAATTGAAGTTGTAGGTCATGCTGGAGATGGTATAGAGGGTTTAGAAAAAATTAAAGAATTAAATCCCGATATTATTACTTTAGATATTGAAATGCCTAGAATGGATGGCTTACAAATGCTAGAAAAGCTTATGAGCACAAATCCTAAGCCTGTTCTTATGATTAGTTCACTTAGCTTTGAAGGTGCAGAAGCTACACTTAAAGCCCTCGATTTAGGGGCATTAGACTATATGCCAAAATATGTTGAAGGAACAACTGTTTTTGCTGTTGCACAAAAAGAACTTACAGAAAAAATTAAATCTTTATCTAAAAAGAATGCAACTGTTCGTTTTTTAGCTGCAAGATTAAAAAGTAGACCAAAAACATTTACTAATTCTCCTTCAGTATCAAGTTCAACAAGTCTTACATCTAAAATAGCAAAACCAATGGGTTCAACTATTGGAGCAGCACATTCTAGTGTTTCAAGTCAGGCTAAAAAACAAGAATTAACTATGCCTCCTGGTCAGCCAAAAAGAGATATTGTTGCCATTGGTGTTTCAACTGGTGGGCCACCAGCTGTTCAACAAGTGCTTTCTGCTTTACCTGAAAATTTTCCTGCATGTATTTTAATTGCACAGCACATGCCTGCTGCTTTTACGGGTGCTTTTGCTAAGCGTTTAGATAGCTTATGTAAGATAAAAGTAAAAGAAGCAGAAACAGGGGATATGTTAGTTCCAGGTGTTGCCTATGTATGTCCGGGCGGACAACATATAAGTCTTGATGTTCATGGTGCTATGCCTCATATTAAGATTTCTCCAGAACCTTCCACTGAACTTTATAAACCATCTGCTAGCATTTTAAATAAAAGTGTTTCTATTATGGCAAATAAAGTTGTTGGTCTTACAATGACTGGTATGGGAAGTGATGGGTGCGAAGGAACAAAAGTGCTTAAAAGCAAAGGTGGGTATATTTTGGCACAAAGTGAAGAAACTTGTGTTGTGTATGGTATGCCACGTGCTGTTGTTGAAGCAAAATTAGCACATGAAATTGTAGATTTAGATGATATTGCTGAGTCTTTAATTAAAGCTCTATATAAATAGCCTGTTGGAGTTCTCGTATGACTGATGATCAAACTGAAAAGGTTCAAGCACCAATGTCAGAACAAGAAATTTTGCAAGGACTAGTTTCTGATGATTCACTTTTAGTGCGTCAAGCTGCATTTGAAGCTGCAAATCAAGGATTGAAAAGTGCTTTGCCTTTACTTGTTTCTTTGTTTGAAAGTTCAAGTGTAGGAATTCAAGAAGCTGTTGAAGTTGCTGTTCGTAAAATTCGTGGGGAAGATGCTGTTCGATTAATTATTCCTATTTTGCGATGTGAAGATGCAACTGTGCGTAACATATCTATGGATATTTTACGTGAAATAGCAGAAGATGATGTTCAAGCAATGATTGATCTTGTTTATGATGAAGATCCAGATATTCGGATTTTTGCAACAGATATTTTGGGATCAATTAAAAATGCAAGTGTAGTTCAAGCTCTTAGTGAGGCTTTATTACATGACCCTGAAGTAAATGTTCGTTATCAAGCAGCTATTAGTTTGGGAGAAATTAAAGATCCAAAATCAGTGGACGCATTGAAACAATCTATTAAAGATGAAGAATGGGTTCAATACGCTGCTATTGGTGCATTGGCTAAAATTCGTGATACACATAGTGTTGATATTTTATTGCAAGCATTAGATAGCGTATCTCCTTTGGTTGTTTCAATTATTATTGAAGCATTAGGTGATATTGGTAGTGTTAAAGCTGTTCCTCGTTTATTAGAGTTTTTAACAAAATGTGAAGGTCCATTACGTATTAAAGTATTAAAAGCTATTATTCAAACATTAGGACCTAATGCACTTAATCTTTTGGGAGCACAACAATTAGTTGTTTTCCAAGAGTATATGATTGAAGCTTTACAAGAAAAAGATGAAGAAGTTTTGATGGTTGTTCTTTCAGGTCTTGCGTCAGCAGGTATGAATCCAGCAGCAACAAAAGCTATCTTAGAACTTGGTAAACGTGTTGATCCTGATGTGCAATTAGAACTTTTACATAAAATTATAGATACATTAAAAGAAATTGGCTATAATGAAGAATTAGAATTAGCTCTTATGAGTGATAATGAAATGATTCGTAAGCTAGCCATTGAAACATGTGGAAGTATTGAAGGAAAAGCAGGACGCTTTGTGCTTAAAAGACATTTTGAAAAAATGAGCACAGAAGATAAAATTCGTTCAATTGAATTATTATCTTTGAGTTCTGATGAACACGATATTCCATTTTTTGTTAACTATTTAGAAAATAGTCAAGAAGCAAAAGTTATTTGTCCTTCTTTGCGTTTTCTTGGTGTAAAACAAAAACATGTAGAATCAGCACCATTAATGCTTAAGTTTTTAGAAAGTGAAGATTCTTCTATTCGTGAGGCAGCACTTGAGGCTTGTCTTGCTCTTGAAGATGAAGATACTATTTATAAAATTACAGCATTTAAAAATAGTGAACGTGCAGATATGAGAAAAATTGCTGTTTATACAATGGGTTATATTAATGCAGAATTTTTCTTTGAAGATTTAGCAATAGCAATGGACGATACTGATGCATTAGTTCGTAAAACAGCTATTGAAGCTATTGGTTATGGTCTTCCAGAATCTGAAGCAAAAAATAAAATGCTTATTTTTGCAATGCAAGATGAAGATAAAGATGTTCGCCTTAGCACTGTTGGTATTATGAGTGAGCAATTAAATGAGGAACTTATTCCTTCTTTACTTACTGCTTTATCAGATACTGATGATTGGGTAAAAATGAGAACTCTTGAAGTTCTTGGTTTATATAAAGTTGACAGTGCAGTTCCAATGATTGTGGAAATGATTCCAAAGTCAGAACAACTTGTTAAGTTGAAAATTGTTGAAACACTAGCTCTTATTGGTGGTGATCAAGCTTTTCAAGCATTACTTGGACTTGTAGCTAGTGATAATGCAGAAATTCAACATGTAGCACAAGTAGCAATGGAATCCATTACACACGAGTTAGGAGTGGGTAATGAGTAATTTTAATGATCCAAATAGAAAAAGTTTTAGTTCAATGTTTGGAACAAAAGCACCTAATGCTACTACAAGTGTAAGTTCTGCTACAACTACAAGTACAACAGGACAGCAAGCACGTGGTTCTTTTTTTAGTCAATTTGTAAATGATAATAAAGATAAACAAAGTTCTTCTTTAATAAAGCCTGTTGATAAACCAACAATTTTTGCTCGTCCACAAACGCAAGCAACATCTTCACAACCTTCTCAAAATTCAAGTTTACTTCGTAAAAGTAATGTTACAATTCCTTTTGATTTGAGTAAACTTACATTAGAAGAGAAGATAGCAATTTTAGAAAAAATTAATGCTGAAATTGAAAATGAAGTAAAAGCAGAAAAAAGAACTCTTAGTCCAACAACTAATCGTCTTACAACAACTGGAACAACAATTTCACAAACACAAGCACCACAAAGAATAAGTGTTACACAATTGTTTCGTTCTACTGTTACAAGTCAGACAGAACGTGAACCTGCTAAATCTTTATTTGCAAATAGAACAACAAGTAATACTGGCTTATTAGCTAATAATGCTCAAGCATCACGTCCTCCATTGGCTCGTCGTGCAGCTGGTGGGTCTGAAATTGGTTCAGCTGATATTAAAATTTCTAATGAAGAATTTATCATTTTACGTGATTTTCTTTATGAACAATGTGGTATTTTTGTTGGTGAAAACAGAAAATACCTTATGGAAAACCGTCTAAGTTCTCGTTTACGTGAACTTGGATTGCATAATTTCAGTGAATATCATAATTATTTGCGTTATGATAAAAATAAGACAGCGGAATTAAATGAGTTGTTTATTAATATGACAACAAATGAAACAAGCTTTTTCCGTAATAATATTCAACTTGATATTTTCCGTGATAAAGTTCTTGCTAAGATTATTGCAGAACAAAGAGCTAAAGGTGATAAACGTATAAATATTTGGTCTGCAGGTTGTTCTAGTGGGGAAGAACCATATACTATTGCTATTATTCTTCTTGATTTACTTAAAGGTGAAATTAATGATTGGAAGATAAAAATTACTGCAAACGATTTATCTCCTGCAATGTTAGCAATAGCAAGACGTGGTGTATATTCTGAATATGCACTTAGAACAACACCTCCAGAAATTATAGAAAAATATTTTGTAAAAGAAGGTAAACATTATAAAATTATACCTGCTGCACAACGTTTAGTACAGTTTGGACAAATTAACTTAGCACGTGCTGATCAATTAGCAAAAGTAGAAAAATCACATGTTGTTTTTTGTCGTAACGTTATTATTTATTTTGATGATGCAATGAAAAAACATGTTATTAATGCTTTTTATGATAATTTATTACCAGGTGGCTATCTTCTTATTGGTCATTCTGAATCCTTACATAATATTAGTAGGACATTTAAACCAGAGCATCATCCTGGAGCTATTATATATTGTAAACAAAAATAATTTATTTTATTGCATGCTAGATTAAACTTGCTTAATCTTTTTGATAAGACTAAAGATATTTTATGGGTTGCCGTAAAGTTATTTAAGTAAAATTAAGTATGCTCTAAAGATTAAAGAAAACAATCTTACAGAAGCGTAGGTACTGTATGAGTAATAAAACTATTTTGGTTGTTGATGACTCAAAAACTATTAGAAATCTTGTTGCCTTTATTTTAAAAGCTGAAGGAATGAAGGTAGAAACCGCAGAAAACGGTATTGATGGATTAGAAAAACTTTATTGTACTCCTGAAATAGATCTTATTTTGACTGACATCAATATGCCAAGAATGGATGGTTTTTCATTTATTGCAGCAGTGCGTGAACAAGATGCATATAAAGATATTCCAATTATTATTTTATCCACAGAAGGTGGTGAAGATGATATTCAAAGAGGCATTAGTTTGGGTGCTAATCTTTATATGGTAAAACCAGCACAACCAGAAAGAATGGTTAGAAATATTAAAATGTTATTAGGATAGTTGACTTTTTCCTATAAGGTGGTTGTATGAGTCAAGATTATTTAGACCCAGAACTTGTTTCTGATTTTATTATAGAATCTCGTGAACATCTAGAGACCATTGAGCCTAACTTGTTAGAGCTTGAAAAATCTCCTGAGAACTTGGTTTTATTAAATGATATTTTCCGTCCTATGCACTCTTTAAAAGGTGCATCAGGGTTCTTGGGTTTAACTCGTATTAATAAGCTAGCACATAGAGCTGAAAACGTACTTGATGAGCTTAGAAAAGGCACAATGACAGTTGATTCTGTTATTATGGACGTTATTCTTGCTGCAACTGATGCTTTTAATGCTATGCTCAATAGTCTTGAAGAAACAAATAGTGAAGGTGATACACCTATTGATCATCTTGTTGATTTACTTGACCGTATTATGGCAGGTGAACGTTTTACAAGTATGGAAGAAGCATTAAATGGTGGAGGATCAGCTCCAGCAGTTGCAACAGAGGTTGCAGAGCCTAAGCCAGCATTAGAAGAGGCTACTTCACAAGTTGAGGAAGCACAAGTTGTTCAAGAAGAAGTTAATGCTCCTCAACAAAATGTGAAAAAAACAAATACTGTAAAAAGGCGTATGATGCCAACTTCTGAATGGATTGCTACATTAGCAAAACCAGGTCCAGAAACATTAAGTGCTTTTGGTGAAGATCATTTAAAAGATTTTATTGATGAGGCTATTGAAAATACTTCCTTATTAAATGAAGGACTTATTGAGCTTGAAAAAGCATCAAATGAAAATAAAGATACAAGCGAATTAGTAAATACATTATTTAGAAATTTCCATAACTTAAAAGGTAATAGTGGTTTAGTAGGTTATCATGCTTTAAATGCATTAACCCATGAAGCTGAAACGCTATTGAATAAAGCTCGTCAAGGTGAATTGGAAATAACTAATAATCTTACTGACTTACTTCTTGTTGTTGTTGATGTTATGGAAGCATTAATCCGTAATATTAACACACAAGCAGGAAATGCAGATATTTTTGATACATCAGAGCTTTTAGCTCAATTACAAGATGCTGTTGCAGGTAATGAACCAAGTTTACCTTCTTCTATTTATATTGAAGAAGAAGTAAAATCAGCAGAGCCAGTAGTTCATGAACCTGAAATGTTAGCAAATCATGAAACTCTTGTTGCTAATATAAAAGATATTCCTTTAAGCTCTATTGGAGCAGGTTTATTAGACGGTGATGATGATTTAGTTTTATTCCAATCAACAGTAAAACAACAATATGCTGTTATTGATTACGCATTAAAAGAATTAGAAAAAGACCCTAGTTTAAAAGCTCAGCAAGATGCTATTTTTAGAGCTCTTACAGCTATTCAAAATTCTGCAAGTTTCATGGGCTTTGCAGAAGTAAAAGAGTATGCTGAAAGAACAGCAGGTATTGTAAATCAAGGCCGAAATAGTGATGTTGGTTTTGATTGCTTAATTTCACTTTTGGAACAAGAAGTAGAAATTATCGTTGATATGGCTAATTCTGCCATTGAACAAGATTTAATTGCAAAACACCCTGAACTTGCTGATAAAATTAAAGCTTCTATTGAAAGTGAAGCAAGTAATCAAGTTGCAGAAGCTCCAGTTCAACAAGCAGCTCCAGTTCAACAAGCAGCTCCTGTTGCAGAAGCTCCTAAACAAGAAGTTCAAGAACCTGCTAAAGTAGTTCAAGAGCCTCAAGTTGAAACTCCAAAACCAGTTTCTGCTCCAGCTCCTGCAGCACCTGCTCCAAAGGAAACAAAACCTGCTCCTGCTCCAGTAACAAAAGAAGCAAGTCCAGCTGCTCCCAAAGCTCCAGCACAAGAAAATGCCGAAGCTAATAAGGCTGTTGTTGCTCCTGCAAAAGTAGCTCCTCATGGAAAAGAAAAAGTATCAACAGCAAGTATTCGTGTTGATTATGAAAAACTTGATCACTTAATGAACCTTATTGGTGAGCTTTTAATTAACCGTAATAGATACGCAATGATTGCAAAGAATTTGGAATCAAATTCTTCTGATATTGATATTGCAAGTGTAGCTCAAGATTTATCAGAAACAACCTATGCAATGAGTCGTGTTTCTGATGATTTACAAGATACACTTATGAAAGTGAGAATGCTTCCTGTATCTTCTGTATTTTCACGTTTCCCTCGTTTAGTTCGTGATTTATCAAGAAAAGTGAATAAAGAAATTGAGCTTATTTTTGAAGGTGAAGAAACAGAACTTGATAAAAGTATTATTGAAGCAATCAACGACCCATTGATGCACTTAATACGAAATAGTATTGACCATGGTATTGAAGATGCTGAAACTCGTCTTGCAGCAGGTAAACCTGAAGCAGGTAAAGTTGTTCTTCGTGCATATCATAAAGGTAACTCTGTTGTAATTGAAATTGAAGATGATGGTAAGGGTATTAATCCTGATAAAATGCGTGAAGTTGCAATAGGAAAAGGTATTATTACTCCTGAAGAAGCAAAAATGCTTACAGATAGAGAAGCAACAGAACTTATTTTTGCTCCTGGTTTTTCTTCTGCTGAAGTTATTACAGATATTTCAGGTCGTGGTGTTGGTATGGACGTTGTTCGTACAAATATCAAAAACTTAAAAGGTAATATTGCAATTAATACGGCAGTAGGACAAGGAACAAGATTTACCCTAACTTTACCATTAACATTAGCAATTATTGAAGCTCTTATGATTAAAATGGGAGAACAAATGTATGCTATTCCTCTTGATGTTGTAGCAACAACAACTAAACTTGAAAGTAGTTTACTTACAAGTATTAATGGTAGAAAAGCTGTAACGCTTAGAGGTGAAGTTCTTGGTATTGTAGATTTAGGGGAACTTTTAGACTTGCCAGAAACCATGAATAACGATATTATTTCTATTGTTATTTTACAAGATAATGATAGAAGAATTGGTCTTGTTGTAAACCAACTTCTTGACCGACAAGAAATTGTTATTAAACCTCTTGGTATGTATTTGAATAATATTCAAGGATTATCAGGTGCTAGTATCATGGGTGATGGTAGTGTTGTTCTTATCCTAGATCCACACGAAATTTATATGATGGCATCGCCAAAAGCGATAAATAATCAATAAATATAAAAAAAGGAACAGGAATGTTCCTTTTTTTATTCATGCTAATATAAGGGTAAGCTATGGCTTTAAATTATTTTGATATTTTTGTAATAGTTGTTCTTGCATTCTTTTTTATAAAAGGTGCATATTGTGGTTTTTTTGAAGAAATTTCAGGTATAGTTGCAATTATTCTTAGTGTATTTATTTTGCGTAATTATGGACATAATGTTTCAGATTATATAAGTGGCTATGTCTCTAGTTCATTTAATTATCCTGCTGCCATAGTTATAATTGTTGTTGGTACGTTTTTGGTTGTGGCGATTCTTGCTCGTATTTTAAATAAAGTAATGAATATAACTTTTACTGGGTGGATAAATAAATTATTAGGTGCTCTTTTTGGGCTTGTAAAAGGTTTATTTTTAGTTGGCATTATTGCATTTTTAGCTTCATGGTTTTTAAAAGATGATAATTTAGTAAATGGATCATATACTATTCCTTATTTATTAGATTTTATGCGTGAATTAGTTGATTTTATATTAGGAAATTATGAAAAAGTACAGGTGCAAATATGGAATTAGAAAAATTACAAAAAGCCATTGTTGCTATGAATGGTGTTATTGAAGCTATTTTAGATGATGAAAAAGGTTGTCCTTGGGATAAAGAACAAACTCCTACAAGTTTATCAGAATATACTATTGAAGAAATGTTTGAGTTTGTAGATGCTATTAGAAAAGATAATTCTTGTGAAGCTTGCGAAGAAATGGGTGATTTGATTTTTGGGGTAATGCTTATTGCAAAAAAATATGCACAAAAAGGACAGTTTGATTTTGCTGACGCATTGACTAAAAGTGTTGAAAAAATGAAACGTCGCCATCCACATGTTTTTAATGATGCTGAAACATACGATACAAGTAAAGAAGCATTACATGAAACATGGGAAAAAATTAAAAATCAAGAGAAAGCAGAAAAAGGCGAAAATACAGGTGCTTTTGTTTCAATTCCACAAGCTTTACCTGCCTTAACTCGAGCATATAGAATCCATGCTAAAGCAGAAAAAGCTGGTTTTACATGGGACGATGATGAAGATGTTGAAAGACAAGTAGAAGCAGAATGGCTTGAATTGTTAGATGCAAAAGCAAGTGGCGATCAAAAACAAATAGAACATGAATTAGGTGATATGATTTTTAGCCTAACTGAAATGGGAAGACGTTTAGGAGTAAAAGCAAATATTGCTGTTGATATGACTTGTAATCGTTTTATGCAACGCTTTGCAGCAATGGAACAGCTAGCAAAAGATAAAGGTTTAGATTTTAACGCTTTGACCCTTGATGATAAAGATGAACTTTGGAATGAAGTAAAAGCACAAGAACAAAAATAATATTTTATATATGGTATGTTTTTATATGTATAATTATTCAAATATGTTGTGAGAAAAAATAGTTATATAATATTCTCAAATAATGTAGAATAATTTAAAATTTACTATAATTT
>JAHHTE010000052.1 GCA_020024815.1 Mailhella sp.
ATTATGTTTTTATTTATAGTAAAAATAATAAAAAAGGCACAAATTTCTTTGTGCCTTTTGGGAACCGGACACCCAATAACAATCGTTACCGTTGCTTCTTTTCAGATCTGGCGGGGTTGGCGACGTTACCGCCGTCCGGTTTCCTCTATCCCTTATTGATAGTCATAAAAATAAATTTTGTCAAGAAATAATGAGTAAATAAAAAAGCCTTACTAGTAAGGCTTTTTTATTTATTTTGTAGAAGTTGCTTTTTCTTCTTTTTTATCTGTATTTTTTTCTTCAGGAGTTTTTGTTTCTTCTTTATTTACTTTTTTATCTTCAGAAGTTTTTTCAACTGTTTTTTCTTCACTTGCAATAGGTTTTTCTTCTAATTTTGCTTGTTCTTGCTTTGCTTCTGTGTTTGTTTGATCAGAAATAGCACCTGCTTTTTTAGGTTCTTCTTTTGCTTTTTCCATGCTTACAGGAGCAGGATTAGTAGGAGTTGTTTCTTCAAATTGCACATCAAGTACGGATTTTACATTATTTTTTGATGAAGTAAGAACATTATAACCTAATGAGGTTACAACAAAAAGAATAGCTAAAAAAGTAGTAAGTTTTACAAGTACACCACCTGCACCTTGACTACCAAATACAGAACTATTATTTCCGCCACCAAAGATAACACCCATACCTTCACGGCCAGATTGTAAAAGAATAAGCAAAACTAAAACAACACAAACAAGAACGTGAAGAATTAAAATACCTGATTGCACAAATTGCTCCTTATCGTGTATAAAACACCATTATTTCAACTAGGCTAAAATTATTATCTATTTAGAAAAAAAATGCAAGAAAAATTTTATTATGCAGAGATAATTTTAGCAAAACTATCAGCTTTAAGTGATGCACCACCAACTAAAAGGCCATCAACATTATCAAGTGATAAAATTTCATGTGCATTTTCAGGTTTAACACTTCCACCATATAAAATTCTTGTTTGCATAGCAGATACACCAAGAATATTTTTTAAAAGTTCACGAATAATAGTATGAGCTTCTATAATATCCTCTGTGCTTGCTGTTTTTCCTGTTCCAATAGCCCATACAGGTTCGTATGCAATAACAAGGCGTTCAGGAGAAAGAGGGGTAGGGAGTTTAGCAAGAGTTTGTTGTAATTGTTCAGCTAAGACATCATAAAGATTGCCTTCTTCGCGTTGTTCTAATGTTTCACCAATACAAGCAACAACATTTAACCCACTTGCTAAAGCAAAAATTGTTTTTTGACCTACAAGAGCATTGTCTTCTTTTATGATATGTCTACGTTCAGAATGACCTGTTAAAACCCATTTTGCCCCACAAGCTAAGATCATAGTAGGGGAAATTTCACCAGTAAAAGCTCCTTCTTTAGCTGGATATAAATCTTGAGCTCCAATAAAAATATATGGATTATTAACTATTTTTGCAGCGACTTCTAAGGAAGTAAAAGGAGGGAAAATAAGAATTTCTTTATTATCTAAAGGTATATTTTCTGTAAGAGTATTTAATTCTGTTAATGTTTGTATTGTTTCTTCAGAAGTTTTAAACATTTTCCAGTTAGCAGCAATAATTTTTTTCATATAAGCTCCATAGTTAGGTTAACATTAATAAAATAACTTTATAATAATAGTTATAAAAACTAATTTGAGAAAGAAAATTCTTTTTATAAGAATATAATATTGAATTATATTCAATATAGATAAAAAATATAATTAAAATATTTTCTAATGCTCCATAGCACAAAATATAATTTATTTTTATAAAAAAGGCAAAATATATCTTTTAGGTACTTTGACAGAATATCTTGAAAAGAGTATATTTTAGTATGAGGTTTATATGATAGAGCTTAATCTTGAAAATGCAATAGATATTTTAAAAAAAGATGGTGTTATTTTATATCCAACAGAAACTTTTTTTGGTATTGGGTGTAGGATAGGGTCAGAATCTGCAATTTTGGATATTTTTAAAATAAAAAAACGTTTATTAGCAATGCCATTACCTACCATAGCCTCACAGTTAGAGCAGGTATTTCAGTTTGCTATAATTAACGATATAATAAAAAATGATGTTATAGATTTAGCTAATTTGTTTTGGCCTGGTCCTTTGACTTTTATTTTACCAGCACGGAATTTTGTTTCAGACATATTAACAGGTGGAACAAAAACAATTGCAATAAGACAAAGTTCGCATCCAATAGCAGTAGCTCTTGCTAATGGGGTAAATGAACCTATTGTTTCAAGTAGTGCGAATATAAGTGGGGGAACACCTGTTACAGAAATTTCAGCAATGCATAAAGATATTATACAACATGTAGTTGGATACATAGATTCAGCAGTTAAGCCACAAGGAGGTTTAGCTTCAACAATTATTTCTTTTTTGGGAAATAAAAATTTACGAATTTTACGTGAAGGGGCAATTAATGCTTCTGCTTTTTTAGAAAATAATTTTATAGTAAGTAGGTAATATATTATGAAAACTTGTCCTCATTGTCATAACGATATTTCAAAATATGATAATCCTTATCCAACAGCTGACTGTATTATTTATGATGAAGAAAAAGGAATTGTTTTAATTGATAGATTAAATGAACCACATGGACGAGCTTTGCCTGGTGGTTTTGTAGAAACAGGGGAAAGTGTAGAACATGCTGCAATTAGGGAAATGAAAGAAGAAACAGGACTTGATATAGAATTATTGGGAATTTTAGGTGTTTATTCAGAACCTAATAGAGATCCTCGTTTTCATACATTAACAGTAACTTATGTTGCAAAAGCAAAAGATAGTAGTAAAATAAATGCAGGTGATGATGCTGCAAATGCTCATTTTTGTAGTTTAGAAGATATTCCTCATTTATGTTTTGATCATGATAGAGCTATACAGCATTTTAAAGAATATTTAGCAGGTAAAAGACCTTTATTGCCTATTGATAGTTTAGTATAATGTGTTTTTTATTTTAATTTTTTTTGTTTTGTTTTTTGAGAGGGGAACTTTTGAAAAAGTTCTCCTCTCAAACTCTCCCCTCAAAATTTTTTAATTCAAAAGCTCTTTTGCGTGCAAAAGAGCTTTTGTTTTTCAACATTGTTTATATAAAAAAATAAGTTAGAATTAGATGTTAGTTATAATTAATTTGTAAAAGGGGAATTAAAAGTAATTAGTAGGATAAAATAAAAATTTTTGAAAAGGGGTTTTAGGGGAAAAACTTTTTATAAAAAGTTTTCCCCTAAATTCATTAAACAAAAAAAGCTCCCAAAAGGAGCTTTTTTTATGAGTAAAATTGGCAAGTATTAGCCAACTGTGTAGAAGTTAGCACCAGGAGCCATACATACTGGACATGCTTCTGTCATTGGACCTTCGTGGGTGTAACCACATACTGGACAGATATAGAATTCAGCACCAGCTAATTCATTGTTAGCAGCTTTTTTGTAAAGGTTAGCGTGAACTTCTTCAACTTCGTTTACAAAGCCCATGTATTTAGCAATAGCGTTTTGGCCTTCTTCATTAGCTTCTTTGATCATTTCTGGATACATTTTGGTAAATTCATAGGTTTCACCACTGATAGCATCTTGAAGGTTTTCAGCAGTTGTACCGATTTTACCAGCATGACGGAGGTGAGCGTGTGCGTGAATGGTTTCAGCTTCAGCAGCAGCACGGAAAAGTTTAGCAACCATTGTTAAGCCTTCTTTGTCAGCTTGTTTTGCATAAGCAAGATATTTACGGTTAGCTTGAGATTCACCAGCGAAAGCATCCATTAAGTTCTTTTGTGTGTTTGACATAATTATTCTCCATTTTTATTTTTAATAAATTCGTTATCAGGAACAATTACTATTTAGTGATTTTTTAAATGTTTGTAAAGCCTTTTTTTTGAAAAAATTGCATTTTTAATATTAACTATCTAAAATAATAGTATTTAAAATTTTTATTTGACCATTTGTAGCATTAGAAAATGTGCTTATAAAGGCATTTATTTGTGGTTTAGGAAGTTCTATTGTGTATTTTATTGTATTAGTAAACTCCTCATTTATTATTTTCGCATTATAAAATGGCATGTGATAATGTAAAAGATTTATATGTTCATAGCCACAGGTTAAAGTTATTTGAGCATAAATAATTTTATCAATGGTAGGTAAAATTTCAATGGCATTGGCAACAGAACCTTGATATGCTTTTACAAGACCACCAGTACCAAGTTTTATTCCTCCAAAAAATCGGGTTACAACAACTACTGTCTCACCAATATCACTATGTAGTAAAATATTAAGCATGGGTTTACCTGCTGTACCATGCGGTTCACCATTATCTGATTGACCAATATTCGCTGTATCTTTTGGTGCACCAACTGCATAGGCATAGCAATTATGTGTTGCATTTGGAAATTCTTGACAAATTTTGTCAATAAAAAATTTAGCACTTTCTTTAGAATTAGCGTGTCCAAAACTTGTTATGAATTGGCTTTTTTTTATTTCTTCTTCGGTTCTAAAGCAATAGTCTCTTGATAAAGGGAAAGGGCTTGTAGCATCACAAATTTTAAGATTTGGTATTTTATAAAGAATATTTGACATAATAGAAAGAAAAAGCCCATCTCTGGGCTTTTTTTATTTTTTGGTTATATCTTCTGATCTTTCAGCAGAAACAATTTTTATATTGAAACTTGCTGCATTTTCAGGTGGATTGTAAAAAACACACATGAATGGTGTGCTTGCACCAGGGCTGATATTAGTATTTTTTTGCATAATATCAAGGTTATTATTAAGATTTTGTTCAAGTTCTTCTTCATTTAACACTTGTAATTGGAAAAGAGATAAACTTGTACCAGCAATTTGTTTTTTGGTAATAAGCATTTCTCCTGATTCTGCAAATAAAGAACATTCAACTTGAATAAAGCCACGTGGGTCATCAAAGCCATTAATAACTTTACCTTCAATAATTGTTAGAGAGCCAACTTTATCATTTGGAATTGTGTATTGTCTAAGTCCTTGAATTTGTAACAATTTAACTTTATTACTTAATTCTTCAATACGTTTATTTTCAGAATCAATTTTTTCTTGAACTTCTTTAGCATCACCTGCAAAAAACTTTTCTTTGATAGGGTCAAGATATGGTGTAAAAGACCAAAGAACAGAAATAAAACAAATTGAAGCAAAAATAATAATAAGAATTATTCTTGCAAGAAAACTTTTTGGTTTTACTGATTTTTCATTTGCAAAAGGTGTGTCTAAATCAATACGAGAAGTGGAAGAACTTCTTGGAGTTTCTTCTTGTTGTTCTTCTTTTTCTGTATTTACAGTAGGGGGAGTATCTTCAATTTTTTCTTGTTGTTCTGTTTCTTCATTTTGTTTTTCTTCATATTCGTAATGCACATCACGAATAACAAAAACATCTTTACATATAGAACAACGAAGTTTTTGATTAATATTTTGTGTATCAGGAAGTTTGAATACACTTTTACAATTAGGACAAGTTATTAACATAATAAAAACCCAAAAAATTAAATTTCTATTTCATTAATGGAAGGTAATGATCTATATTTTTCGGCATAATCTAAACCATAACCTACAATAAAACCATCATTGATATGAAATCCAACAAAGTCAATAGGAATAGATTTTTCACGACGTGCTTTTTTGCTGATAAAGGTAGCAACTTTTATACTTTTTGCTTTTCTAGCTGTAAACTGATGAAGTAAAAACTCCATAGTTAAGCCTGTATCAATAATATCTTCTACAATTAAAACATGTTTTCCTTCTACACTTAATTCAATATCCTTAGTAAAGGAAATTGTTTGAGAGGATTTATCAGCATTTCCATAACTTGCAACACGAACAAAATCTATTTCATGTGGACAAGTTATATTTCTAACCAAATCACTAAAGAATAAGAAAGCACCTTTTAAAGTACAAACAACAATAAGAGGTTCATTTTGATATACTTGAGAAATTTCTTTGCCAAGTTCACGAACTCTAGTTTGAATTTCTTCTTCGGAGATAAGTTCTTTTAATTTATGCATGTATTTCCTCACTTTATTTTGTTAATCCATAGTTAATAGCATCAACTAAATCTTTTTTATTCATTAATCCAGTTTCTGCAAGAACAGCATTTCCATCTTTTCCATAAATAATGGTAAAAGGAATACCTTGAACCATGTAAAATTGTGCTAATTCACCAGAATCATGGAATGTATCATAATTAATATTCATTTTTTTATTGAAACTTTTCATAATTTCAGGGCTATCATCAAGATTTAGAGCAATCATTTTAAGGGAATTTTTATCAAATTCATTTCTAACTTCAATAAAAGCAGGAATTTCTCTTCGGCAAGGAGTACACCAAGATGCATAAAAATTAATAAGAACAACTTGTTTTCCTTTACTTTCTGAAATAGTATTAAGTAGTTCTGTAAGAGTTAATGTTTCTTTTGCATAACTTATATTAGGATTTATTATGCTAAGAAAAGCAAACAAGATTAATGTCTTATACAAAAATTTCATGAACAATCCTTATAAATAATTTAGCAATTTATATATTACATAAAAAAAATATGCAATGAAATAGTATAATAAAAATCTTATTTTAAAAGTTCTTTTGCAACTCTAACAGCTTCAACAGCATCAACAGAATATCCATCAGCACCAATGCTTTTAGCATATTCAGGAGTTACAACTGCACCACCAACCATAACTTTACAATCAAGATTTTTTTCTTTTACTAATTTTATTGTATCTTCCATTCTTGGCATTGTTGTTGTCATAAGAGCAGACAAACCTATTATTTTTACTTTATGTTTTTGTGCTTCTTCAACAATAATTTCAGCTGGTATATCTTTTCCTAAGTCAATAACTTCATAGCCATGATTTGATAAAAGCAAGCCTACAATATTTTTTCCAATATCGTGAATATCACCTTGAACGGTTGCAAGGAGAATTTTAGGTCTATTATTATTTTCTCCACTTTCTTCAAGAAGAGGTTTTACATGGGCAAAAGCTTTTTGCATTGTAGATGCAGAACGGAGAAGTTGAGGTAAAAAATATTCTTTTTTTTCATATAAAACTCCAACTTGTTGAATAGCAGGAATTAAACGTTCTCGAACTAATGTAAAAGGATCGGCTCCATTTTTTAATTCTTCATCAACCATTTCAATGATATGATCTTTTGCACCTAGAATAACAGCTTCTTCTAATGTTTTTGCACCAACTTTAACTGTTTTAGTATTTTTTGTATCTGTTTGGTTTTGAGCTGTCCATTTTGCATAAGAATTTGTAAAGTTTTCAGCATTTGTATCAAAACCAAGTAAAAGATTAGCACTATCCATTGCCTCGCGAATACGGCTATTTGAGGGATTAGCAATACAAGAAGTTAAACCTGATCCTGCTGCCATTGCAAAGAATGAGGAGTTAACTAAATCTCGTGCAGGTAATCCAAAGGAAATATTTGAAAGTCCGAGTGTTGTAGGTAAATGTTGCTCATCACACCATTTTACGGTTTCAATACAAGCTTTAGGTGCAAGAGCATCACTTGCAGCAGTAAGAGCGAGAATATCTACCATAATCATGTTACGTGGAATTTGATATTCTTCTGTCTTTTTAAGTAAATCTTCAATAATTTTTATACGTTCAGAAGAAGTTTTGGGAAGATTTGCACCTGTTAATGGAAGTAAAATAAAAGGAGAACCCCAAATTTTACATTGTGGAGCTAATATTTCCATTTTATTTGCTTCACCACTTATGGAATTGACTAATGCAGAACCGGGGTGAAAAGGTAATGCTTCAATAATTGCTTGTGGATTAGAGGAATCAATGCAAAGAGGTGTTTGTACTCTTGCTACAAGATTTTCAATAAGGCTTGGGAGCATTGTTTCTTCATGGACATTAGGTGCACCTACATTAACATCAAGAACTTTTGTTTCTAAAGCAATTTGTTCATCAGCATATTGCATTGCAAGATCAAATTTTCCTTCTTGTAATTCTGCACTTAAAAGTTTTTTACCAGTTGGGTTAATACGTTCACCAATCATTACAAGTGGTTGATTTTTTCCAATATGAATAAGAGAAGAACGAGAAGTTAAGCGAATACCATAAGGGATTTGACGGGTATTTTTTTCAATTTGTAAAGAAAGAACTTTTGCTTGTAATGCTTTGATATGTTCAGGGCTTGTACCACAGCAACCACCTAAAATAAAAGCACCTTCTTTTGCAATATAACTAGTTTGTTCAGCAAAAGCATCAGGAGTAAGTCTAAAGACTGTTTCTCCATTAATAAGTTCAGGAAGTCCTGCATTTGGTTCAGCAAAAACAGGAATAGAACTACTTGCAAGAAGTTTTTTTACAACAGGAAGCATTTGTTCAGGGCCTGCTCCACAGTTTACACCAATAGCATCAACGCCTAAGTTTTGCATAGTTGCAGCAAAAACTTCAGGAGTTGAACCAGTAAGGCTAACGCCATCTTCAAAAGTCATGGAAACAAAAATAGGTAAATTGGTTTCCATTTTTGTGGCAGCAACAGCTGCTCTTGCTTCTGCTAAATCAAATTGGGTTTCAATAAAAATAAGGTCAACGCCACCTTTAACAAGACCTCGCACTTGTTCACGAATAGCATTAATAAAAAGTTGTGGATCAAGCTCACCTAAAGGACGAAGAAATTTCCCCACAGGTCCAATATCACCAGCAACAAAAAGAGGTTTGCGGGTATTTTGTTTTGCTTTATTGATAGCATTACGAGCAACAAGAGCCATTTTTTCGTTAAATTCAAGAACATTTAAATTTTCTGGTAGTTTAAAGCTTGTTCCTCCAAAGGTGGAAGTTAATATAATATTTGCTCCTGCTTCTAGATATGCTAAATGAATTTTTTCTACTATGTCAGGTTGTTCCATGCAAAATTCTGCTGGGTTTGCTCCATCTGGCATACCTAAAGATTGAAGCATAGTTCCCATTGCACCATCAATAAAAAGTGGTGTTTGTTGCTTTAATAAAGAACGAAGATCTGACATAATTACTCCTAATATTTATAATATACTTATATTTCTAGTGATTTTAAAACTTGATAATCTAGGCAATACATACTAAACTATAATTTCTAGTTTAAAATATATTTTATCATATTTATATATTTAGAATTTGTATAGCAATTTTTATAGCAAGAAAAAGTCTATTATGGAAGAAAAAAATATAATAAAGAAAAAATCAAAAAAAGAACTTAAAGAAGATAATGATACTCAAAAAAATATTATTTTAGAGCCAGAACTTCTTCCTAATGATGATAGTTCACATAATATTGATGGAAATGATGTAGAATCTGATGATGTTTTTGATGTAGATTCTGTTGATGATATTGATACTTCAGATATGAGTGATGAAGATTTATTTGATTCTCTTTCCCAACATGATGAACAATATGCTCTTGATAGTCATAATGCTAAAAATGAGCTTATGGTAGTTCCTAATCATTTGCCTGTTGTTCAAGATAATTTGCATCTTTATTTACGAGAAGTAAGTAAATTTCCTATGCTTGAACCTGATGAAGAAATTGAATTAGCACGTAAAGTACGTGATACTGGTGATAGTAAGGCTGCTTTTCGTATTATATCATCACATTTACGTTTAGTTGTTCGTGTTGCCATGGATTTCCAAAGACGTTGGATGCAAAATGTTCTTGATTTAATTCAAGAAGGTAATGTTGGTCTTATGCGTGCTGTGAATAAATTTGACCCTGATAAAGGGATTAAATTTTCCTATTATGCAACTTTTTGGATTCGTGCGTATATCCTTAAATTTATTATGGATAATTGGCGTATGGTGAAAATTGGAACAACTCAAGCACAGCGTAAATTATTTTATAATTTAAATAAAGAAAGACAAAAATTATTATCGCAAGGTTTTGATCCTGATGAAAAAACTCTTTCAGAGGCATTAGGGGTTTCTGTTGATCAAATAGTTGAAATGCAACAACGTCTTGATACAAGTGATTTATCACTTGATATGCCTGTAAATGATGATAATAGCAATAGCTCAAAAATGGATTTTTTGCCTGCACTTGGTCCTGGTATTGAGGCTGGTTTTGCAAGTGAGGAATTATCAGATTTAGTGCGGCAAAGTTTAAAAGATTTATTGCCTAATTTATCTGATAAGGAATTATTTATTTTAGAAAATCGTTTATTAACTGATGACCCTGTTACTTTACGTGAAATAGGTGAAAAATATCATGTAAGTCGTGAACGTATTCGTCAGCTTGAGGCACGATTATTGGTAAAATTAAAAAATCATCTTGGTGATAAAATACAAGATTTTTCAGAAGACTGGATACATTCATAGGTGGAAAATATATGAAAAAAATAGTTGGTTTATCATTTTTAATATTCTTACAAGCTTGTGCTACTCAAAATAATATAGATAATTCTCCACAGTATCTTTTTGCTTTTGAAAAAAAACAAGGACAAAAGTCAGCAGAAAAAACACATGATTTAATTTTATCTAAAAAGTGTAAAAGTAGTTTTGTGTATTTAGGACTTTTTGAAGCAATTAAACGTGATGATTATGAAAAAGTTGTTCTTTATGCTGATGAATTATCAAAAAATAATCCAGAAGTATTTGCGTTAGCAGAAGGTATTACATGGCTTTATAATAAAGGCCATTTAAAAGATGCAAAAAGAATTACAGAACAAAGTTTGCATTCTTTACCTAATGAATTGCCATTAATTTTAATGTATGCTGAACTTATAGAACAAACAAAAGAAGGAGATAAAGGAGATTTTTCTGCTCCTATTGCTTTATTAAATTCTTATATAAAAAATAATCCTCAAGATTATAATGGTTATGTAGAACTTGGTGTTTTATATTATAAGATGGGAGATTATAATCAAGCATACAAAACTTTCTTACGTATTCCTGAAAAAAAGAGAATTAACACTGTTACCATTTATATGGGAATTTGTTTAAAGAAAATGAATAGATATGTTGAAGCAAATCAATTTTTGTTAAAAGCATTAAGGGTAGCTCCAAAAGATAAAACAGCATTACATCAATTAGGTGAAGTTGCAGAGTTACAACATAATTACCCTAGAGCAAGATATTATTACCAACAAATTTTAAAAGATGAACCAACTAATTATGATTATTTATTGAAATTAATTTCTTTATCTTTTAAAGAAGGTAATCATCAAAAAGCTTTTGAATTAGCAAAAAGCAATATGGAATTTGATTTTATTGTTGCTGCATCATCTATGCTCATTCAAGAGGGGAGAGCTGATTTAGCGGAAGAGTTATTAGAAAAACTTTCTAAAACTCCAGATGCTCCAAGAGATTTAATTTACTTACAAGGAGCATTAATTTATGAAGCAGGTAAAGATAAACAAAGAGCTTTATCATATCTTTTACAAGTAACTCCTGAAGATACATATTATAAAAATGCTTTAGAAATTATTATTCATTTATATTTAGAACAAAATGATTTTGAACGTGCTATTCCTATTATTAAAAAAGCACAAAAAATTGCTCCAGAGGAAAGAAATTTTTATGTGTTGGAGTATCATACTTATTTATTTATTGAAGATAATGAAAAAGCCTATGAAGCATTATCAAAAT
>JAHHTE010000053.1 GCA_020024815.1 Mailhella sp.
ATTTTTGAAAGGGGGTTTTAGGGGGAGGACTTTTTATAAAAAGTCCTCCCCCTAATAAAAATCAATTATACTCTATTCACCTTTAGGTAAATCAAAAGTACAAGCTTCTTTCTTCACTTCAAGGGCAATTTTCCAAAGAATAGAAACTACTAAAGCACCAACAGCAAAAATACCAACAGAAATGGTTACTTCTGCTAAGGTTGGAGTATAAACAGTAAAGAATTCAAATGGAGTTGGGTTAAAACCACCAATAAGAAGTCCTAAACCTTTATCAATCCAAGTAGCAATAACTAAAAGAATTAAAGTCCAAGGAAGTAAATTATGGTTTTCTCTAAAGCTTGGAACAACCAAGAGAATAATAGAAACAATAGCTAAAACAGCTGCAACCCACATCCAAGGTCCAATCCAAGCACCTTCAGCATGACCAAAACCAAAGAGATATTGTACTGGGTGTTGGTGACTTGGAATACCACTATAAAATGCAGTAAAGAGTTCAAGGCAGAAGAAGAAAACGTTTAAGCACATTGCATAGGTAATGATAATGCTAAGGGTTTTAATAACTGATTTACCACAATCAAAACCTGCAACTTTCTTAAGAAGCATAATAAGAAGAAGTAAAATAGCAGGACCAGAGCAGAAAGCAGAAGATAAGAAACGAGCTGCCAAAATAGCTGTAAGCCAGAAGTGACGTCCTGGTAAGCCAGCATAAAGGAAAGCTGTAACAGTATGGATAGAAAATGCCCAGATAATGGAAATATATACAAGATATTTAATCCATTTAGGTGGAGCCATACCAACTTTTTCTGCTTCTAAGGTTACCCAACCAATTACTGCATTAAGTACAAGGTATCCACTAAGAACTGTTGCGTCCCAAAAAAGGATAGAGCCTGGAGTTGGGTGTAAGAATACGTTAAGAACACGTTGAGGTTGCCCCATATCCACAACAATAAAAAGCATACACATGATAACAGCACCAATGGCAAGAAATTCACCAAAGATGATAACACGTTTAAACTTCACATAGTGGTGGAAGTACGCAGGAAGTACGAGCATAACAGCAGAAGCTGCAACCCCAACAAGATAGGTAAATTGAGCGATATAAAATCCCCAAGAACTATCTCTTGTAAGCCCAGTAATACCAAGTCCATACATGAGCTGATAAACATAAACACAAGTAGCAAGCCCAATAATAGCAAGTAAAAAGGCAAGCCATATATAATATTTAGGTGAACCCTTTAATACTTTCTCAAGCATGAATTTTCCTCCTAAATAATATAGTAAACGCCAGGTTCAGTACCAAGAGCTGGTTTACGGCGAATAGTAAAGTTTTCAGCCAATGCTTGACGAACATTAGACTCAGGATCATTTAAATCCCCAAAAATGATAGCACCATTAGATGCTTCCACACAAAGAGGCATTTGACCAAGTTCAAGGCGTTCTGCACAGAAGGTACATTTTTCCACTACCCCACGCATACGGGAAGGATATTGATGATTGAGGTCTTCTGGTTTGATGTACTGACGAGGGTCAGAGAAGTTAAAAGAACGTGAACCATAAGGACAAGCAGCCATACAGAAACGACAACCAATACAACGGTGATAGTCAATAGCAACGAGGTTTTGGAAAGTTAAGTATGTTGCTTTAGTAGGACAAACACGCACACAGCTTGGGTTTGTACAATGGTTGCAAAGCAAGAAGTAAGGACGATTTTTAACTTCTTCAGGAATAAAAGGAGAAGTATCATCAACAAAAGCATGGTGGAAGCTATCATGCCAAAGCCATTTAATTTCTTTTGGTCCTTCGATGTTTGGAACATTATGGAATTTATGGCAAGCTTCAATGATAGGCAACATATCTTCTTTTGTTTGGAACTTACGGGTATCAATAACCATAGCAAAGCGTTTGCCATGCACAGCATTTTCAGATGCCTTATAAGAACCGTCGCCAGCTTCTTTAGTTGCGTTTACAGCTTTTGCAACAGTAGCACCTACCCCAGCGGTAAGAGCAAAAGTTGAAAGACCAGCAACTTTTAAAAAGTAACGTCTATTAGCATTCATTATTTATTCCCCTGAGGTTGGATATGACAATCCCAACAATATGGTTCAACTGCGTTTTGGTCGTGACACTTTTTGCAGAAATTATCGTAATCAGAGTGACATTGCAAACAAGTTTTTTGTAAACTTGTTTCCCATTCTTTGCCATTGCTAGCAACATAAACTCTTTTTTCATCACGCAATGCAGCATCACGCCATTCAATAAGAAGTTCCATGTGGTTAGCACGCATCCATTCAACAGGTTCAATACATTCAAGAGCTTCGCCATTTGGTCCAACAGGTTTAGCAAGCTCTGGGTAATTATACTTTGGCGTGAAGATATTCAACCAGAAAGGGCTAGTGAAAATCACCACGAAGAGAATAATACCAGGAATAACATATTTTGAGTTATACATTATTCTTCTCCTCCATTTTCCATTTCTTCACCACCTTCTTCTTCTGGCTCTGGATCAGGATATTCCAAATCTTCTTGACGAAGATCCATAGTACGAGGTTGCGTTTCGTCTTTCATAACAAGAGCGTTTGCAACTAATTCATGTAAACCACTAACGTCAACACCAGGTACCCAGTAATTCATAAGTGGAGGTAAAATAGCACGGTCAAGAGCACACATACAAGCAACGCGGTTTACATCATTGTGATCAGCAACCCAACGTACAGCATTTGCTCTTGGAAGACCACCACGCATACGCAAATCCATTACTTCTTCAGAGTTTAAACCAGAACCAGAACCACAGCAAAAAGTTTCTTCACGAATAGTATGTTCAGGCATTTCAAAGAAGTTGTTACATACAGCTTTAAGAACGGTACGAGGTTCTTCAAAGCAACCCATAGCACGAGAAGGGTTACAAGAGTCGTGCCAAGTAGTAATAAGGTGATTATTTCTTTCAGGACGTAAATTGAGTTTATTATGTTTAATAAGGTCAGCAGTAAACTCAACAATATGCACCATTTTTGTTGATTTTGCATTTTCAAAAACAGTACCAGTAATAGGAGAAACTGGAGTTTCCATGCAAGCAGGAGTAGGTCCGTTATAAGTAGCCATGTATTGGTTTACAACACGCCACATATGTCCACATTCACCACCTAAAATCCATTTAGCACCAAGACGTTCTGCTTCATGGTACATTTTTGCATTAAGTTTTTTCGCCATATCAAAAGAAACGAAAGAACCAAAGTTACCACCTTCAGAAGCATAGGTAGAAAGGGTGTAATCAAGTCCAATTTCATGGAAGAGCATTAAATAGCCCATAAAGGTATAAATACCAGGATCAGCGAAAACGTCACCAGAAGGAGCAATAAAGAGAACTTCATGACCTTTTTCGTTGAAAGGAGGGTCAATGCGAATACCAGTTACGGTTTCAATATCATCACATAAAAATTCAACAATTTCTTTAAAAGCGTGAGGTTGAATACCTAAGTGGTTACCAGTACGGTTACAGTTTGATACAGGTTCCATTACCCAGTTAATACCAAGACCAAGTTCATACATAAGTTCGCGAACTATTGCGGTAATTTCTGCGGTATCAATACCATAAGGACAGAATAAAGAACAGCGACGACATTCAGTACATTGATATGCATAAGAAAAGAGTTCTTTAACAACATCTTTATTAACTGTTCTAGCACCTGCAAATTTACCTAAAATTTTACCTGCAAGAGTAAAATCTTTACGATAAATAGAGCGAAGAAGTTCAGCACGAAGTACAGGCATATTCTTTGGATCGTTTGTGCCAAGAAAGAAGTGGCATTTATCAGCACAAGCACCACAACGAACACAAGTATCCATAAAAACTTTTAAAGAACGATGTTTTTCAAGGCGTTCTTTTAAGCCATTATACAAAATTTCTTCCCAATTTTCTGGGAGATTCCAATCCTCGTCTTCAGGAGCCCATGTATGAGCATGGGTAAAACCCATTTTTTCCATTGTTTCAGCTTTAGCTGGATATGGAAAACGACCAGGAATAAATTCAGCTTTAATATCCATCCAGCCTTTATTTGGGAAACTGGTAGGAGTTTGAGCCAAAAGCTGATCAGAGGTAGGCATTTTTGCCATGTTTTTTTCTCCTTAAGCTGGTTCTTTTTCGGTTTTTTCCTCAAGCTCTTTATCCACAGGTAAGCCTGCTTCAACCATAAGCTCACGGAAGTCATCTTCATACGCCGCATAAGTGTGGAATTTCTTTGGAGGATTCCAAGGGTTGATGTGGCGATATTCACGAGTATTAATCTTCATATTACGAGTTGGAGAGAAGAAGATACCACCCATGTGCATAAGTTTTGAGAATGGGAAGTAAATAAATAAAACGCTAACAAAGGTAATGTGAACAAAGAAGATAGGTCCAATTTGTGATACTTGTTCCATAGTTGGCAAATGAAAAGTAACAAGTCCCATAAGCACAACTTTTACCATTGCAATGTCAACCTTATCCATATAACGCATACAAATACCAGAACAGACAATAGCGAGTAAAAGGAAAAGAGCAAAATAGTCTGCTGGTAAGGATAAATAACGAAGTCTTTCATTGCAAATACGGCGAAGTAATAAGAAACCTAATGCAAGAATAATAAGTCCACTAGATAAGAAGAAGCGAGGAGCTCCTACTTGAAGAATACCGTCTAAAAATTCTACGGCATTAATAAAAAATGGAACTGGCTCAAAAAGAAAACGTGCATGGCGAATAATGATTACAAGCATACAGTAATGGAAAATCAAAGCAAAGAGCCATAACCATTTAGAAGAATAATAGGTAATTCTAGGTGTACCGTTATCATCAGTACGTTTTGCTACTGTATTTCTAAATAAGGATCTAAATGCAAAGATTTCCAAAGCCATTCGTCCAATAAGACCCAAAGTTGTAGTTGGAGAGTCTAAACGAGCTGGCTTGATCCAATCAAGAGATTTTTCTTGACCACCAGTAGTAGGAATAGCAAAAGGCACTGGAGATTTTGCCCAGTATACCAAACGCATAATGAAGCCAATGATAAATACAAGTAATGCTACTAAAGGTAAAATAACCCCAAGCACATACTGTAAACCAAGCATAGCTCCACCCCAACCGATGGCGAGAATGATTAAAATTGCTGCTAATGCAATGGTCATTCCATTACTCCTCAGAGTTGTTGTGGTTAGTTGTCAATTTTTCCTCCCGCAGTTTAGCCCAGCGAACCACCTGAGATTGACTGCGATGAACTTCCTCTACTCGAAGTTGATATACTTTTTCTCTATCAGCAGCATACATATCTAATGATAAGAGTAAAAGACTATCAATACGAGATTCCACCATAAAAAAATCATTCATAAGTTCTTGAAGAACTTTTGAATCTTTATTTTCTTTGACTAAAACGTCAAATACTTCCACCTTAAAAAGTGTTTTTAATTGAGCCATTGGACCAACGGCACGAGAGGCAGGCATTTCTTGAATTGCTCGTAACTTGACAAGGTCTTCTAATGCTCTATGCACACCGGAAAGTTCTATATCTTCGCCAAGTGCAGCATCATATAAAGTATTTAAACTTGTTTGAGTAATTACTCCAATGGGATTTTTAAACCTATCTAAACTTGTACGAATAAAGCCCGTACTCCCTAAAGGGTAGGCTGCATAATATTTATCTACCCATTTTTGTAAAAGAACATTCTTTTCTTGCTTTGCCTTTTCAATTAAAAGCATAACAACTCCGAACAAAACAAATTTTCTCTAACTATGGAGAATTATTAAAAATAAATTCTTGACAGTTTTTTTTAAAGTGCTATATATAAGCAACATGATAACAAAGATTTTTCAAGAACGCCATATTCTACACTTAAAAACATTAAAACTCAAGATTTTTTAAAAAAAAATATTCAAAATATTTTTTTAATTATACTAAACTTTACTTACACCAAACCGATTAAAAAAGTTAACAATAATTAAACTTAAAATAAGGATGTGCCTATGAAACTTTCCAACAAACTCATGCTTTCATTTAGTAGCATCATTTTACTTTTGATCCTCATATCTGGATTATCATGGTATGCTGCTAATGATTTAAATCGTGAAAAAGATTTTTTATCAAATACTGAAGACTTCGTAACAAGAATATTACGTGCCCGTGCAAGGGTTTTAAATGCTATTGTAACTAGTAATACACAAGATTTAGATACTACAGTTACACACGTTGAAAAAGCATTAGAACACTTGTATGCACTAGAACCACTTGCTACTTTAAAAGAAACTAAATCTACTATAGCTGAAAGTTCTAAAATAGCACAACATTTACCAGGTCTTGTTAAAGGAATTTCAGAAAATTTTGAAAATATTAGGTCTATTGACACAGAAATAACTCCTATTGCAAGACAAGTTCAAGCAGAACTTTTAGACTTAGCATCAAAAGCTATTGAACATTATAAAGTAACGGGCAATGCTGATGATTATATCAAATTAGTACAATTTGATTTACTTTTTTTAAATACCCGCCAATCTATTGCTAACTTTGTTATTTCAAGCACTCCTGAAAATTTAGAAATTGCGAAAAATCAACTTACTACTATTGATAAGGAAATTGATAGATTAAAAAATAACAATACCTTTGAATCTACTATCAAAAAGGCTGATGAATACATTGATAAAATAAATAATCTTGTAAAATCTCAAATTGAAGTCCAAAAACTCATTGCTGAAGGTAACGAACAAGTTGCTATCCTTATAGAACAAGGACGGGAACTTTCTGTTTTAGCTCGTACTAACTTTGAAAAAACAAAAGATCGTGTTATCAACCAACTTATTATTATCGCATCAATCTCCATTATTTTAAGTTGTTTCCTCACTGTATTTATTAGTAGAAACGTTCTCAAACAACTTGGTGCTGACCCTCAAAAACTTTCTGAAGTAGCTACCCGTGTAACTAATGGGGACTATGAAATTAATGATGGAAAAGAACATATCGGCGTATTTAATGACATCATTAACATGGTAGAAAAAATGAAAGATGCTATGGCGTTTTCACAAAATATCCTTGCTTCATACCCTATTCCTACCGCTGTTTTTGGAGCTGATAACAAACTTAAATTCGCTAACAGAGAAATGATGTCACTTCTTGAAATCAATGACTCTATGGAAAATTACATTGGAAAAACTTCTGGTGAATTTATGTATCGTGAACCAGGTAAAAACACTTGCACTTTACAAGCTATTACCAATAGGGAAAAAGGTGTAAACCAACAAGAATATGTAACTCGTAAAGGTAACCATAAAACTATTGCTGCAACCTCTCAACCATTAAAAGATAGAAATGGTAATGTTACTGATACTATTACCGTATGGCGTGACATTACAGAACAAACTATTGCTGCTAAAAAAATAGAAGAAGCAAATGAACACATGCAAAACATTGCTCGTGAACTCGAACAAGTTGCAAATATTGCTAGTTCTGCTTCTGAACAACTTTCTGCTCAAATTGAACTTTCTGAAAATGGTGCAAATGACCAAGCAGACCGTGTTGCTACAACTGCTACGGCTTTAGAAGAAATGAATGCTACTGTTCTTGAAATTGCAAGAAATGCTGGTACTACTTCTGATAGTGCAGCTTCTGTACGTACCGAAGCTTCTGCTGGTTCTGAATCCATGCAAGAATGTGTACAAGCTATGCAAGATGTTCGCAGTGAATCTCTCAAACTCCAAGAAGAAATGGGTGTTCTTTCTGAACATGCACAAGCTATTAACGAAATTATGAATGTGATTTCTGACATTGCAGACCAAACCAACCTCCTTGCTCTTAACGCTGCTATCGAAGCTGCTCGTGCGGGTGAAGCTGGACGTGGATTTGCTGTTGTTGCTGATGAAGTTCGTAACCTTGCAGAAAAGACTATGACCTCAACAACTGATGTAGGTAATGCAATTAACGCTATCCAAAAATCTACTGCTGATAATACCCGCCTTGTTATTGGTGCAGTAGAAAAAATTGAAAAAGTTACAGAAATGGTTAGCCATGCAGGTGAAGCTTTACTTGGTATTGTAAACCTTGCTGATACCACTGCAGACCAAGTTCGTGCTATTGCAACTGCATCAGAAGAACAATCAGCAACTTCTGAAGAAATTACTCAATCCGTTGACAGCATTAACAACATTGCAAAAGAAAATGCAAACAATATGCAACAAGCTCGTCAAGCTGTAAACGAAGTAGTAAATCAATCACATGTATTAAGCCAACTTATTGAACAACTTCAACAAAAATAACAAGATAATTTTATCATAGTAAAAAAGGCTTTTCTTAAATAAAAGAAAAGCCTTTTTTATATTATTTAATGTTATTTTTTATGGAGGAAAACTTTTTATAAAAAGTTCTCCTCCATACTAACTCTCAAAAATTTTTAATCCAAAAACGTTTTGCATGCATGACGTTTTTTCTTTTATCATACTTATTATAGTAAACCTTATTTCTAACAACATAGCATATCTCTCCAAATTATTTATAATTATTAAACTTCATTTTCTAATAATGAAAATAAAAGTTTTGCAATGTCGTTATATTAAAAATTATTTATAGTTACTATACAAAAAAATTTTTTGCTTATTTGAGAAGACTTGAGGAAAATCATTTCGCTTTACCCCTTACAACAAAGGTATTTACGGATAAAAACAGTATACCGCCCCAAAGTAAAATAAGATAATTTAAAAACAACCTTATATAAATATTACTCATTAAAATAAGTTATTTTTTTCTTAAAAAAAATAAATAATATCAAAGCATTATTATAAATATACGAAAAAAAAAAAAAAAACTAGTATAAAAATACTATACATTAAGACTTTTTCCATTTATGTTCAATTTAAAGTGTGCTTAATAACACCATATAAGCTATCCATATGAACTAATTTTTCCCTTATTTCACTAATAAAAAGGAAATGCTATGAAGCTTTCGAACAAGCTCTTTCTTGCTTTTAGCGGAATTGTCTTACTTTTGTTTATCGTCTCAAGTTTATCTTGGAAAGCAACTACTGATTTTAACCGACAATCACGTCTTTTAGCGTTAGCCGAAAAAGCAACTGCAACAACGTTTAACGCTAATTCATTTACGTACACTGCTATTGCAGACAAAGATTTATCTCCTTTTAAACAAGCAATAGAAAATTACAATGAAACACTTGAATATCTAAATGAATTTATTCAAACCGTACATGATGATAATGCCCACACTTTTGCAAAAGACATAAAAAATAATATTGAAAAAGTCATGTATAGGTTAAACGAAATTGAAAAATTGTTTAAAAAATATATAGAAATGGAAAAATCTTTTATTCTTTTAGGTAGGGATATAAATAATATTCTTATCCAAACCATAGATCAAACAAAAGATGAAGCTCTTGCAACATTTCGTGGAGATTTTCAATCCGCTAGACTTTCTTGTATGAACTATATAGCAAGACCTGTTCCTGAAGAAGAAAGTAATATTAAAGTTCGTTTTAACAAATTAAATGAAAAATTACAATATATTCAAGCTAACAATCAATATACAAATATTACAAATAAAATTCTTGAATACAGAAAAATCTTAGAAAATTTTATTACAGTATTTAGTGAATATCGTGTTGAAAATATTAGTCGTAATGAACTTGTTAATTTTACAATTAACGATTTAAAAGAATTAAGTACTATTTGTGAAAATGCATTACAAAAAACTAAAGATAATATTCGTCAGCAAATTATTATTATTTCAATTATTGCTTTTATTATAGCAATACTACTTACAATATTCATTACCAAGAATGTTCAAAAACAACTTGGAACAGATCCACAAGATCTTCTCAATATTGCAGCAAAAGTTTCCAATGGCGATTATAATATTGATGATGGTAAAAAACATATAGGTGTTTATGATAGTATTATCAAAATGGTAGCAAAAATGAAAGAAGCTCTTGATTTTTCACAAAATGTTCTTTCTGCTTTTCCTATACCTATTGCTGTATTTGGAGCTGATAATAAGCTTCAATATGCCAACAAAGAAATGATGGTACTTCTTGAAATCCATACACCAATGGAACAATGCATTGGACAAACTTCTGGCGAATTTATGTATAGACAACCTAGCTTTAATACAGCAACATTAAAAGCTATTACAACTAAAGAACGTGGATATGTTGATTTAAAATATTCTACACATAGAAATAAAGAAATTTATGTAAGTACCATTGCTCAACCTATTTTTGATGAACACAATAATATTACAAATATTATTAGTGTATGGAGAGATACAACAGAACAAACATTGCAAGCTATGGAAATTGAAGAAACACATACTCATATGCAAAATATTGCTCGTGAACTTGAACAAGTAATTAATATTACAAGTTCAGCATCAGAAGAACTTTCTGCACAAATTGAACTTTCTGAAAATGGAGCTCAAGATCAAGCAGATCGTGTTGCTACAACTGCTACGGCTTTAGAAGAAATGAATGCTACTGTTCTTGAAATTGCTAGAAATGCAGGAACTACTTCTGATAGTGCGGCTACTGTTCGTAGTGAAGCTTCTACCCGTTCAGAATCTATGCAAGAATGTGTTCAAGCTATGCAAGAAGTAAGAACTGAATCCATTAAACTTCAAAAAGAAATGGATACTCTTTCCGAACACGCACAAGCTATTAACGAAATTATGAACGTTATTTCTGATATTGCAGACCAAACTAATTTACTTGCTTTAAACGCTGCTATTGAAGCTGCTCGTGCTGGTGAAGCTGGACGTGGATTTGCTGTTGTTGCTGATGAAGTACGTAACCTTGCTGAAAAAACTATGACCTCTACTACTGATGTAGGAAATGCTATTAACGCTATCCAAAAATCAACTGCTGATAATACCCAACTTGTTATTGGAGCTGTTGAAAAAATTGAAAAAGTTACAGAAATGGTAAGCAATGCTGGTGAAGCTTTACTAGATATTGTTCACCTTGCGGATAATACAGCAGATCAAATAAGAGCTATCGCAACAGCTTCTGAAGAACAATCCGCAACTTCTGAAGAAATTACACAATCAGTTGATAGCATAAACCATATTGCAAAAGACAATGCAAATAATATGCAACAAGCCCGCCAAGCTGTAAATGAAGTTGTAAATCAATCTCATATTCTTACTGAACTTATTGAGCAATTACAGAAAAAAGCATAACTAACATTAGAGAGTTTTTAATTTTATTTTAGAGAGAAGAGAACTTTTGAAAAAGTTCCCCTCTCAAACTCTTCCTTCAAAACTTTTTAATCCAAAAGCTCTTTTGCTTACAAAAGAGCTTTGTTTTATTTGTCGAATATAATAAAAGGGTTTCCCTTTAATTTCCAATAAAAAATAAATTTTCTTACTCAAAAAAACTAAAATTTTTATAAAATTAACAAAAAATAATTTCCCCTCTCAATTAGGTAAATTTATTGAACAAGTTTTAATAAATTTGTCTATGTTAAAGAATTGGAAAAAAATTTCTCACAACAATAAAAAATTCTTTAAAAGAAAAAACTTTTACTTTAGTTACCTAATTAAAAAAATTGAG
>JAHHTE010000054.1 GCA_020024815.1 Mailhella sp.
ATTAAAAGTTTTTGAAAGAGGGTTTTAGGGGGAAAACTTTTGCAAAAGTTTTCCCTCTAAAAAACATAAAACTTTCCAAAAAATAGATAGCCGTTTTGCTTTTTGCAAAACGGCTATCTATAACATACTAATATCTTTATTTCATAGCTAATAAAAATTCTTTTACAGCTTCTTCAACATTAGGAGCTGAACATATAGCAGAAACAACAGCAACGCTTTCAATGCCTGTTGACATAACATCTTTTACATTTTCTGCTGTAATCCCTCCAATAGTCATTAACGGAATAGTACAATGATTATCGTCCATAAATTGGCGAGCTTTACGCATACCTTCAAGCCCCCAAGCTGGAGCAGCATCTTTTTTTGTTGTAGTAGGAAAAACAGGACTAACCGCAATATAGTTTACTTCTTCTTTTATGCTACGAGCTAAATCTTCCATTGTTGGAGCAGTTCGACCAATAATTCGACGTGTTCCTAAAAGACGACGAGCATCAACAATAGGCATATCACTTTGCCCTAAATGCACACCAGCAGCCCCAGAGGCAAGAGCAATATCAACCCTATCATTGATAATAACAGGAATATTTTTCTTTGTTTGTACTTCACGCACAAGAAGTTTTGCTAATGCTAAAAAATCACGCGTATTATTGTTTTTTTCACGAATTTGCACAGCATTAACCCCACCTTGCACAGCTGCAAGCACAACATCAAGCAAAGGTCTTCCTTTGCATAAATCTTGATCTGTTACAAGATACAAACCATAATCACGAAAATCAGACCATTCAGCCATATACTATCCTATTTTATGAAAGAGTTACACGTTTTGCTGCATCATTAAAATCAGCATGATAAAGTTCATCTAAAAAAAGAGGTAAAAAAGAACCTGGACCATGAGCTTTTTTTCCTGCTTTTTCACCAGCACTAGCAAATAATGCCATTGCAGAAATTGCCCCAATAAATGGAGTTTTTGCAACAGCCATACACGCACCTGTTACAGCCGTAGCAGAACACCCTATGCCAGTAACTAAAGTCATTAATGGGTTACCACCAGAAACATGAGCAATATGTTTTCCATCAGTAATCATGTCCACTTCCCCACTAACACTTACAACCATATTAAAATCATTTGCTATACGTTTTGCTTCTTTTACAACAGAAAGACTATCTTTAGTACTATCAACCCCTTTTGTTTCTCCAAGTTCACCAGCTAATGCCATAATTTCAGAACCATTACCCCGAACTATGCAAGGCTTTATAGTACGAATAATAGATAAAGCTGTTTCTGTTCGAAGTTTTGATGCTCCAGCACCAACAGGGTCAAGCACAACAGGTTTTTTATATTTATTAGCAAAATCACCTGCAACATTCATAGATGCAATAGTATGTTTATCAAGTGTTCCAATATTCAAAACTAGTGCATTAACGATTTTTTCAAGATCTTCCAATTCTTCTTGAGCATGAGCCATTAACGGTGAAGCACCACAAGCTAATAAAACATTTGCATTTACTTGCATAACAACTAAATTAGTAATGCAATGCACTAATGGAGATTTTTCTCGCATTTTTTGCAAGGTTTCTATTACATCTTTTTGCATAAGAATCTCTTTTTTATTTTTTAAAAAGATTTCAGTATATCATAATCTATATGATTTTTTATTTTTCTACTGTATTATTTTTGTAATAATAACACTTCTTTTAAATCACGTTTTGGTACTATATTTGTACCATTTTCATCATGATAATAACTTGTTATACCATCTTCACCAATTTTTCCTAGTTGTCTTTTTTCTCCTGCATACCCAAGAGCCAAAACAAGATAAGGAACTAATATTTCACCTTGCAAATCAATATGTTCTTCTTGCAAAAGATCAAGCACAACATTTTTCTTAAATGCTCCAATTATACATGTAGCATATCCTTTTTCTGTTGCTGCTAATTGAATTGTTTGTGCTGCAATACCAATATCCATTATCCCAAATTGATTTGTTTCTTGTGGTGCAAGCAAAATTATATATGCAGTTGGATCATCTACACCTTTTTTAGGTCTTTCTTCAGGAGCTAAAGCCCCACCTAAAACATAGGCTTGTTCCATTTTTTTTCTTAAATCTTTATCTTGAATAATAACATAACGCAAAATTTGTGCATTTCTTGCTGATGAAACAATACGAGCTGTATCAACAAGTTCTGTTAAAACTGCTGAAGAAAGTTCCTTTTGATTAAAACGTCTACATGTTCTTGTTTCTGTAACTAATGTATGAAAATCCATTTTAAACCTCCTTAATACATATTGCTTTATGCCATAATAAAAACTCTACACATTTTGCAATAGGAAGACCAACAACAGTATCCCATGAACCTTGTATTGAATTTGATAAAAAGCTTCCCAAACCAGAAATTCCATACGCTCCAGCTTTATCTAAACTTTCACCTGTATCAACATAAGCTTTTAATAATTCAAAAGACCAAGGCATAAAATCAACTTTTGTTTGATCATAAAAACTATATAATTTTTGCTCTGCTGTATTAATAATGCTAACAGCTGTAATTACAAAATGTGAACGTCCAACCAAAGACCTTAACATTGCTAATGCCTCATCTTTTGATTTAGACTTTCCTAAAATTTCATCACCTAAACAAACAATGGTATCAGCACTAAGAATAATATTTTCTTCTTGTTGTTCTTTTTGTTCAAAAAAATTTATATCATACCGTATTATTGGAAAAGACAAGTGAAATTCATATTTATTAGCTAAAACAGTATCAAATAACAATGCACTCTGATCTTGCATTTTCTTATTATAATAGGAAAATGCAAATTCAATGACTTTTTTATTTGCCATACGTATAGCATAAGCTAATGGAGATTCTTTTTCTTGTGGTCTTTCTTCAAGGTCATTACAGCCTAAAATACCAGTTTTGGCAATTTCAGCATTTTTTAATGAAATAAGATTATGAGAATAATTAATACTTGGCACACAAAAATCAATACCAAGATCTTTAAAAAATTGTTGCCTACGAGGAGAATTAGAAGCAACTATAATAGTTTTACATGTATTAAACATTTAACATAAATATATTTATTAATGTTTGTAAGATTTTTTCTCACAAACATTAATAAAATAATTATAATAATTATTGAACTGTTTCTTTTACAACATCTTCAGGATTAATATCAACAACTCTACCTTGTAACCAAAAAATAAGATCAACCTCATCATCTTTATGAGGAACATATCCATTAAAACAAACTTTTTCAGGAACAAAAAGCAAAATACGTACTTTTTCTTCATCACCAAAAGTTGCTACAAAACGATATATTTTTTCTGGTCCAGTATCAGGTCCAAACATAAATTCTTCTACTTCTTCCACAACAACACGAGCTTGATACTCTGTTGTAATATTTGTAGGAGCAAGTAAACGTTTTCCATGAATATCAACTTTCAATGCAGGAACATCTAAGCGTGTTTTTCCCGGATTTTCAGCAAGCCATTTTTTTGCATGGGCTTCGTAATGTGGTCCACTTGTTATAGTAATTTCATCAAGTAATGCTCTACGCATTCCCATACATAAACCTGATAAGTAAAAAGTTTGTTCAACTCCTTCTGTTAAATCTACTTTTTTATCACGGAAAAAAAGAGGATCATAAAACCATAATGGTTCTTTTGCATTTCCTGCAAAACATGCAACTTCCCCTTCTAAACCATTTTCATAAGCATAAGAACCTTCAACACGCATTGTATTTGGAAATCCTTCCATAAAAGGAAAAATTGCTTTTGGCTCTAATTTTCCTTCTATTTCCCCACCAATAATTATACCAGCACGCAAAAGAGTATCCTTAGGCCAAGCCATAAATATATTTTCATTATGTTCATCTTTTACTTGCCAAGCAGGGCGAGTACCACCTTCATTAACTACAACAGCCATAACAGCGGGAAGTTCTTTGAGATTTTTAAGAATACAACTCCAAGGTTTTACCAATACTTCTTCGTGTTTCATGCTATTACCTTTTATAAAAATAAAATTTTATATACTTATATTATAGTTACTTTTTATTCTAAAAAACAACATGAATAAAATATAACAAAAATTTTTAAAAAGGTCTACTAAGCAAAAACAGTATTTGTATAAATTTTTATACAACAAAATTTTATAAATTCAATATATTACATAAATATCAAAACATTTCTTGCAATAGCTATATGTTTTGGTATAATTAAGAAAGGTTACTAACAAAAATAATTTTATAAATTTTTATACAAATACTATGCAAGAAATAACAAAAGAGACTTATACGCAAAAGCCCATAATAAATCTTGAGCCAATTAAACTAGAAAGTTTATCACAAGATTTACAAAACGCTTGCCATAATGCTAACTGGAAAAATCTTATGCCTGTTCAAGCACATAGTCTCCCTTATATGCTTCAAGGCTATGATATTATGGTACAATCAAGAACAGGAAGTGGAAAAACAGGTTCTTTTTTACTCCCTTGTCTTGAAAAAATAAATACAGAAAATATGCATTGCCAAGTGCTTATTCTTGTTCCTACAAGAGAGCTTGCTTTACAAGTTGAACAAGAAGCAAAAACACTCTTTTTGAATAAAAATATACAAAGCCTTTCCCTTTATGGTGGAACACGATATGCAAAACAATTACAAGCCTTGCAAAAAGGAATACATCTTGTAATTGGTACTCCGGGAAGAATTTTAGACCATTTATTACGCCGTTCCTTAGATTTATCAAAATTGAAAATGCTTATTTTTGATGAAGCAGATCGTATGCTCTCCATTGGCTTTCATCAAGATATGTTAGAAATAAAACGTTTTATTCCAAAACAACATATCCAAACAGCTCTTTTTTCTGCAACCTATCCACCTCATGTACTTTCCCTTGCAAAAGATTTTATGCAAGAGCCTCAAACACTTAGTCTTTCAGAAAGACAAGTTCATGTTGCAAAATCTTCACATTTTGTTTGTGAATGTAAACCAATGGATAAAGATAGATGCCTTATTAGACTTCTTGAAAAAGAAAATCCTAGTCAAGCCATTATTTTTTGTAATACAAAAGCAAATGTTCATTATGTTACAGGAGTACTACAAGGCTTTGGCTATAATGCAGCGGAACTTTCTGCTGATTTACCACAAAATAAAAGAGAACAAGTTTTACAAAAACTTCGTCTCGGATCTTTGCAATACCTTATAGCAACTGATGTTGCAGCACGAGGAATTGATATTCCTCATTTATCCCATGTTTTTCTTTATGAAGTTCCTGAAGATAAAGAATCCTACATACATAGAGCAGGAAGAACAGGAAGAGCAGGCTCTGCTGGTACAGTTATTTCTCTTGTTGATATTATGGAAAAACTTGAACTTGATAGAATTGCAAAATTTTATAAAATTGATTTACAACCTATTGCTGACCCACAACAAGAAGAAATTGCACATATAGTTAGTGAACGCATGGCAACACATTTAAATAGTCTTCGTCGTAAAAAAACAGGACTAGAAATGGAAAGAGCAAAGCGTTTTATCCCTTTACTTAAAGAACTTATTGCCGATATAGAAGATAGCGATAATTTACAACTTCTTACTATGCTTTTAGATAAAGAATATCAAAATTCTTTTCAATCTAAAGAAAAAGCGATAAAAGAAGAAACAATAATAAAACAAAAGAAAAAAACTAGTCATAAAAAAAATATAAAAACAAAGTAATAGGCTCAAAATGTGTGAACTTATTAATGAACAACATAACGATATTGCAGGTAATTTCATGGCATTGTTATCAGATTTTAACTATGCTGATGAAATGGAATTACTTAATATTGGTAAGCTCAATTTTATCCAAAGAAAAAACTTATCGCAAGAATTTGAAGCACTATACATAGCATTATGGTATTCATGCTTACAAATTTCTTTTCCACAAAACTATGATGAAATTTTTAAACAATTTATAACTGTTAAATTACCTAAAAAATATAAAGATTTAAAACTTCATCAAGTTATTGAGCTTACAGAACAATATATTGAATTATTAGGAAATAATGCTAGTACAGATTTAACGCCAATAGGACATCATATTTTATCACTATTACAATTTGATGAAACAACACAAAAATCCTATGCATTAAAAATTACATTGCATATTAGAAAAGTTTATACATATATTTTTGAAAGACTTATATAAAAATACATAAAAAAGGATATACCATGCCACAATACGGTGATTTAGTTTGCATTGTTTCTGTTAAAGGTAGAAGAAAAATGCATCGCATTATTGAAAAAGAAGACTGGCATACACAACATGGCACAGTTCGTATGGAAGATATTATTCAAGTCCCCTATGGTGGTGAAGTAAAAAGTTCACTTGGTGTTCCTTTTCGTGTTGAACGTCCACAATTATTTGATTTAATTATGGGAATAAAACGCCAAACACAAATTATGTATCCTAAAGATATGGGTTATATTTGCATGAAATTAGGTGTAGGTAATGGCAGAACCATACTTGAAGCTGGTAGTGGATCTGGTGGTTTTACCATTGCTCTTTCATGGTTTAGTGGTGAAAAAGGTCGTGTTCATAGCTTTGAAGCAAGAGAAGAATTTCATAAACTTGCGAAAAAAAATGTAGCTTGGGCTGGAGTTGGTGAAAATGTAACTTTTCACCATAGAGATATTGAAAATGGTTTTGGAATTGATGACCCAGAAATTCTTAATGGTCAAAAAGCTGATGCTCTCTTTTTAGATGTTCGTACCCCTTGGGATTACTTAGACCATGCATTAAAAGCTCTTGTTCCCGGTGCTCCTATTGCTTTTTTACTTCCATGTATTGATCAAGTTTCAACTCTTCTTCTTGCTTTAGAAAAAGGCCCCTTTGAAAGCACAGAAGTTACAGAAATTCTTGTTCGTCCTTGGAAAGCTGTTCCCGATAGATTACGCCCAGCTGATAGAATGTGTGCCCACACATGTTTTCTTGTTTTCACTAAACACCAAGAAAAAAGCCCTGAATGGGATAGTTTTATTACACTTGGCACAAGAGAACGAAAACAACATGTAGCAAAAATGAAACGCTTAGGTCTTGATACAGAAGAAAATACAGAGAATAATATTGAACAAAATGAAGATATTGCTTAATTCTTATGGGGAAAATATTCTTCCCCATTTTTATTAATATTATTAACTTAAGTTTTATATTAATATCAGTTTTATATAATTTTTTTATTTTAAAATTACCAATAACTTACTATGAATATTACCTTACAAAATATCTCAAAATCTTATGGTGGTCGTGATATTTTAACCGACTTTTCCCTTGATGTTATAGACGGCATGCGTCTTTGCGTTTGTGGTCCTAATGGTTGTGGTAAATCTACACTTATTAGAATTATGGCTAATGCCTCTCAACCTGATGGTGGTCGTGTTATTACCCCAAAAAATTGCCGTGTAGGTTATGTAGAACAAATTATTGAAGAAAATGAACTTGATTGCGAACTTTTAGCATGGGTACAGTCTGCTCTTCCTGATTGGGGTGATTTTTGGCAAGAATGGGATAAAGCACATCGTGAAAATGATACGCAAACTCTCAATAGATTAATGGCAAAACAACATGATTTAGAAGCACAATTTGGCTATAATCCTGAACAAAAGGCTCAAACTGTTCTTTCTGGTCTTGGTTTTACAAAAGATAAATGGTCGCTTAGTCTTAGAAAACTTTCAGGTGGTTGGCGTGAACGAGCTAAACTTGCACGAGTTCTTGTTGCTGGTGCTGATATTTTGCTCCTTGATGAACCTACTAACCACTTAGATTTAGATGCTGTTGAATGGCTTGAAGAATTTTTACTTTCTTTTAAAGGTTCATTAGTTTTTGTAGCTCACGATAGAGTTTTTATGGATCATATTAGTACCCATGTTCTCTATTTAGGAGCATCTAAACCTATTTTAAGAAAAGCTACTTTTTCTCAATTCCTTGAAATGCAAGAAGAAATTGATGAACAAAGAGAAAGAGAAGCAAAAAAGCTTGCTGAAGATTTAAATCATAAAATGGAATTTATACGCCGTTTTAAAGCAAAAGCCACAAAAGCACGACAAGCTGCCTCACGCCAAAAACAAGCAAAACGTCTTGAAAAAGAAATGGAAAATTATAAACCAGAACCTAAAAGACGTGAACTTTCTTTCAAATGGCCAGAAGCCTCCAAAAGTGAAAAAGTTGTACTTTCTGCTGCTGATTTATATTTTGAATTTCCTGACAAAGTTCATCTTTGGCCTCCCCTTACCTTTACCCTTTTTAGAGGGCAACGTATTGGCTTAGTTGGTCATAATGGTTGTGGTAAATCAACATTATTAAAAATTTTAGCAGGAAAACTCCCTAAAACAAATGGACAAATTCAAGTTGGTTCACTCACAAAACTTGGTTATTATAGCCAACAACAAACAGAAACTCTTGAATTAAAAGGTACTGTTCTTGGGGAAATGAGACGTCTTTCTGATCCACGCACAACCGAAGAAGAACTTATGAGCGTACTTGGTCTGTTTCTTTTAGGGCAAAATTATTTTGATAGACAAATTTCTGCTCTTTCAGGTGGTGAACGTAGTAGACTTGCCCTTGCTGTACTTTTTCTTGCCCGTTGTAATTTTCTTGTTCTTGACGAACCTACAAACCATTTAGATCTTGAAAGCCGTGAAGCTCTTTCCGATGCTTTAGATAGTTTTGATGGAACTCTTTTACTGGTTGCCCACGATAGACATTTACTTTCCACTGTTGTTGATGAAATATGGGAAGTAACAGAAAACGGTTTTATTATTTATGAAAATGGTTTTGAAGAATACGAAGAAGCACGACAAAAAGAAAAACAAAAAAGTAAAATAGCAGCTTCAACACAAGATAAACAAGAAACAAATCCCCTCATAAAACCAAATCTTTCTCGGGAAGATTTAAAACGCATAAAAAGAGAACAAGCAGAACAACGCAATGCTCTTTCCCGTGAATTAAAACCTTTGCAACAAGCTTATGATAAACTTGAAGCAAAAATGGAAGAAACCCTTAACAAACAAACAGAATTAGAAGAACTTCTTGCCACACAAGAAGTATATGAAGATGGTAAACGTGCAGCACAACTTTTAAAAGATTTTCATGCTATTCAAATTCAAGCAGAAAAAGAATTAGAAGAACTTAGTGCCTTAGAAGAAAAAATAAATAGTATTAAAGAAAAAACAAAAGCTATTGATGATATAGAATAATATGAAAAATAATTTTGCATGCCCATCGTATGTTATTCCAAAATCTACAAAGGATAATATAAATTTTTTGCAAGGAAAAGTTTCAGAAATTGCTCTTTTAGTTTTTGAACCTAGCTTACCTAACATGCAAGATTTACAAGCTTTTACAGGCAAGTGGCATATACACTTGCCTTATAGCTTACCCCATGATTTTTATTTTAATTATACAAAATATAACAAAGAAAACATTCATTATTCAGAAAAAACAAAATGGGTAGATGCATGGAAACTAGCCCACACAAAACAAGATATTCAAAAATTTTGCTATACTACAATTAAAATTATACAACATTGCCAAAAAATTAATCCACACCTTGCTGTTTTACATTTACCTAATGCAAGCCTTCCAAATGCAAAAAAATTTTTAGAAATATTTCTTGATACATGGGAAAAATATCTTCCACTTTCTATGCTCTGTCTTGAAAATGTTCGCAATGCCTCCTACATAGCTTTTAAAAGTATTCTTCTTGAAAGAAGTTGTTCCCTTTGTTTTGACATGGCACATGCTCTTACATATAATCAAACCAACTTACTTAACTATTCAAATTTTATGAATAACGTTAAAATTATTCATTGGTCTGCACCTTTTGAAGAGCATAATATCCAAATGGGAAAAGACAAACACTTAGGGCTTTATCACTTGAAAGAGCATAAAAAATATTGTATGGATATTATAGCTAAAACACCAAATGTTATTACTCATGTTTTAGAACTTTTTTCTTGGAAAGAAATAGAAAAATCTATTCCTTTTTTCCAACAACTTTTGTAATTTGAGGCAATCATGGCTTATTTTCGTGTTTTATCAACACAAATTGAAAAAATTTATTCTTTACTCAAGAAAAATGAAGATTGGCTAATTATTATTAATGCTGATCCTGATGCTATGGGAAGTGCCGTTGCATTACAAAGACTTTTACGCTATCGTGTAAAAAGTGTTCATATTGCAAGAATTAATACTATTTCACGTCCTGATAACCTTGCAATGATAAAAAAATTACATATTCACATGCGTACTTGGGAAGATGGTATGAAAGAAAAATACCATAAATTCGCTATTGTTGATTCCCAACCACACCATAGCCCAATATTTAAAGATATTCCTTTTTCTATTGTTATTGATCATCACCCATTACCAGATAAAAATAATCCCCCTCTTCTTGCTGAACAATATCATTTTGATGTTCGCCCAGATTATGGTGCAACAAGTTCCATGCTTACAGAATATCTTTACAATGCAGAAATAAAACCAGGTAAATATGTAGCAACAGCTCTTCTTTATGGTATTCGTACTGATACAAGTACTTTTAGTCGACATACCATAGAAGTTGACCTTAGAGCTTATCACTATCTCACACGTTTTTTTGATCAAAATCTGCTTACTGCAATTTTACGTAGTGAATATTTTATTCAATGGCTCCCCTATTTTAGCCGTGCTTTTGAAAAATTGCGTCCCTGTGGTATTGGACAATTTACCTATTTATCTGATGTTGATAATACAGACATTTTAGTTGTTATTGCTGACTTCTTCCTAAAAGTTTATGGATTAAAATATATTATTGTTGCAGGTATCAATAATAAAAATGCTGTTTGTATTTTTAGAGGTAGCAAATATAATTTAGGAGAATTAGCACAAAAAGCCTTTTCTGATATTGGTTCAGCTGGTGGGCATGCAGCTCTTGCAAGAGCCGAAATTCCTTTATCTGTTTTAAAAAGTGGAAAAAACCCCATTAAAATTGATTTTAGAAGAAAAAACTTTAGCAAAGAACTTCACGATGAAATAGAAAAATTTCTTTTCTTACGCCTTAAACAAAATGGTTCTTCCAAAAAAATTACCAAATAAAACAAGGAAATTATAAGGGGATACTATGTTTGATCAAGAATTTTTAACTACACTTTTTCCTAGCAATCGTACTAATGAATTTTTTGAAGCCCTTTTTGGTGATGCAGAAGAAGGTGCTTATGATATAAAATTAAGTTATCAAGGAAAAGAAGGTAATAGCCATAAATTTTTCTTTGAATTACATGCACGACCAAATCAATGTTTACGCTGTAATCTTACAACAGGTCTCCCACCTGTTTTTGAACGCCACCCAATTATTGCAAGTAAAAAACTTGCAGAAGAAATTGCTAAAAAAGCAGGCTTTGCTAATCATACATGGAAAATAGGGCAAACTATTCAATATTCTGAAGAAGTTCACTATGTTCCTTTTTATATAACAGAAGCATAATATAATATTTTTTTTGATTTTCTTTAGGGGGAGGACTTTTTATAAAAAGTCCTCCCCCTAAAACCC
>JAHHTE010000055.1 GCA_020024815.1 Mailhella sp.
ATAAAAATGCTACGTACCAATATTAACCTAAAAAATTTCATTCCCCAAAAAACAAAAAAGCAACACGACTTACTGAAAAAGAGTGAAACTTTTTTTTAAAGGCATAACCATTATCAACATATAGTTAGTCTTTGTTGATAATAACAATTTGCTATATAATTAATTATAAATAACTAACTACTGACTTTAGCCATAACTTCCTATACCATAATAACAAATGTAAGAACGTGATTTCCTCTTATTTATTTATTTCCAGTTTAAACCAAAAAATGAAACTCGTTACTATTTAAAATAAAATATAATATTAAGATAGCATAGAAATATGTTAAGTAAATAAGATAAACTTAACTTAAAATATACTCTATCATTACATTTTATTTTCTAAAAATGAATATCAAATAATCACATTATCGTAATGTAAAAAATCACTTATATTCAATATACAAAAAAATAACTTTTATTTTTTGAGAGAAAAGATTTTTATCATTACCCAAACTAGGCAAATTTATTGAAATTCATTTCAATAAATTTGCTTGATTGAGGGGGATTGGGGGAAATCATTTCCCCCAAAAAAAGAAAAATAACCATATATGTTAACAAAAAAGGACACCCTTTCGGGTGTCCCATATTGTCTTCAAGAGATTTCTCTCAAGATAAATCAAAAATGATTTATTTAAAGTTCTTCTTATCCAAGTGTTCGTATTTTGGAAGGAAACGAGTTGGAAGAGCAAGAGCATCACGACGGAAAGGAGGAGCAAGTCTCCAACCATCAGTCATAACTTCAATAACTGCTGGACGACGGTTCTTTTGTGCTTCTTCAAGAGCGTTCTTGAGGTCAGCTTGATTATTTACTTTATAACCATCAGCACCCATTGCTTCACCAATCTTAGCATAAGAGTTAGACCAAATGTCAGATCCTACGAAACGGTTGTTATAGAAGTCGATTTGGTTTTTCTTTTCTGCGCACCATGCACCGTTGTTGTAAACAGTAGCAATAACTGGGAGATTGTATTGAACAGCGGTTGGAACTTCGAATAAGCTCATACCCCAAGCACCGTCACCAGCAATAGAAACAACAGTGTCTTCTTTGCAAGCTAATTGTGCACCAAGAGCTGCTTGGTAAGCAAAACCAGTGTTACCAAAAGTAAGGGTAGCAATGTGACGTTTTGGATTTTTGAAGCGGAGGTAGCTGTTAGCAGTAGAAGAAGTGTTACCAATATCAGTGGTAGCAATAGCGTTGGTGTCAGTTACGAATTTACCAACAACTTCTAATGCTTTACGTGGGTGCATAAGTTTTTCACCGTTACGTTCACCAACAGGTTCGTTAGCGATGTCTTCAATTTCTTTATACCAAGTTTCAAGTTCAGATTTTACTAAATTGTAAACTGGTTGTAATTCAGCGTCAGTTTTTGCTTTAAGAGCAGCTTGGAGACGTTTGAAGAGTTCTTCAGAAGCGTCTTTAGCATCTGCACAAAGGCCAACTTCAACTGGGTGAGTTTTTGCAATGTGTTGTGGGTTGATATCAATTTGAACGATTTTAGCAGTTTTAGGGAAGTAGTTGATATCGTATTGTGGGAGAGTACCAAAGTAAGACAAACGAGTACCAATAGCAAGGATAACGTCTGCTTTTTGGAGAATTCTCATAGCTGCTTTTGAACCCATGTAACCGATAGGACCAGTCCAGAATGGGTCATCGCAAGGATATGCGTCGTTGTGGAGGTAAGTAGTAGCAACTGGAGCACCAAGGAATTTAGCCATTTCTTGAACAGTTTTTACACAATCAGCATCAACTACACCACGACCTGCAACGATAACGAGGTTTTTAGCACCTTTAATAACTTCAACAGCATGAGCAAATTGAGCTGGGTTACCGATACCACCAGGAGCAACACGATATTGGTGAGGTTTTAAAATTTCTTCTTCGAGTTCACCGTAGAAGTAGTCACGTGGGATATCAACGAGAACTGGACCACGTTGAGCATATGCAGTACGGAAAGCTGTACGCATAATATCACCAGCACGTTTTGGATGAGGAACACGAAGAGATGCTTTGGTGATTGGTTTAAAGAGGTTCCATGTATCGCATTCTTGGAAACCGTCCCAACCAATGGAAATTGAACCAGCACTTGGAGAAATGATAACCATTGGAGTGTGAGCCATGTTAGCAGTAGCAACAGCAGTAACATAGTTTGTTACACCAGGACCATTTTGACCAACTACAACACCAGCTTTACCGGTAAGACGGCAATATGCGTCTTCCATGTGACCTGCAGTTTGTTCGTGACGAACAGAAATGAAATCAATACCTGCAGCTGGGAAAAGGTCAAGAAGGTCCATGTAAGCAGAACCCATAATACCGCCAACGTGGGTTACACCTTCGTTAACGAGTACTTCTGCCATAGCTTCACTGGGGGTCATTTTAGGCATGATAATCCTCCGAGTAATACTCAAGTTAAATTTTGTTTTTAATAATGTATCAATTTTATCAAGTTATTTTTATTACTTATAGTATTGATACGCCCTATAACATTTATAGTCAGTTGACTAAAACTTTCTAAATCACTCTTTGCATATAGTGTGCCTATTCAAAAAATGATAAAGAAATCAGTTGTGAAAAATTTAGCACATTGGTAATTCATTGTCAATAATGCATGTTTGACTTATATTACCATTAACCGCATTATAGATAATGCATTTATAACTTATAATATCATTTTATTCTTTATTTTCAATAAGATATTCACACAACTTATATGCTAAATGCTCATCAAAATCTGGTTTACATCCGCTAATTCCAATACCACCAATACACTCACCGTCTACTGTAATGGGTATACCGCCAGTCAATCCTGTTTTAGCAGATCCAGCAAAATCTTCTATTTTTAAATTTTCATTTATTAGTCTAGTATGAAAATCGCGTGTTGAAACACGCATTATAGCAGCTGTTTTTGCTTTTGCTTTTGCAATATTATAGGATAATTGAGGTGCATTTTTCATTTTTAATAAAAATACAATCAAACCTGTTTTATCGCATAATGCAATTGTTACTCCCTTTTCTGAAGTAGTATTAAAATATTCAAAAAATAGTCTAACTGCCTTTATAATATTTTGCTCTGATAAAACCATGATTACTTCTCACAGCACAAAATTAAATTTTAACATTCCAAAATTACTTAATTAAAACTTTCTTTCACAATTTTATCCCATTACAATAAGAATAATGAAATTTGTGGAATATAAGTAATTAATAAAAGAACAACCAACATAGCTATTAAAAATGGAATTGATGCTTTTGAAATTGATTGAATCTTAGCATCAGCAATACCACTAGCAACGAACAAATTAACACCAACAGGAGGAGTAATAAAACCAATTGCAAGGTTAACAACAATGATAACCCCAAAATGAATTGGGTTTAATCCAATTTGTGTTGCAAGTGGCAATAATATTGGTGTTAAAATAACAATAGCAGCTAATGCCTCCATAAATGTTCCTATCCACAATAACAATATATTGATTAATAAAATAATAACAATAGGGTTATGTGTTATATTAAGGATAAGAGCTGCAATTTGTTGTGGAATTTGTTCTAATGTCATAACATTACCAAATATTGTTGCCATTGCCATTAACATAATGATAACAGAAGACATATTGGCACTTTCAATGCATGATTCCCACATTCTTTTCATATTTAATTCTTTATAAATAAATAATCCAACAATTAAACCATATAAAGCAGCAACAGCAGCAGCTTCAGTAGGAGTCATTATTCCACCATAAATACCACCTAAAACAATAACAGGCACAAGCACAGCCCATTTTGCATTCCAAAAAGCTTTTGATAAGGTTTTAAAATTTCTATCTTTAACTTCTCCACGCCAATTATTTTTCTTAGCAATGAAATACGCAACTCCCATTAAAATAAGACCAGTTGCTACCCCAGGAACAATACCAGCTAAAAATAAATCACCAATAGAAGCTTGGGCTGTAACCCCATAAACAACAAAAGGGTTACTTGGTGGAATCATTACCCCAATAGCTCCAGCTGCTGCAACAACGGCTGCTGCAAACATTTTATCATATCCTCTATCAACCATTGCAGGAATAGTAATTGCCCCAATAGCGGCAACAGTAGCTGGACCTGATCCACTAATAGCTGCAAAAAACATACAAGTCGCAATACTTGCCAAAGCCATACCACCAACAAGACCACCAAGTAATTCATCAGCAAGATTTAATAATCTTTCTGATAATCCACCTGCACTCATAAAAACACCAGCTGCAATAAAAAATGGAATTGCCATAATAGGAAAACTATCAATAGAAGTAAAAGCAACCCCAGCAACATAATCAATTGGTAATGTTCCAGAAGCTATAATAGTTAATAATGATGAAATACCTAAACTAAATGCAACAGGTACACCAAACATTAATAAAAGTACAAAATAACCAAATAACATTAAAATCGCATTTGCATCTTCCCATAAATATACTGGCAATAGAAGAATAGCAGAAATAAAAATGCCAATGCAAAAATCTAAAAATCCTGTTAATTTAAATTGAGAAAAAAGATTTTCAAGTGTTCTAATAACCATTAAACCAAAGCCTAAAGGCAAAATAAAATAAGGAATATAATAAGGTAAACGTAAGGCAGCTGTAACTTGAGGAAATTCCATTTGCATTTGAACATATTCAAGTCCTTTATAACAAATTATAAAAGCAAAAAATAACAATAAGGTATCAATAGTTACCCATAATAAATTTTGAACACGTTCAGAAAATTTAATAAAAATTGCATCAACACGAATATTTGTTCTATTTTTAATAGCTAAAGGAATAGCTAAATATGTTGTCCATACAAAAATATAACGAGCTGCTTCTTCTGTCCAAACAGCAAGACCAACATGAGAACTTAAAGAATTTTTCCAAGAAGCAAATAATGCTTCTATTTGAGACATACCAAGCGTTACAGTAAAAAATGTAAGAACATCTTCAGAAGATAAAAAATCTAATGTAGATGACATAAAATATCTAAAAAATGTTTGATATGTAATGATAAAAATCATCATTAGAATACCAATAAAAAGAAATGGTTTCTCAAGATTATTGGTAAATTTTAATACGTTTTTCATAATTTCAACCTATTATAAAAAAAAGCCACTAGCCAAAGCTAGTGGCAAGCTCTTTGATTTTTTTATTTTTGTGTATCTTGTACAAGTTTTACTAAATCAGGTGGTAATTGTGGCAAGAATTTATCCCAAACAGGTTGAGTAAGTTTACGTAATTCAGCCAAATCTTCATCTGTTAAATCTGTAATAACAATGCCTGCATCAATAAAGCCTTGACGAGCTTTCTTTTCATTTTCAGGATATAATACAGTACGTTGATATTCTAATGCTTCTTTAACAGCTTCTTTAATTACAGCTTGGCATTTTGGATCAAGACTATCCCACCATTTTTTATTAGCCATCATAACTTGCATACCGTAGTTGTGTGCAGAAGTAATAGCATATTTTAAAACTTCTTGGTGTTTTGCACCATATAAGTGAGGGAAAGTATTACCTTCACCATCAATGGTTTTTTGTTGTAAAGCTGTATATGTTTCACCCCAAGCAACTGGAGTTGGGTTCATTTTTAATACTTTTGCAACTTCAATCTCGATAGGAGAATCTGTTGTACGCATTTTAATACCAGCTAAATCAGAAACTTTTTTAATTGGTTTTACTGATACAAAATGTCTGTAACCATATTCTGCCCACATAATAGGCTCAAGACCAACTTCATTAGAAATTTTCTTCATATAATCAGCTAAAGGACCATTATCAATAGCTTTATATAAATTTTCTTGATACTTAGGTGATGTAATATAAGGTAAATCAAACACTTGATAATATGGAGAGAAACTTGCCATATTTGGTGTTGAACTTACAGCCATTTCAATAGTACCACGTTGTGCACTTTCCATTACAACACGATCACTACCTAAAATTGCATTAGGAAAAACTTGAACTTTAATTTTTCCATCACTTTTTTCTTCAACAAGCTCTTTAAATTTCTCATAAGCAAGTGTGATATGGTTTCCAGGAGGAGTTGTGTGTGCAACTCTAAATTTTAATTTAGGACCATCATACGCAGCAAATGCAGTTCCAGAAAATGCAAAAAGCATAGCCATTGCAAAACTTAAAATCTTTTTCATAAGATCCTCCAACGAGTCAAACATTTTCTATAAGATATTATTTTCACAAAGAAAATGTATATTAAACATGTAGCCTTTCTTATATTCTTTGTCAATTTACATAAATATAGTTTTATAAATACAAGTATCCAGTTATTAATTTATTTTATATATAAATATATACATTGCTCTTTTTATCACTAATCATTCTATTTTTTATTGCACAATGCAAATACAACTTGCTTTATCTAAAATACCATGATAAATAATGCAGAAACAACTCATACAAAACATTTTACCTAATAAAATAGGACTGTTATGATTGAAATTACCATACCTGAAATATTAAAAACACTCTTAGAATATTTTCCAATTCCTTTATATGCATGCCTTCTAGAAAGAGATTCAGGAAAAATCCTTGCCTGCAATGAAAAAACCTTGTTATTCTTTGATACAACAGAAAAAAAAATACTTGGTAAAACACTATCTTCTATTCTTAGCAAAATAGGTGCAAATCATACTGATTTTATTTATCAACTCTCCCCTGATGGTGAAGCTAGAACTTTTACAATAAAAAATAGGTCTTTTCTTTGTTTTAAAAAGAAAATTTCTAACAATGATTTTGAATTATCACTTGAAAAACCACTTGTTTATGTTTTTTGGGTAGAAATCCCCTATCAACAAGGAGAACGATACGAACTCCTTTTACATGAATTTGAAATTCTTTTAGATTCAATACATGATGGAATATGGATCATTGACGGTAATGGCATAACATTACATGCCAATAAAGCATTAAAGCGAATTGCTGGTATCAACTCTAAAGATGTTGTAGGAAAGCACGTAACAGTTCCTATGATGCAAGGAAAATTCAATAGTTGCGTAACATTAGATGCATTAGCACAGAAAAAAGTTGTAACACAATTTGATGATTATACGAATGGTCGAAGATGTCTTAACACAAGTACCCCAATTTTAGATGAAAATGGCAATGTGCAAAGAGTTGTAGCACTTATCCGTGATATGACTGAATTTGATGATTTACATAAAAAAGTTGTTGAAGCAGAACAAACAGTTAAACAATATAAAGGTGAAGTAAAAAATAATGAAAATTCATCTGGATATATTGGAAATAGTAAAGTTTTTCAAAATTGCCTTGATCAACTAAAAAAAGTTGCAAAATCACCATCTTCTGTTCTTCTTATGGGTGAAACAGGAACAGGTAAAAGCCTAGCAGCATCATATATTCATGAACATAGCGTAAGAAAAGATAAACCTTTTATTTCAATAAACTGTGCAGCTATTGCTGAATCCCTTATAGATTCTGAACTTTTTGGTTATGAAAAAGGAGCATTCACAGGTGCTGATCAAGCAGGTAAAAAAGGATATTTTGAACTTGCAAATAAAGGAACTTTGCTCTTAGATGAAATTGGAGAACTTCCTCTCAATGTGCAAGCAAAACTTTTACATGTACTTGATAATTATGGATTTCACAGAGTTGGAGGTAATGCGTCCATAAATGTTGATGTACGTATTATTGCAGCAACAAATAGACCACTTGAAGAGCTTGTGGAAAAAGGTGAATTTAGAGCAGACCTTTTTTATCGTTTACATGTACTTACAGTAAAAATCCCACCATTACGACAACGCCAAGAAGATATTCCACAATTAGCAGAATCTTTTTTATCTGATGCTTGTAAACGTCTAAATACAGTTAAAAGCTTTGCTCCAAAAGCTTTATTAGCTCTTTCCGCCCACACTTGGCCAGGTAATGTACGGGAACTACGCGGTGCGGTTGAATATTTAGCAGCAATGACAGAAGGAAATATTATAAGAGTAGCAGATCTCTACCCTTATGTTCTTTCCGAAAAACAAATTGAAACAAATACTGCTATTACAGTTAACGACAAAACTCTTGAAGAAGCAGTATTTGAACTTGAATATTCTATGATAAAAGATGCCCTTGTACAAGAAGGAAGTACCTATAAGGCTGCGAAAAAATTAGGAATTAGTCAGTCAACTGTTGTTCGTAAAGCAAAGCATTTAGGCATAAAAATTTCAGATTAGAGTTTTTTAACCAAGTCAAAAATGCATTATTTGTATTTATTTTTGAAAAATGCTTTCATTCTATTTTTTATAATTATACATGAAATAAAAAAAATTCTTTTTCTTTTCAATCAAATACTCACAAAAGGAATTAACAAAGTTCATTTTGGAACAAGTTTTGCTTAACACAAAGTCGGAAGGTTAAACAGAAAATAATAATCTGTTTCACATAGATTTTTTAACAATTTAACCAAAACTCAAATATTTTTGAAGGAGAAGACTATGTTAGTTAGTGTTCCAAAAGAAGTGAAAAACAAAGAATATCGCGTAGGTATCACACCAGCTGGTGTTAAAGCTCTTGCTGATAAAGGACACCAAGTATTAGTAGAAAAAGACGCTGGTACTGCTATTGGTATTTCTGATGCTGACTACGTTGCAGCTGGTGCAAAAATCGTTGCTACTGCTAAAGAAGCATGGAGTGGCGATATGGTTGTTAAAGTAAAAGAACCACTTGCACAAGAATACCAATACTTCCGCGAAGGAATGGTTCTTTTCACTTACCTTCACCTTGCTGCTGAACCAGAGCTTACTAAAGCTCTTCTCGATAAAAAAGTAACTGCTATCGCTTACGAAACAGTTCAACTTCCTAACCGTCAACTTCCTCTTCTTGCTCCAATGTCAGAAGTAGCTGGTCGTATGGCTGCTCAAGTTGGTGCAAACCTTCTTACCAAAAACGAAGGTGGCATGGGCTTACTCATGGGTGGTACTGCTGGTGTTCCTGCTGCTAACTTCGTAGTAGTTGGTGCTGGTGTTGTTGGTTTCAACGCTGCTAAAGTAGCTGTTGGTATGGGTGCTAAAGTTACCATTCTTGACGTAAACATCAATCGTCTTCGTGAAATCGACGACCTCTATGGTAACAAAATCCAAACCATTTACTCAAACTCTTTAAACGTTGCAGAAGCTGTAAAACACGCTGACGTTGTTGTTGGTTCTGTTCTTATTCCTGGTGCAGCAACTCCACAACTCGTAACTGAAGAAATGGTTAACAGCATGAAACCAGGTTCTGTTATCGTTGACGTTGCTATTGACCAAGGTGGTGCAGTTGAAACTACTGCTAAACACGGTGCTACAAGCCACGATAACCCAACCTTCATTCACAATGGCGTAGTTTGCTATTGCGTAGGTAACATGCCAGGTGCTGTTGCTCGTACTTCTACCTTTACTCTTACCAACGCAACTTTACCTTACATGGTAAAACTTGCTAACTTAGGTTGGAAAGAAGCTTGCAAAAAAGACGAAGCTCTTGCTAAAGGTCTTAACACTCACGAAGGTAAACTTTACTTCCAAGGTGTTGCAGAAAAACTTAACTTACCTTGCAGCGCATTAAGCGAAATTCTTTAATTATTTTACGTCCATAAGAGCAATATGCTCTTATGGGCTTTTTTTATAAAAATTTTTTTTGGAGGCTTATCATGGCTTGTTGCAAAAAAGAAGATATTATTGCTCTTGATAAAAAATATGTATGGCACCACCTTACACAACATAAAGTATTTGAAACAAAAGACATCACTGTTTTCGAACGTGGTGAAGGAATGCACATTTACGACATCAATGGTAAAGAATACCTCGATGCTGTATCTGGTGGCGTTTGGACTGTAAACGTTGGTTATGGTCGTACTGAAATTGTTGACGCTGTTGCAGAACAAATGAAAAAACTTTGCTATTTTGCAAACTCATTTGGTAACATTCCTACTGCTTTATTTGCTGAAAAACTTATCTCTAAAATGCCAGGTATGAGCCGTGTATATATCTCTAACTCTGGTTCTGAAGCAAACGAAAAAGCATTCAAAATTGTTCGTCAAATTTCTATGTTGAAACATGGCGGAAAGAAAAACAAAATTCTTTATCGTGATCGTGATTACCATGGTACAACTATTACTACTCTTTCTGCTTGCGGACAAGAAGAACGTAAAATGCAATATGGTCCTTTCACTCCAGGATTCGTTTCTTTCCCAGCAGCTAACTGCTACCGTAACCCATACGGCTTAGATCCACAAGATCCATCTCTTGGTGCTAAATTTGCTGAAGAACTTGAAAAAGTTATCTTAGCTGAAGGACCTGACACTGTTGGTGGTGTTATCGTTGAACCTATCACTGCTGGTGGTGGTGTTCTTGTTCCTCCACAAGATTACCTCAAAAAAGTTTCTGAAATTTGTAAGAAATACGACGTTCTTCTTATTATTGACGAAGTTGTATGCGGTCTTGGTAGAACTGGTAAATGGTTCGGTTACCAACACTTTGACGTACAACCAGACATCGTAACCATGGCTAAAGGTGTTGCTTCTGGTTATGCTGCTATTTCTTGCACAGTTACAACTGAAAAAGTTTTCCAAGACTTCATTTCAGAACCAAGCGACCGTGAAGGTTACTTCCGTGATATTAGTACCTTTGGTGGTTGCACCTCTGGTCCTGCTGCTGCTCTTGCAAACCTCAAAATCATTGAAGACGAAAAACTTCTTGATAACGTTGTAAAAACTGGTGAATATTTCTTAGAAAAACTCAACGGTTTAAAAGCAAAACACAATTGCATCGGTGATGTACGTGGTAAAGGCTTATTCTGCGGTGTTGAAATTGTAAAAGATCGCAACACCAAAGCTCCTGCTGAAGAAGCTACTTGCAACCAAATTGTTGGAAAATGCATGGAACAAGGTGTTATCATTGGTAAAACTTCACGTTCTTTCAAAGAATTCAACAATACCCTTTGCTTCAGCCCAGCTCTTATTGCTACAACTAAAGAAATCGATCAAATCGTTGCAGCTCTCGACAAAGCTTTATCTGAAGTTTGCCCTAACTAATTATTAGGCATACAAATTATAAGAGGTGGCAAATGCCACCTCTTTTTTTTTATGTTTTATTATAAAAAAAATTACTATTATTTTTCTAACACATTCTATTTTATATAAAAATTTCAATTAATTTATAGTAATACACTATAAC
>JAHHTE010000056.1 GCA_020024815.1 Mailhella sp.
ATATAATATGTATTCTATGTCGTTACAATTTAAAAAGTTTATGAAATATTTAAAATTACAAAGTGATGATTATTACATATTGTTTTTATTTGATTTATTTGAATTCTTTTAAAGGACTGTATATGATTAATTGCAGACCTTTTTTTTTTACTATGAAATAATGAGGAAAAACAATGCCAAAATGTAATCTTACACAAGATTTTTATTTAGAAATAATTAATAAAAAAACAAATAATCTAGTTCGATATTTTGATAAAGATATTCATAATTTTATTTTAGAACATAGACCATCAGGCGAAATTGTTTGGTTGTATCGTTACAAAATATATAATGAAAAATACAAATTTTACCGTCTATCAGAAAAAAAAAGAGTAGATGCTGTTGAAGCAAGAAAATTAGCTTATATAGCAGAAATGATGGTTAATTCAGGAAAAGACCCTAAAACAGGAGGAGAATTAAGCACAAAAAGAAGTATTGAATTTAAGGTTTTTGTAGAACGAAGTTATTTACCTTTTACAAAATTTCGTAAACGTTCATGGCAACATGATGTATTTATGTTGCATAAGTATATATATCCTCATCTTGGAAGTTGTAATGTACATGAAATAACGCATTATCAGTTAGAAAAATGGCAAAAAACGTTAAATGAAAATGGATTATCTTTTAGTTCTTGTAATAGAATAATGGCATTAGTACGAGTTATTTTTTCAACACTTGTTCGTTTTGGTATTATTGATAGAGTATGTAATCCCTGTGAAAAAGTTAGAAGTTTTAGAACTCCACCAGCACGAGAACGTTTTTTAACACAAAAAGAAGCAAGTATGGTTTTAAAATATCTTGATCAATCATCTCTTGAAAAAGGTGCAGCTTTTATTAAATTACTTCTTTTTACAGGAGCAAGAAAAAGTGAAATATTAAAAGCAAGGTGGCAAGATATAAATTTTAGTAAAAAAATGTTAGTTATTCCTGTTTCAAAATCTGGAAAAACAAGACATATTGCACTTTCTTATGAAGCAATTAGTGTTTTAAAAAATATTCCTAAAACACATCCAAAATGGGTTTTTCCCAATAAAAATGGAGTAGGTGCAATGGCATGTCCTTATTATTTATGGGAAAAAGTAAAACGAGATTGTAACCTTACAGGAGTACGTTTACATGATTTAAGACATTCTTATGCTTCTTTTATGGTGAATAATGGTTGTTCTCTTTATGAAGTACAAAAAGTTCTTGGTCATAGTGATCCAAAGATGACACAACGTTATGCACATTTAGAAGCAAGTACAATATTAAATGCTGTTAATAAGACAAGTAGATTTATTTCTAAAAGTAAATAACATATAATTTTAATTGTTATAGATACGGAGTAACAAAATTTAGTTTAAAAAATTGTAAAAGCTCTTTGTTTAAAGGGCTTTTATAATAGGGTATATTTTACAATTCACTAATTATTAAAATAGAGTATTTTGGTTAGTGTAAAAAATAAAGTTTTGAAAGGCGTGTTTGAGAATGTATTTTTTTAGTTCTTTTTTTTAAGAAAGTTGATCTAGAAATATAGCAATATGTTTTATCATTACAACTCATTTGAAAATATTTTTTAATTTGTTATTGCAATATCAATATGATATTTTTCTAATTTTCTATAAAGTGTGGGTCTACTAATTCCAAGAGCAATAGCACATTGCGTAAGGTTACCTTGATGATAATTAAGGCTTTTTTCAATAGCGTCTTTTTCTATTTCATCTAACGTAAGTTTTGTATTATTAGTATTTTCTTGAATTTCTGCTTTTTGTATACCAAAATGTTCTGGTTTAATAATTTTTCCATCAGCTAAATGAATGGCTCTTTCCACAGCACTTTCAAGTTGGCGTATATTACCTGGCCATTGATATTGTAAAAGCAAGTCTTTTGCTTTTAAACTTATACTATTTTCAATGGTTAATTGTGTGTTATGGCGTTTTAAAAAATATTCTAAAAGTAAGGGAATATCTTCTTGTCTATCACGTAAAGCTGGAATTGTGATAGAAAGTGTTGTTATTCTGTAATATAGATCAGGGCGAAAACGTTCTTGTTGAATTTCTTTTTTTAAATCTTTATTGGTTGCAGAAATAATGCGTATATCAATAGGTATAGTACGGATACCACCTACACGGCGTATTTCACTTGTTTGTAAAGCTCGAAGTAATTTTACTTGCATATTAAAAGGCATATCACCTATTTCATCTAAAAATAATGTTCCAGTATCAGCTAGTTCTAATTTTCCAGGTCTGCCACCTTTTTGTGCTCCTGTAAAAGCTCCTTCTTCATAGCCAAATAATTCACTTTCCAAAAGTTCACTGGGAATAGCACCACAATTTAAAGCTACAAAAGGTTTTTTGCATCTATCACTAGCGTTATGTATAGCTTGAGCAAAAAGTTCTTTACCTGTACCTGTTTCACCATAAATTAATAATGATGCACTATTTTTTGCAGCTATTTTAGCAATTTCAATAGCTTTTTGTATGGTAGCACTTTTACCTATAATAGAATTAAATGTAAAATGAGCTTGTGAACCTGTCATTTCCATTGCTAATTGGACAATTTCTTTTTTTTCGGTAAGGCTTAAAATAGCTCCAACCATTTCACCATTATCCATAATAACAGGATCAAGGGATAAAAAGTTTGTTCCTTTTGCTGTTGTTATTTCTCTAGCTAAAAAGCGTTTTCCTTTTTGTAAGATTTGTTCAAAATTAAAATGTGTTTTTGTTAATAAAGAAAAGGATTTTCCTATACAATTATCAGGTAAATCTAACATAACTTGGGCTTTTTTATTTGTTTGGACAATACAGCCTTTTGGATCAACTGTAACAATACCTCGAGTTCCAGCCTCAAGAAGAGCAGACATATATTTATTTTTAATAGCTAATTGTTTTGTATGAATTTGTTCTTTTATTCTTGATGTAACAGCTTCAGCAGCTTGGCAAACAAGACCTAAGGTATGAATATGCATTTTATGTGTATACCCACTTAAGGAAATAACGCCTAAAAGTGTTCCATCAACATCAAAAACAGGAGCACCAGAATTACTAATTGTTTGTGCTAATGTGGCGTACATTTTGTTACCGGGAACAAAAATAGGTTTTTTGTCAGCTAAAGTAATGCCAATAGCACAAGTTCCCATATCTTTTTCTGTCCATCTATACCCCGGTGTGCAATGCCTATTTCTAAAATGTTCTTCTAAATCAGCATCACCAACAATATAAAGAACATATCCTTCTTTATCTGCCAAAGCCATGCAAAAACCTGTACTTTTGAGTAAATTATAAAGACTATCTATTTGATCTTTGGCAATAGTATAAAAAGTTTTTTGATTTTCAATTCTTGTTTTAAGTTCACCTGGTTTTAATCGCGAAGATTCAGGAGCTTTAGTAATATTAGGATCAATTTTATATGCTTTTGAACGTTCGTGAGATAAAGAAATAGCAAGATCCATTTCTTGAAATGTTTGAGGAGCGATAGCCATTTTATAAAATCCTATACTCTATTTGTAATGTTTCGTTACGTTGTAACGTTTAATTACGATTATTTTTTAGTCTTGTCAAGCTAGGTTTTTCAAGGGATCAGGCTAAATTATATGAAAAATAAGGATAAAATCGTAACGTTTTATTACGATTTTATATATTATTCTCTATAAAATGTTTATAAAGTTACTTATAACATATTGTAATGTTGTATAAATTTGTAAATGGTATATTCTATGCTATTCTAAGGGCAGGAGGTTATTATGTACGAGTCTGAAATTTATAAAGGCGGAAAGTTGTATTATGAAATACCAATCGGTATTTTATGTTTAGAGTCCTATTTTCCTAAAATGCGAGGGCATCTTAGAAATCCAAGAACATATAACTTTCCTACTGTAACAAAAGTTTTAAAAGGACTTGATATTCCTAAATTACTTTTTAATCCATCAAAAGAAATGATAACTCCACTTATTCAAGCAGCACAAGAACTTGAAAAAGAAGGTGTAAAAGCAATAACTGGAAGCTGTGGATTTATGGCATTGTTTCAAAAAGAAATAGCTGAATCTGTGAATATTCCTGTTTTTATGTCAAGCTTATTACAGTTACCATTAATTCGTATTATGCATGGTGAAAAAGCAAATATAGGGATTTTAACAGCATCTAAAAAAGCTTTAGGCTCTAAACATTTAGAAGCTTGTTCTGTTGATTATGATTCTGTATTTATTGAAGGTATGGAAGGAAATCCAGAATTTTGGGAAACAGTTATTGAAGGAAAAAGATTTGATTTCAATCTTCCATTATTGGAAAAAGAAATTGTAGGAACAGCTTTATGTTTTATAAATGATAAAAAATTAGATGCATTATTATTGGAATGTACTGATTTACCACCATTTGCTAAGCAAATTCAACAAAAGAGTCATGTTCCTGTTTATGATATTAATTCACTAATGCAACTTGTACACTCAACTGTGCAATGGAAAATATAGGAGAGTATATGCAAATTAGTGTAAAAAATAGGGTAATTTTGGAAATAGCAATTAGTGTTATTTTGCTTTGTTTTTATTTTGTTTTCAATGTGTTTTTGGAATCATTAATTGAACAAACTTTTGCAATAGCAATGAACCAAACTCTTTTTCCAAGAGCAATTACAATAACAGTTGTTATTATGTGTTTTTTACTCGTTTTTGATAGTATTAAATGTTATTATGACTATAAAAACGGGAAGCAATCAACAACAATAGATGAATATGTTGAATGTAGTGAAGAACATATTCCTGTTGGTAGAATTATTCTTTATTTAATTATTCTTTTTGGATACTTGGCAGCTTTAAATTATATTGGTTTTATGTATTCAACACCTATTGTTATGCTCTTAATAGCAACATTATTAGGCATGAAAAAGTTTTTCCTTGGAGCAATAGGTTCAATACTTTTCACAATAGCTTTGTACTATGCTAGTCTTTATGGTTTACAAATTTTACTTCCAACCGGTGTTTTATTCCAATAGGGGAAAAATGTATGATTGAGTCAATTATTGGTGGTATTATCTCAATTTTAAATCCCGCATCACTTGGAGCTATTGCTTTTGGTTTATGTGTTGGGCTGTTATTTGGTGCAATTCCTGGTATTTCTGGAATTATGGCAATATCTATTTTATTACCATTAACATTTTATGTAAGTCCCCTTGTTGGTATACCTATGCTTTTAGGTATATATAAAGCAGGGATTTATGGTGGTTCAATTACTGGTATTTTGTTAAATATTCCGGGCGCTCCACCAGCTATTTGTACATCAATGGCAGGACACCCCCTAACAAAACGTGGCCAAGCGGGTAAAGCATTAAATGCAGCCTTAGCAGGTTCTGTTACAGGTGGTATGTTTGGTAATCTTTTACTTATGCTTGTTGCTGTACCTATTTCAACAATGGCATTGAAAATTGGTCCAGTAGAACAATTTTGTTTGATTTTACTTTCTTTGACTGTTGTAGGTAGTATTTCTGGTAACTCAATTTTGAAAGGTATGATCTGTGCTGGTTTTGGTATTTTGCTTTCAATGATTGGGGTTTCTGGGGTAAGTGGAGCTATTCGTTTTACTTTTGGTAGTGATTATTTACTTTCTGGTATTCAACTTATTCCAATGGTTATTGGGGTATTATGTTTACCTGAAATTATTCACCAAGTTGGTGCATGTGTGAGAAATTATGTGCAACAACAATTTACTTTGAAAGGTGAAAATGGAACACTTTCTTTCAAAGAATATAAACAAAACTTCCTTTTAATTTTACGTTCTGGTCTTATTGGTTCAATTATTGGGGCTATGCCAGGTTTAGGAGCTTCTCCTGCTGCATTTATGGCGTATTCTGAAGCACAAAGAAAATCTAAAAATCCTGATGAATTCAAAAAAGGTAGTATTCAAGGTTGTATGGCACCTGAAGCTGCTAATAATGCTGTAACAAGTTCTGCTATGATACCTATGCTTACACTTGGTATTCCTGGTGATGACGTAACAGCTGTTTTAATGGGTGCATTTTTAATTCAAGGTTTAACTCCTGGACCAAACATTTTTATTGAACATACTTCTATTGTATATGGTATTTTTGCAGCTCTTTTCTTCTGTGATATTTTACTTTTCTTTGTTGCAAAGTTTGGTTTTAGATTATGGATTAAAATTGTTGATTTACCAAAAAGCCTTATTTTCTCTTGCGTAACTATTTTTGCTTTTCTTGGAACATATTCTATCAACCAAAGTCTATTTGATATTTTCTGCCTTATTTGTTTTGGTATTATTGGATACCTTATGCGTTTATTCCATTTTAGTGCAGGAGCATTAATTATTGGTTTTATTTTAGGTCCAATTTTAGAAAAAGCGTATGATCAAAGTATGAGTCTTTCAGGTGGAGATTATACAATATTTGTAAAAAGTCCATTTGCAGTATTTTTACTTATTCTTTGCGTTGTAAGTGTATTTAGTATTTTCCGTATGCGTACACGTAAAGCAAAAAAGCTTTATGATGATAATATTCAATTAGGTCAATAAAGGAGTGTAGTATGAGTATTAAAAAATTATTTGGTTCTGTTGTAGCTTTAGCAATGGTCATGGGATTTAGTGTAATAGGAGAAGCTTTTGCAGAGTATCCTGTAAAACCTATTACATTGGTTAGCCCTTATGGAGCTGGTGGTGATTCTGATATTGCAGCTCGTGTTTGGGCAGAATTTGCAAAAAAAGAATTAGGACAACCTGTGCTTGTTGTAAATAAAACTGGTGGTGGCGGATTAACTGGTACTATGTTTGCCTCACGAGCAAGAGCTGATGGATACACACTCTTTTTAGGACAAGCAGGACCTTGTGTTATGCTCCCAATCACAACCAATGCTGGTGGGTTATCAAAAGATAGCTTTGATTATATTGCCCGTTTTGCAACTTCTAACACTGGAGTAATTGTTTACCCTGATGCCCCTTGGAAAGATTTAAAAGAATTTCAAAATGATGCAAGTGCGAATCAAGGTAAATATACATTTAGTAGTCCTTCTGCAACAAGCTGGGTAGCTTTAGCTTTTAGAAGTTGGTTACATAAAAATAATGTTAATTTAAAAGTAGTTGAGTATGCTAGTGGTGCAGAGGCTGCAACATCTATTCTTGGTAAACATGGAGATATTACCTTTGTTTTCAAAGCAAATTTTGATGCATTAGTTGCTGGTGATAAATTAAAATTATTAGCTGTTGGAACAAAAATGGAAGAACATCCAGAAGTTCCTACCTTTAATGAATTAGGCTATGATGGCAATTTTATAGCATGGGCAGGTATTGCTGCACCAAAAGGTATCCCAGCTGATGTTAAGCAAAAATTAGAAGAAGTTACAAAGAAAATTGCAGAAAATCCTGAATTTATCAAAGCGTTAGAAAATGTTGGTTTTGATATTGGTTATGAAGATGGTGCTAGTTTGAAAAAAGATGTTGATGCACAATATGTTGAAATGCAACAACTTTTAAAAGAAATGAATTTAGCTGTAAAATAAGGAAAGAGGTGGAAGATATGAGTATTGAAAGATTTGGCACACCAAAAGTAGGGGCATTACCTTTTGCAAAAGCAGTTAGTGCAGGTGGATTTTTATATGTTTCAGGACAAGTTCCACGTGATGAAAAAGGGGAAATTGTTTATGGAACAATGCTTACTCAAGCTAAAGTAACTCTTGATAATTTGAAAAAAGTTGTGGAATCAGCAGGATATAGCATGAATGATGTTATTAAAGTTGAAGCATGGATAGCTGATCCACGAGATTTTGGTGATTTCAATAAAGTGTATGCACAATATTTTAGTGCAGAACACGCACCAGCAAGAGTTACAGTTCAAGCACAAATGATGAGCGATTTACGTGTAGAAGTTGCTTGCGTTGCATACAAAGAATAATTATTCCAAAAGGATATTTATGCAAAGTTCTCAAAGAGAATATGATATAATTGTTGCTGGTGGTGGGATAAGTGGTGTTGCTATTGCTTATGGATTAGCAATAAAAAACAAAGGGTTAAAAATTGCTGTTCTTGATGCTCCAACAGATATTAACAGAGCATCAAGAACCAATGTAGGCTTGATTTGGTGCCAATCAAAATTTTTACATAGACCTGAATATGCAAAATGGGGATTTTTATCTCGTAAAGAATTTCCTCGTATTCTTGATGAATTATATCAAATTTCAGGCATAAAAGTTCCAGCATATTTTGAAGGTGGTTTAATACCTGTTCTTAGTGAAGAAGAATATAAAAAACGTGGTGATTATATTGAAGGATTAAGAGATGTATTAGGTGAATATAATGGAAATATGATTGATAGGTCAGAATTAGAAAAAAAACTACCTAAAATTCCATTTGGTTTTGAAGTCTGTGGAGCAGCTTGGTGTGAAGATGATGGTTTTTTAAATCCATTAGCTTTAATGCGAGCATACCGTTTAGCATTAACAAAAATTGGTGTTGAATTTGTTAATGATACTATTGTTTATTCTGTTGAACCAAAAGCAAACAGTTATAGTGTACAAACAGAAAAAGGCACATATTATTGTGATAGATTAGTTCTTGCTTGTGGGCTTGCTAATAAGCGTTTAGTGCAGTTTTCAATTAATGATTTACCAATTTTTGCAGATAAAGGACAAGTTCTTTTAACAGAGCGTATGCCTTTTGTAATGCCTATTCCTGTTTTAGGTTGTACACAAACTGTTGCAGGTACAGTAATTATTGGTTTTAAACATGAAACACGTGGGCATGATGCTACTGTTGTTCCTCATACAGTAGCACAAGAAGGTGCATGGGCATTACGTGTTTGGCCTGAACTTGGTAAAAAACGTATTATTCGTTCTTGGCCAGGTCTTAGGGTTATGCCTAATGATAATGTTGCTATATACAGCCATTTACCAGAACATGAAAAAGTAACAGTTATTAATACGCATAGTGCTGTTACTATGGCAGCTGCACATAGTACCTATCTTGCTGATTATATTTTAGGTGGAGCTTTGCCTGAAGTTGCAAGTAGCATGACATTAAAACGTTTTGGGTATTCTGTGTAGGAGAAATGTTATGGCTGATTTAGTACGTATTAATGTTGATGGTGAGGATATTCAAGTTCCTGCCTCTATTAGTGTTGCAGCAGCTGTGCTTGGGCATAAACATGAAAAACATGCTTTTCATAATGCAAAAGATGGTAGTCCTAGATCTCCTTTTTGTCTTATGGGGGTTTGTTTTGAGTGTATGATGGAAATTGATGGTGTTGAAAATGTGCAATCTTGTCTTGTTCCTGTTCGTGAAGGCATGGTAATACGTAGACAATATAAAAGCAAAACCGATAAGGGGTAGTATATGGCTGATAATATTGATTTACTCGTTGTCGGTGCAGGTCCTAGTGGGCTTGCTACTGCAATAGCTGCAAGATCTTGTGGGCTTGATGTAACAGTTGTTGATGAATATGCAACAATAGGTGGGCAGATTTTTAGAAATATTCATTTGCCATCAATTACTGATGTTCTTGATGAAAGAACCCTAGAAATAGGTAATGACCTTATAGAAAAATTTCATGCAAGTAAGGCTAATTTTTTGCCTAATACAACTGTTTGGGGTATGGAAAATAATACTGTTTTTTGCAAAAGTCTTGAAGAAGTAAAAAAGATTTCTGCAAGTAAAATAGTATTTGCTACTGGTGGTTTTGAACGGGCTGTTCCTTTCAAAGGGTGGACATTACCCGGTGTATATACTGCCGGTGCTGCGGAAATGCTTTTTCGTTCCCAAGGTGAATTACCAAGTGAAAAAGAACCTATTGTACTTTGTGGTAATGGACCTTTATTAATGGCATTAGCTGTTCATCTTATTGAACATAATATTCCTATTGCTGCTTGGCTTGATACAGGACGTTTTAGCAATAAAATTACAGCTTCTGTGCATATGGGTAGAATTTTTCAAGATATGCCATATTTTAAACATGGTATGCACCTTGCTATGGAAATTATTAAATCAAGAGTACCAATTATAACTGGCGTTACACAAGTTGAGGCTCTTGGTGATGAATTTGTTGAAAAAATTCGCTATATTAAAAATGGAAAAGAGCATGAAATAAAAACTTCTGTTCTTATTCGCCATGAAGGTATAATTTCACGTTTACAAGTTGCTAATGCTTTAAATATGGAATTAGCTTGGGATAATGTGCAACGTTATTGGTACCCTAAAACAGATAAGTATGGACGTACAAGCGTGAATAATATCTTTGTTGCAGGCGATAATGCTTTTGTGCATGGTGGAGAATCTGCTATGTGGAAAGGTTATGTTTGTGGCTATGCTGTTGCTGAAGATTTAGGAGTTGTGCCAACTAAAGAAGTAAAAGAAAAAATGGCATATTATTACGATAAAATGGAACTTCTTTGTAAAGCTCGTGATTATTTGCGTTATGTTTTTGCTCCTAACCCTGAAGTTTATAATGTTCCTGATGATACTATTATTTGTCGTTGTGAATGTGTTACAGCTGGTGAAATAAGACAAGCAGTAAAAGAAGGGTATACAACTCCATCAGAAGTAAAAATAGTAACTCGTTCTGGAATGGGTCCTTGTCAAGGTCGTATGTGTGGTACTGCTTTGGCTGAAATTATCGCCCAATGTGTTGGGGAAAATGTGGAAAAAGTTGGCATTTTGAAAAATAGACAACCATTTTCACCTATTACATTAGCTGATTATTGCACATTACACGCATAAAAAATTAATCTCTCCTTATAAACCAGTTCCTTGCTCTAAGCTCATCTATTTTATATAGATGAGCTTTTTTTATGGGGATTTTTTTTGAGTAGAGAATGTTTTTTTTTTTTGAGAGGAGAACTTTTGAAAAAGTTCCCCTCTTAAACTCTCTCCTCAAAACTTTTTAATCAATACGTTTTTTTTTGTAAGAAAAAGAATTTTTATTTTTTCTAAATTATAAAAAACAGTATCAATAATAGTGTGTTATTGGGAAATATTTTAAAATTATTTTACTTATTAGGTATAGAGAG
>JAHHTE010000057.1 GCA_020024815.1 Mailhella sp.
TTTATTAGATAAAGCGTATTTAAGGCGTTTTAGTTATGCTATTAAATTTGAAAAACCTAGTTTGTCTGTTCGTGCGAATATGTGGAAAAAAGAAATGCAAAAAGCAAAAATTATGTGTGATGATCAAAAAGCAGTAGATTTTGCAAAACGTTATAATTTATCACCGTCTTTTATTAATTCTGCTGTAAAATCAGCAAAGATAGCAAAAGGTGGAATAAATGAAATAATTACGTGTTTAGATACCTTAGAAAAAGCGTATAATGATGGAGAAATAGTCAAAAAACATACGCAAGTGGAAGAAATGAATTTTAATCTAAATTTATTAAATACAGATACAGATTTAGAGCGTCTTACTATGCAATTAGTTAATTTAAAAAAACAAGATTTTTCTCTTTGTCTTTACGGCGTATCAGGAACGGGAAAATCAGCTTATGCAGAGTATTTAGCAAAACAATTAGGTATAACTATTGTAAAAAAACGTTGTTCTGATTTAATAGATAAATTTATCGGAGAGACAGAAAAAAATATTGCCAATGCTTTTTTAGAAGCAAAAGAGAAAGAAGCTATGCTTGTTTTTGATGAAGCAGATAGTTTTTTAATGGATAGAAATTTTGCTGTAAGAAATTTTGAAATAAGTGCTGTAAATGAAATGCTTACACAAATGGAAAATCATACTTTTCCTTTTATTTGTACTACAAATCTTATGAGTAAAATGGATAAAGCAAGTTTAAGACGTTTTACATTTAAAGTAAATTATCAATTTATGAAAAAAGAACAAGTACAATTAGCGTTTAAATTTTTCTTTTATTTTAATGATATTGATAGTACGCCTTTTAATTTTCTTTCACCAGCTGATTTTGTGGTAACAAAAAAGAAAGCAGAAATTCTTGGTTGTATTGAAGATAAAAAAGAAATTATAAAACTTTTGTTGCAAGAACAAGAAATAAAACAAGAAGAAAAAACTCATAAAATGGGTTTTATGTAAAATAATAAGAAATATGATAGATAATGGCGTATCTTTTTGTTAGGAAAAATAAAAAGTATTTTACTTAGCTAGCCTATTTTTATGGAGTATAATTTTTAGTTATAAATTTTTATTATAGTAAAATACGTTAGAATTATTTATAAGTATATTGAACTTTAGTACTGACGTGAATTTATTATCTTACTTGTATATTATAAAAGAAAAAAGTAAATAAAACGCAAAGGAGCATTTATGGAATTTGTGTTTTTTGCGTTTATATGGGCTTTAGCTGGATTTGTGAATGGAATTAGTGGAATGGGGGCAGCTCTTATGGCTGTTCCATTTATGACGTTATTTATGGATATTCAGTTGATAGTTCCCATTGCTTGCATTATGGTAACCATTTTATCCTCTGTATTAGCGATTAAATATCGTTCAGAGTTTCATTTGCGTATTGTACTTCCAGCAATTATTTGTGCTATACCAGGAGCATTAATAGGAGCTTATATTTTACGTGTTGTTTCACCTATTATACTTGAAATATTCATGTCTTTATTTTTAATTACTTATGTTATTTGGTCTTTTTTACATAAATATTCATATTCTGGAGAAAGAAATAGTTTTTTTGTTGGTGGAGTTTGTGGTTTTGCATCAGGATTGTTTGGATCTACTATCTCTTTTACAGGTCCTCCTCTTGCAATTTTTATTTTGTATACAGGGTGGAAACAACAAAAAGCATTGGGAGCTTTAGGAGTAGCTCTAATTCTTATTACAGGTACAAGCTGTATTTCTCATTTTTTAGCAGGTTTTTATACAAAAGAGTTTTTGCAATATATTATGATAGGTGTACCTGCGGGGATTTGTGGAATGTTTTTATCTTTTCCTTTAATAAAATATATTACACAATCATTATTTAAAAAAATATTATTAGTGGTAATTGGTTTTGCAGGGTTAATGTGTGCTTTTAAAGTTATACAACATTTTATATGATCTTCTAAAGAATGCTAATAAAATAATAGTCCTTTTCTAAGGGCTTTTTTTATGAAAAAAAAGATAGAAATGTTTTAGTTATCGTTAAGATATTATTCTAAATTAATTTTATTTTTTATTAAATTAACATAATGAACGAGAAAAAACAAAAGCTCTTTTGCATAGAAAAGAGCTTTTGAGTTAAAAAGTTTTGAGAGGAGAGTTTGAGAGGAGAACTTTTTCAAAAGTTCTCTTCTCAAAAAAAATAAAAGCCCTTATAAAAGGGCTTTTATTAATAGGGATATTTTAATTTTCTTCTTGTTTAAGTATCATTTTTCGAGCTGCTTGTGTTTCATCTAAACGACGAACAGGGGTAGAAAGTGGCATATCATGGAGATAAGCAGGATTTTTACTTCCTTCTGCTACAAATTCTTCCATAAGAGCAACTAAATGATCAAGAGTTTCTTTACTTTCTGTTTCTGTTGGTTCAAACATAAGGCATTCATGTACAATAAGTGGGAAATAAATTGTAGGAGCATGAATACCATGTTCAAGTAAAGCTTTTGCTAAATCAAGAGCTTTCATACCTTCTGGAGGAGAAGAAACAAATTCATGCATGCAAACGCGATTATATGGAACAATAAGGAATTTTTCCATTTTTTTGCGCATATAGTTTGCATTGAGAACAGCATATTCTGCTGCTCTTGGAATACCTTCTTTTCCAAGACGATTGATATAAGCAAGAGCTTTTAAGAAAACAGAGAAGTTACCTAAAAATGGTGCAATATAACCAATAGATTTTGGAAAATCAAAACTAAGTTTGAATGTTCCATCGGTGTTTTTAACAACACGTCCAACAGGTAAATATGGTTCTAAACGTTCACTTACGCCAACGCAACCAGAACCAGGACCACCACCACCATGTGGAGTACCCATTGTTTTATGTAAGTTTAAATGTACAACGTCAAAACCAACATCACCAACACGCATTTTACCCATAATAGCGTTTAGGTTTGCTCCGTCATAATAAAGGAGAGCGTCAATTTTGCGAAGTTTTTCCACAATTTTTGGAAGGTGTTTTTCAAAAAGACCAAGAGTATTTGGGCAAGTCATCATAAGAGCTGCCACATCATCAGTAAGAGCAGCTTCTAAAGCATCAGGGTCAACCATACCGTCTTTAGATTCAATATTAATAACTTCATAACCTGCCATCATAGCTGATGCTGGATTTGTACCATGTGAAGAATCAGGAACTACGATTTTTGTTTTTTTGTTACCTTTATCTTTATGGTAAGCAGCAATAAGCATAACTCCAGTAAATTCGCCATTAGCACCAGACATTGGTTGGGTGGTAAAGGCTTTCATTCCATTAATTTCACAAAGTAATTGTTCTGTTTCATAAACAGCTTGTAAAGCACCTTGTGTATATTTTTCTCCACCTTTAATTTGAGGGATAAAAGGGTGAACTTGGGTAAAACCGGGTAAAGAAGCTATATGTTCAAGAACTTTTGCATTATATTTCATAGTGCAAGAGCCAAGAGGGTAGAAGTTTCCGTCAACAGAAAAGTTTTTATGAGAATTTTGGGTAAAATGACGGATAACATCAAGTTCAGAAAGTTCTGGTAAATTTGGTTTCTTAGAACGTAAAAGGTTTTGAGGAAGCATTTCTTCAGCACGTTTTTGAGGCATTGCTGGAATAACTCCTACTCGCCCTTTTACTGATTTATCAAAAAGGGTTTTCATAGAAGACCTCCGAGAGTGCTAACAAGATTATTAATTTGTTCTTCTGTATTTTTTTCTGTGCAAGAAATGAGAAGAACATTATCCATATTATTATAATATTGTCCAACAGGGAAACCTAAAAGGAAATTATGTTCAGCCATTTTACTAATAAGTTCTTCTGCATTTTTAGGAAGTTTTACAGCAAATTCATTTCCAAAAGGTGCGTTATTTAAAAGACTAACATTTGGAAGTTTAGTGAGTTTATCAGCTAAAATACGAGCTAAATACATAGAAGTTTCTGCTGTTCTAATAAGTCCTTCAGGTCCTAAAAGAGCCATGTGGATAATACTTTTTAAAGCACAAAGTCCTTGATTGGAACAAATATTAGAAGTTGCTTTTGCACGGCGAATATGTTGTTCACGAGCTTGTAAGGTAAGAACAAAACCTTCTTTGCCATTTAAATCATTGGTTTTACCAACAATACGACCAGGAATTTGGCGTACTAAATCTTGTTTGCAAGCAATTATTCCAAGATATGGACCACCAAAAGCAAGAGGCATACCAAGACTTTGTCCTTCAGCAACTGCAATATCAGCACCTATTTCACCTGGAGTTTTAAGAACTGCTTGCATTACAGGATATACAGAAATAACGCCTAAAGCTTTGTGAGCTTTTGCTGCATTGAAAACATCAGTAAAATCATCAATAGCACCAAAGAAATTGGGATTTTGTACCATAACAGTGGCACAAGAATCATCAATGGCTTTAATGAGTGCTTCTTTATCAGACATACCATTATTGTGAGGAATGGTGATAATATTAATATTTTGGTTTGCACTGTATGTAGCAAGCATTTTACGCCAAATTGGATTAATGGCTTCGTCAATAATCCAAGTATGTTTTCTTGTTTGGCGGGTAGCCATCATACCAGCTTCAAAAAGAGCATGACCAATATCAAAAAGGGAGGCATTGGTACAATCCATGTCAAGCAAACGGCAAACAGCTGTTTGATATTCATAAATAGATTGGAGTGTGCCTTGTGAAACTTCTGGTTGATAAGGGGTATAGGAAGTTAAAAATTCACCACGCAAAGCAAGAGCGTCAACAGCTTTTGGAATATAGTGATTATAATATCCTGCACCTAAAAAATTGACAAAATCAATTTTATTTTTATTTGCCATGTTTTCAAAATAGGCAGTAAGTTCTGATTCGCTTTTTCCTTCAGGGAGATTGAAGGATTTTGGACGCATATCAGTTTTAATGTCTGCAAAAAGATCATCAAGACTATTTACCCCAATAACTTGGAGCATTTCTTGCAGTTCTTGTTCTGTATGTGGAATATAAGGCATAATGTATCCTTTTTCAAAATTAAAAAACTTCCCAAAAAGAGAAGTTTAACAAAATTAGTGTGTGCATTTTGCTGCGTAATCATTTGCAGATAAAAGCCCGTCAGTAGCTCCTGCAATGCTTACACGGATAAGCCAACCATTACCATAAGGATCTTTATTTACAATTTCTGGGTTGTCAATAACAGCTTCATTTACAGCAATAACTTTACAATCACAAGGCATATAAATATCACTTGCAGCTTTTACAGATTCAACAACACCCATTTCTTGTCCTTTTGTGAAACTTTCGCCAACTTGTGGAAGGTTTACAAAAGTAATATCACCAAGTGAATCTTGTGCAAAATCAGTAATACCAATAATGCCTTCACTACCTTCAATTTTGAGCCATTCGTGGCTTTCTGCATATAAAAGATTTTCTGGATTATTCATTGTGTTCTCCGTTTATGAAAGTTTAATTCTTGCAGTACCTTGAATATAAAAAGGTGCTGTTGTTTTTTGAGCTGTTAATTCGCTTCTACCTGCTTTAATAATAAAATCAGTTTGTTCTGTAAATTCTTTTTTAATATAAGCAAAAGCAATAGCATATCCTAAGGAAGGAGCAAAAGAACCACTGGTAATAGTACCAATAACTTCATTACTTCCACTTTCTTTAATAACAATATCACCATTTCTTACAGTACGGCGACCTTCGAGTTTTAAAGGAATAAGTAAATCATGTGGAGTTTGATTTGCTAATTCTTTACCTACATAATCAGCAGTGGAAGTAAGCATAGCAGCTAAATTTGCTTCTGCCACAGTATGTTGTTCGTCAAGTTCATGGCCATAAAGAGCAAGTCCACATTCAAGACGTAAGGTATCTCTAGCTCCAAGACCTGCTGGTTTTACTCTTTCATCACTAAGTAAATCTTCCCAAAGAGTAAGAACAAGTTCTTTTGGGCAATAAAGTTCATAACCAAGTTCACCAGTATAACCAGTACGACTAACTAATACTTGATGTCCTTTATAATCAATATGTTCAAAAGAAAAATATTTAAGATCATGGAAATTTTTCTTTGTAATATTTTCAAGAACTTCTAAAGATTTTGGACCTTGTAAATCAATTTTACCTGATTTAGGAGAAATATTTTCAATTAAATTACTACCAAGTCTTTTTTGCAATGTTGCAAAATCTTTTTCAGCACAACCAGCATTTACAACAAGTAAAAAATGATTATTTGTAAGATGGTATACAATTAAATCATCAATTACTGTACCTTGTTCTGTAAGTAAAAAACCATAACGGCATTTACCAATAGCAAGAGTATCTAAATTATGGCTTACAGCTTTTTTAAGTAAATCAAAGGCATTATCACCTTTTACAATGAATTGTGCCATGTGGCAAATATCAAAAATAGAGGCACTTTCGCGTGTATGGGCATGCTCTGCTAAAATGCCATCTTCGTATTGAATAGGCATATCCCAGCCTGCAAAAGGAGCTGTTTTAGCGTTATGAGCTTTGTGCCATTCATAAAGAGGTGTTTGTAACATACATTGTCCTTTTATTTGCTAGAAATTTAAACTACTTTCACATAGCTTAAAATAAGAAACTTGTAAATATGATTTTTTTAGTGAATTATCTCTTTAATATTTTTTAATATTTTATTTCTTGAAAATAAAATAACTTATTGATATACAAGTAACGTTTTGAGGAAATGGTATATGAATAAATCATCTGAAATAATTTTTTCCCTTTTTGAAAATTCATCTAAAAGTATTTATAAATCTGGCTTTGCAAGTATTGCCAAATTAATGGCAGAAGCGATTAATGAAAATAAATATGTTGTTGCACTTGTAAAAAATAGAGATGAATTAATTACATTAAAATCATATTTATCTTTATTTATCGCAGAGTTATCTGTTGGTAAAGATAAAGGTAAATTAAATGAAAAAAATATTCCATTATATTTTGAAACACCATTTTTAACGCTTTCTTCTTTTAATAGACGTTCATTAAATCGTGAGGGTTGGGCTGAACGATTGTCAATAATGTATGCATTAGGACAAGGTTTTGCAAAAGCATTAATTTTGACTGTTGATAATTTAGTTCCTTATTTGCCTGAAAAAGAATTTTTTAATCAACATGAATTATTTTTAAAATTACATGATGATATGGCTCCTGAAATTTTAATTGAGCAAATGGTTGATTGGGGATATCAGCGAGTTTCTATGATTTCTCGTCCTGGTGATATTGCCAGACGTGGGGACATTGTAGATATTTTTCCAGCAGGTTATGAAAAACCTGTACGTTTGGATTTTTTTGGTGATACTATTGACGAAATGCGTTTTTTTGATCCTTCTACTCAACGTTCTATTGGGCAAACGCAAGAGATTTGTTTATTACCAGTATTGCCTATTGCTCAAGATGAAAAATCACGGGAAAATATTAATAAAAGGTTAGCAAATCTTTTTCAACAAGGTAAATTAACAGAGCTTCGGCAAGCAAATTTAACTCGTGCTGTGGAACAAGGAGATTTTCGCTTATTACCGGGTAATATTTATGAAAAGGCAAGTTCCATTGAAGATTGGTTGCCTAAAAATGCTTTGTGGTTTTTGCCAGGTAGAGCAGATTTAAAAGATTATATAGAAGAAGCTGAAAATGCTTGGTATGAAGCTTTAGAAGAAGATAGAAAAGATACAGGTTTTGATCAAGCTGATTATTTATCCTTGCGTTCTAGTTCTGCAATTTTAGATTTTTTAGCCAATCAAAAACATGCCCATATTGAACCAATTCGTTTAGGGGTAGAAGTTCAAGGCTATGATTTAGCAGAAAAGCAATATTTTAATTTTGAAGAACTTTTTACTGATACAGAAAATAATGAAAGACCATGGCAACAACTTGTTATTGGTTTACGAAAATTTACAAAAGAAAAAGATCAGGTTTTATTGACTTTTGCTTCCGAAAGAGGAAGACAAAAATTTCTTAAATTAGCAGAACAAGATGGATTATTCCCTCATTTGCGGTATGATCCAAAAAGTAAAGGCTTATTTGCTTTACTTGCAAATGTTCATTATGGTATTGATTTAACATGGGAAAATATTCTCATTTTATCCGAAGATGTTTTACAACCAAGATCAGGGCAAGTAAAAAGAGCTGCAACAAAAGCATTTAAAGGGCTTGATAGTTATGATGAATTGCAAGCAGGTGATTTATTAGTTCATAGAGATTATGGCATAGGGCGTTTTGGTGGTTTGCACCGTATGCAAGTTGGTGGGATTGAGAATGATTATTTATTGCTAGAGTATGCAAATAATGCAAAACTCTATATGCCAGTAGATAGACTTTCTATTATTCAACGTTTCAAAGCAACGGAAGGTATTAGTCCTACTTTAGATAGATTAGGAAGTCAAGCATGGGTAAGTAGTAAAGAAAAAGCTAAAAAAGCTATTGAAAAAATTGCTGAAGATCTTGTGCAAATGTATGCTTGGAGAAAGGTTGCTAAAGGCTTTAGTTATAGCCCTATTGGTGAATTATACCGAGAATTTGAAGCCACTTTTGGTTTTGAGGAAACCCCAGACCAAGCAAAGGCAATTCAAGATGTTTTATCTGATATGGAAAAACCTGTTCCAATGGATAGACTTGTTTGCGGTGATGTTGGCTTTGGGAAAACAGAAGTTGCTTTGCGTGCTGCCTTTCGTGCTGCTTGTGATGGTAGACAGGTTGCTTTGCTTTGTCCTACAACAGTATTAGCTGAACAACATTATCAAGTTTTTCGTTCGCGTTTAGCTGGTTTTCCTATAAATGTTGGTTTGTTAAGTCGTTTTGTTACAAAATCAAAACAAAAAGAAGTATTATCATTAGCAAGTAAAGGGCAAATTGATATTTTAATAGGTACGCATAGATTGTTATCTAAAGATGTGGAATTGCCTAATCTTGGTTTGCTCATTTTAGATGAAGAACAACGCTTTGGAGTACGCCATAAAGAACGTCTTAAAGAAATGCGAAAAAATGTGGACGCATTAACATTAACAGCAACGCCAATTCCACGTACATTGCAATTATCTATGTCTGGTATACGGGAACTTTCTGTTATAGAAACAGCACCAGTGGAGAGAAAACCTGTTGCAACACATTTAATTGATAAAGATAAAAATATGTTGCGACAAGTTGTAGAACGTGAACTAGAACGGGAAGGTCAAGTTTTTTGGGTTTATAATAGAGTTAATGAATTAGCTGAAGTTGCACGCTATGTTCGTGATTTAGTTCCAACAGCAAGAGTTGGCATGGCTCATGGGCAAATGAGTGAAAAAGAATTAGAAGATACTATGCATAAATTTTGGCATGGTGAACTTGATGTTCTTGTTTGTACTTCTATTGTTGAATCTGGGCTTGATTTTCCACGAGCTAACACACTTATTGTTGACCAAGCACAACTTTTTGGTTTAGGGCAATTATATCAACTTCGTGGTCGAGTTGGTCGTTCGGATAAACAAGCATATGCGTATTTTGTAGTTAATGATGTTAGCCACATGACAGAAATAGCAGAAGAAAGAATGCGTATTATTTTAGATATGGATTATCTTGGTGCTGGTTTTCAAGTTGCTATGGAAGATTTACGCTTGCGTGGAGCTGGAAATATTTTAGGTGAAGCTCAATCAGGACACATGGCACGTGTTGGTCTAGATATGTATTTAGAAATGCTTGAAGAAGCTGTTGTAAAAGCAAAAGGCGAAGGGGAAGCTTTACGAAGTCAAGATATAGAAATTAATCTTGGTTTACCTGCTTTTATTCCTGAATCATATATTGAAGATGGAAAAGAACGGTTAAAATATTATAAAATGCTTTCTTGTGCGTATGATAGTACAACAAGAAATAATATTGAAATGGAACTTCGTGATAAATATGGTCAAATTCCACAAGCTTTGGAAACGTTTATCGAAGTTTTAGATTTTAAATATGATATGAAGCAGATAGGGGTTTATAAAGCAGATATTTATTTAGATAGAGTTAAAGTAAGTTTTATGGACGGACAACGTAAAGTTGAAGCTGAAACACTTATTAAATTTATTCAAAAAAATAAGGATATTGCAAAATTATATCCTCCTGCAAGTTTGGAAATTCAATTAAAAAGTTTTGTGCAAAAAGATGATACAAATGCACAAATAATTAGAAAAGCAAAAAATATATTACTTTCATTAGCAGAAAAGTAATGAGGATTATATGAAAAAAATTATTGTTATTGGATTTATCTTAGTTGTTTGTGTTATTGGTTTTGTTGCAGGCTATTTTTATGTGAATTTTTCAACAGAAAAAAATGTTAATGCTAATATAATAGCACGTATTAATGGAGAAGAGATTACATTAGATGAAATAGAAAATTTGTATGATATGTATCATGTACATGTTAATATAAGTACACCTTCTGTTGATAAGGTACAAGTTGAATATGCTAAAATCTTATATACAAAAATTAAACAAATTCTTGTTGCTCAAGAATTAAAAAAACGTGGTATTCAAATAAGTGATGAAGAAATAAATGATCTTGAAAAAGTTATTTTGGGTGATGATATCAAGAAAAATGATAATAATTTTGAAAAAGATTTTCTTCAAGCTTATGGCATAGATTATAATGAATGGAAAAAACAACTTCGTCCACAAATTGAAAATGAAAGATTAAAGGAACTTTTATTAAAAGAAGTTAATATTAGTTCTGAAGAGACAATGAAGTATGCAGAATCATTAGAAAAAAAATATAAAGAAGAAAATGAAGAATTTGAATTTTTTAAAATTATAGCAAACGTAGAATTATTAAAAGAAATAAAACAAGAAAAAGCCTTTAGTAATGAGAAATTAGCAAATAAAGAATTTTCTATTGAAGAATTTGTAGCTAAATATGAAGACAAGGGGGCTACTGTTTTTCAATCACTTTTTGATGGTGAATCATTACCTCAAGAATATACTAGTGTATTAAAAAC
>JAHHTE010000058.1 GCA_020024815.1 Mailhella sp.
ATATTTTCTAAGTTAGACGAAGATATAAATGAAAAAAATAATAAATTTGATGAATTACTACAAAAAATAACTTTATTAGATACTGATAAAGTATCTCCAATGTTGCAAACTTTAAATGAAAAAATTAATGAAATAGAAAAGAAAAAGCAAGAAATTTATCAACTTTTTGAAGAACAAAAAACAATAAAAAACGATACAGATTCTTTTAAAAATGAAATTTTAGATAATAAAACATCTTCTGAAGAATTATTTAACGAAATTAATAAATACCACAATGAGCTACTAACTGATGATCAATCAATTAAAACTGAATTAGAAAAGATTCACAAACAATTCATTAATAAACTAGATCAAATTAATGACTATTATATTGAGTTATTTAATTATCAAAAAACAATTTTAAATACTAAAATTTCCCCAGAAGAATATGATTATTTATCGAATGAAAAAAAAGAAAAATTTTTGAAAAATAAAGAAGGAATGTATCAATATTTTGTTAAAGATAAATCAATAAAAGAAATTATAGATAATACAAAAAAAGAATTTGAAGAATTAATAAAAAATTCTGAAAGCAAAGTTAATAAATTTTTTCAAACGAATGAGAATAAATTTCAGTTGTTATGTGATGTTCTTACAAAAAAAATTGAAAATTTATTGCCTGGTGCTACTGCAGCAGGGTTAACATCTTCTTTTGAAATGTCAAAAAACGAACATAAATGGAGAATAATACTTTGGTACGCTACTTTTTTTGTTGCAATAGGAGTGATGTGTGCATCTGTTTATTTTTTTATAATACCTTCTTTAAATCAAATAACGGATTTTTCACAATCTATAATTCAAATGTTCAAAGCAATTTCAATAAATTTTCCTTTAATTTGGTTAGCTGCTTTGGCTAATAAAAATATTGCTCAAAGTAGACGATTACATGAAGAATATTTACATAAATGGGCTATTGCTCGTTCATTTGTTATGATGAAAAATGAAATTGAGAATATTGATGAAAGTGAAGAACAAGAATTATTAAAGCAACTATTAACAATTTATTTAAATTCAACTGAATATAATCCAAGCAAAACTCTAGATAAAAAAATACAAACTGAAAATCCAGTAAATACAATTCTTCAAAAACTAGAAGGTGAAAAATCTAATAAAGAATAATGAAATAATCTACCCTCAACAACTTTTAATTATTTTATTATAATTTAACAACAATAAGATAATACTTAATTAAGGATATGCATACCATGCAACACGATACTAAAAAAGAACAAGAGCGAGCAGAGTTACACAGAGCAATATGGCAAATAGCCAACGATTTACGTGGAAGTGTAGACGGTTGGGATTTTAAGCAATATGTATTAGGAATGTTGTTTTACCGTTATATATCTGAGAATTTAAGCAATTATGTCTATGAAATGCAAGCAGATCAAGAAAGCGAATATTCCAATTATAGCCAAGTGCCTGATGATGTAGCAATACAGGCAAAAGATGAATTTATCCGTACAAAGGGATTTTTCATTTTACCAAGTCAACTTTTTATTAATGTGCAAGCAAAAGCCCCACAAGACGAAAATTTGAATGAAACCTTATCCGAGATATTTAAGAGCATAGAGCGTTCAGCACAAGGCACAGAGAGCGAGGATAATTTAAAGGGTTTATTTGAAGATTTTGATTTAAATAGTAATAAATTAGGAGCAACAGTAAGCGAGCGAAACAAAAAGCTTGTAGACTTAATGAATGGAATAGGATCAATAAAATTAGGTGATTACAAGGATAATACAATAGACGCTTTTGGGGACGCGTACGAATTTTTAATGGATATGTATGCCTCTAATGCAGGCAAAAGCGGAGGTGAATATTATACCCCGCAAGAAGTATCAGAATTATTAACACGTTTGACAATTATAGATAAAACAGAAGTCAATAAAGTATATGATCCAGCTTGTGGCAGTGGTTCTCTTTTGTTGAAATTTGCCAAAGTACTAGGAAAAGAAAATGTTCGACAAGGATTTTTTGGACAAGAAAAAAACATAACGACCTATAACCTTTGTCGAATTAATATGTTTTTGCATGATATAGATTATGATAAATTCAGTATAGCACATGGCGACACATTAAAAAATCCGTTTCATTATGATGATGAACCATTTGAGGCTATTGTCTCTAATCCACCGTATTCAATAAAATGGGAGGGAGATAGTAACCCGCTTTTAATTAATGATGAGCGTTTTTCACCTGCTGGCATATTAGCCCCACGTTCTAAGGCAGATTTAGCCTTTATTATGCATTCTTTGGCATGGTTAGCAAATAATGGCACAGCAGCTATTGTTTGTTTTCCGGGCATTATGTATAGAGGAGGAGCAGAACAAAAAATCCGTCAATATTTAGTGGATAATAATTATATTGATTGTATTATTCAGCTTCCAAGCAATTTATTTTATGGAACATCAATCCAAACCTGCATAATGGTTTTGCGTAAAAACAAAAAAGAAAGCAAAACTCTTTTTATAGACGCAAGCAAAGAATGTGTAAAAGTAACAAATAATAATAAATTAACAGAAAAAAATATTGAAAACATTTTGTCTTGGTATAAAAACGCTCAAGATATAGATTACATAACAAAGCTTGTACCTAATACACAAATAAGAGAACAAGAATATAATTTATCCGTATCAAGCTATGTAGAGCAAGAAGACACACGCGAAAAAATAGATATAACAGTATTAAATGCAGAATTACAAGAAATAGTAGCCCGTCAAGCTATGCTCCGTAGCGAAATAGATAAAATTATTCAAGAGATAGAGGAAAATTAACCTATTTGGGTAGTGTTATGAAAAAGGAAAAATCTATTATACGCAGTTCAGCAGCAGAATATTTATCCTATGTTTCTGCTGTGGGTAACAGTGCAAACAGTATTGAAATGCGTTATGAAAATGAAAATATTTGGTTAACGCAAAAAATGATGTCAACATTGTATAATATTTCTGTTCAAACAATAAATAAGCATATCCAAAAAATTTATGAAGATAATGAACTAGAAGAAAATTCCAGTATAAAAATTTTTAAAATAGAACAAGAAGAAGCTACTAAAACAGTTACCCGAGAGGTAAAATATTATAATTTACAAATGACAATAGCCGTAGGCTTTAAAATTAATAATGATAGAGCCGTACAATTTAGAAAATGGGCTAATCAAATTGTTAAAGATTTTACCATACAAGGCTGGGTAATGGACGAAGAACGGCTAAAAAATGGTGGTTCTATCTTAACAAAAGATTATTTTGAAAAGCAATTACAAAAAATCCGTGAAATACGAATGTCAGAAAGACGTTTTTATCAAAAAATAACGGATATTTATGCAACGGCAATAGATTATGATGTAACATCTAAGCTAACAAAAACATTTTTTGCAACAGTTCAAAATAAACTACATTATAGTATTCATGGGCATACTGCTGCAGAATTAATAATGGAACGAGCAAATGCCAAAGAAAAAAATATGGGATTAACTTCTTGGGACGCATATCCAAACGGTAAAATCCAAAAATACGATGTAATTATTGCTAAAAATTATTTACAAGAAAAAGAAATAAAACAATTAGAACGATTGGTTTCCTCATATTTGGACTATGCAGAAATGCAAGCAGAAAAACATATTCCCATGACTATGGAAGATTGGAGTACAAAATTAAATACTTTCTTAACATTTATGGATTTTAATGTTTTACAAGATAAAGGAAAAGTTTCAAAAGAGATAGCTAAATTACACGCAGAAAGTGAATTTGAAAAATATAGAATTATTCAAGATAATGTATATAAAAGTGATTTTGACAAATTTATGGAACTTGAACAACAAACAAAAATAGACACATAAAATTATTTGTTATATCAATATGTTGGAACTATCAACTTTTATCTAATAGTTCCAACATACTAAAATAATAATATTTTTTATTAAGATAAAATAAGAAAAATAACTTGAGAATACCAATGTCAAAACTTGAAAAATTAATACAAGAGCTTTGCCCTAATGGGGTTGAATATAGGAAGTTAGGGGAAATATTTGATTGTAGAAATGGATATACCCCATCAAAAGCAAATAGTGAATATTGGAAAAATGGAACTATCCCATGGTTTAGAATGGAAGATATTCGCATAAATGGTGGAATTTTAAATAAATCAATTCAATATGTTAATGAAAAAGGAGTTAGAGGAAATATTTTTCCAGAAAACTCTATAATTTTAGGAACAACTGCGACAATTGGAATACACGCATTAATTACAGTTAAATCTTTAGCAAATCAACAATTTACATATTTTATTTTAAAACAAGAATATATAAATTTTATTGATATGAAATTTATATATTATTATTTTTTTGAAATAGATAAATGGTGTTTATCAAACTGTAATATTTCTAATTTTCCCTCAATCAATGTTACAAACTTAAAAAAAATTTCTATCCCCCTCCCTCCTCTTGAAGTACAAAAAGAAATTGTACGTATTTTAGATACCTTTACAGAGCTTACAGCGGAGCTTACAGCGGAGCTTACAGCTAGAAAAAAACAATACGAATATTATAGAGAAAAATTATTTACTTTTGATGATAATGTTGAATGGGTTACATTAGGAGATATAGCTATTGATATGTATAGAGGAACGGGAATAAAAAAAGTAGATTTATCAGAAAAAGGTTTACCGTGTGTTCGATATGGAGAAATATATACATCATATAATATTTGGTTTGAAAAATGTATTTCTTATGTAAACGAAAATTTACTTTCAAATAAAAAATATTTTGAAAAAAATGATATTTTATTTGCTATAACTGGGGAAAAAGTTGAAGATATAGCAAAAAGTTGTGCATATATTGGGGAAAAAAAATGTTTAGCAGGTAGTGATATTGTTGTAATGAAACATAATCAAAATGCTAAGTATCTTTCTTATGCTTTATCAACAAATTTTGCTAGAAAACAAAAAAGTTCTGGAAAAGTTAAAAGTAAAGTTGTTCATTCAAGTGTTCCAGAAATAAAAAAAATTAAAATCCCTCTCCCCTCCCTTGAGGAACAAGAACGCATAGTAAAAATATTAGATAAATTTGACGCATTGTGTAATGATTTAAGCATAGGTTTACCTGCAGAAATAGAAAAACGACAAAAACAATATGAATATTACAGGGAAAAACTTTTAACTTTCAAAGAAAAACAATAACATAATAACGTGTTTTTTAATCTAATAGTTTTTTCTTTTTTATATAAAATTCTTTTACTTAAGGATACTATCCTTTTTATTATACTATTCCATAGTATTAGGTATTATAAGGGGTTTCACCCCTTAGACCCGAGATTTTTAATAAGGGGTTTCACCCCTTAGACCCGAGCAGGGTGGTAAGCTTACGGGGGGGCAAGCCCCCCTAGCTCTCACCCCCTGCACCCCCGAGCAATGCCCCCCTGTTTCACACTCTTTCAGCAAGTCGCTTTGCTCCTCGCCTCCAGAGAGTGAAACCTTTTAGGACAATGCCTTTATGAAATTACTATTTTTATCTTTATAACATACTAAAATAATAAATACGTTAAAATACAATTATTACTAATTCCCGAACAAACCCCCTTTATGCTCCATACTTTTACGCGAGCTTTGCCCGCTTCAAAGAATGTCGCTTTTATTCCCATAAATCATAAGTAGAGGCTATTTATTCAGTTCTATAAAGTTTTAGTTTTACAATTTTGCATACGCTATAAAAATAACCTTATAATATTAGTTAGTTACAAATTGCCTATTCCCGTATAGCTTGCGTATAATTTCACTCTTTGGACAATGCCTTTATGAAAATACTGTTTTTATATTTATAATTCTAAATTATTTAGAAACATAACTTAATCATAAATTTTATAGCAAAAACTTACTATTTTATTGACAATGTAAAGAAAAGTATTTATATTTTTTATAAAATAAAAAGAATATAAAGGATAAAAACATGAGCCAAACAACAAATATAAATATTCGTATGGATAGTAAATTAAAAAAAGAATTTGAAGAATTTTGCCAAGATGTGGGAATGAGTATGTCCACAGCATTCACACTTTTTGCGAAAAAAACAGTAAGAGAAAATCAAATTCCTTTTACTATTTCCCGTGAAATTCCTAATAAAGAAACATTAGAAGCAATAGAAGAAACAAACGAACATAAAAATTTAAGCAAAGCATTTGATAGTGTAAGTGAGCTTATGGAGGATCTAAATGCTTAAAATTAAATACCATAAGCAATTTAAAAAAGATTATAAAACAATAGTAAGGCGAGGTTACGATATTGCAAGATTAGAACAAGTATTAGAAATTTTAATACAAGATCAAGACCTACCAGCAAAATATAAAGATCATGCTCTAACAGGAAATTATACAGGCTTTAGAGAGTGCCATATCACGCCCGATTGGCTGTTAATCTATAAAAAGGAAAAGGATATTCTTATCTTAACCTTATCCCGTACAGGCACACATAGCGATTTATTTTAATTTTTTATTGCAACAAAAGCCCTTACAAACAATAGTAAGGGCTTTTTCTTATAAATGAAGCTCTTTTTTTATGGCTTCTTGTAATAATTGCGAAAAATTAATATTATATTCTAATGCCTTTGCATTAAGCCATGCTGGTAATGTTACCGTTCTATTTACTGCTTTATTTTTATTAGCTAAGCGAATAGAAGGCATAAATACATCAATAAGACTTACTGTATCATCTTTTTCTAATTGAATAGATTGTAATGAACTTGCTAAAGGAATTTCTTCTTTATCTTCTTCTAATCCTAGTATAGTAATACCTATTAGTTCTCTTGCAGCTATAAAAGCTTTTTCTTCTGTTTCAGCACAAGTTGCTACATCTAAATCAGGTACTAAAATAGCAAACCCTGCTTTTCCCTCATTTCTAAAAATTACAGGATAAATATAGACATCTTTTTGCTTATTTTTCATATACTTTTATCTCTCATAACTACCTTATATTGATAGTTTTTTCTTTTTTAATTCTTATTCGACTTCTTATTATCTTTTATATTAGTAACTATTTTCTTTTGCTCTCTCTTTTTTATACACTACTTGCATAAAAAAGAATTAAATATACATTAGGGAATATAATAGTATGTACTCTCTATATTTTTTACTCATTATTTCTCTATTAATCTTTTATAATAATACCAGCTTGTTTAAAAATTGACTTCAATGTTCCTAGTGGAATATCTTTATAAGGGTGGTTTACAGTTACACGCCCTTTCTTACTCGGGTGTTTATATTGATGATGGCTACCAACACAATTTACCTCATACCAACCGTCTTCTTCTAAAATCTTTATTACTTCTTTAGAGGAATAACTCTTCACAAAATCACCTGCCTTTACTCTTTTTATAGCATACAAAATATAACAAATATTATAGTATTTGTCAAATTCTTCTTTTATTCATAAAAAGAACTCAAAAACTCAAGAGATTATATATTCTTTATAAATTTAACTAACTCGTTATAAACGTAAATAATATGTCTTATCTTATAGTATCTTAGTAAAACCTTTTAGGACAATGCCTTTATGAAAATACTATTTTTATTCTTGTACTTCTACTATATTCAAGTTAGTATTCATAAAAAGAACAAAAAATAAGGGGAAAATATGAGTTCTATACATATCATAGCACAGAGCAATGAAAATACGGTTATAAGTGAATATATCCCAAATGCAAAGCGTTCAGATTCTTTCCAAACAGAAGCAGAACTTGAACAAGAATTTATTCGTATTTTATGTTCACAAGGCTATGAATTTATTACTATTCATAATGAAAAAGAACTCATTGCTAACCTTAGAAAACAAATAGAAATTTTAAATACTATTCAATTTACAGATACAGAATGGGAACATTTTTTTAAAGAAAAAATCTGTAATGATAACGAAAACATAGAGGAAAAAACCTATAAAATTCAAGAAGATTTTATTCAAATTTTAAAAAGAGAAGACGGCACAGAAAAAAACATTTACCTTATTAAACAAAAAGATATACATAGCAATAGCTTACAAGTAATAAATCAATTTGAAGAAAAAGACGGTACACATGAATGTAGGTACGATGTAACAATTTTAGTCAATGGTTTACCTTTGGTTCATGTGGAATTAAAACGGCGTGGCGTGGCTATTCGCGAAGCTTTTAATCAGATTAACCGTTATCAAAGGGAAAGTTTTTGGGCTGGAAGTGGACTTTTTGAATTTGTGCAAATCTTTGTTATTTCCAACGGGACAAATACAAAATATTATTCCAATACAACAAGAAATAGCCACATTATAGAACAGAAGAAAAGTAATTACAAAAAAAGCAAAAAAACAAGTAATAGCTTTGAATTTACTAGCTATTGGGCAGACGGAAATAATAAACTTATTACAGATTTAGTGGATTTTGCTAAAACTTTTTTTGCAAAACATACGCTTTTAAATATTTTAACACATTATTGCGTTTTTACTGCTGAAAAATTATTGCTTGTTATGCGTCCTTATCAAATTTCTGCTACGGAACGCATTTTAAACCGTATTGAAATAAGCCATAATTATAAAAAAGCTGGCTCTATTGAGGCTGGGGGCTATATTTGGCATACAACAGGCAGCGGAAAAACGCTTACATCTTTCAAAACTTCGCAACTTGCTTGCAAATTCCCCTTTATTGATAAAGTGCTTTTTGTGGTGGATAGAAAAGACTTAGATTTTCAAACCATGAACGAATATAATAAATTTAAAGACGGGTGCGTTTCTGGAACAACTTCCACAAAAATTTTACAAAAGCAATTAGAAGATACTGATTCTAAAATTATTATTACCACTATTCAAAAACTTGATGTTTTTATTAGCAAAAATAAAATACACGATGTTTATAAAAAAAATATTGTTCTTATTTTTGACGAATGCCACAGAAGCCAATTTGGCAATATGCATACTAAAATAATTAAAGCCTTTAAAAAATATTTTATCTTTGGCTTTACTGGTACGCCTATTTTTTCCGCTAATGCCTCTAGCTCTTCCCTGCCTATGCTAAAAACAACAGAACAAGCTTTTGGCGATAAACTACATACATATACCATTGTTGACGCTATCAACGACCAAAACGTTTTGCCTTTTAGAATTGATTATGTAGATACTATTAAACAAAAAGAAAATATTCTTGATAAGGAAATTCAAGCCATTGATAAAAACAAAGCATTAGAATCTCCTGAACGTGTTAAAGCCATTGTTCACTATATGCTAGAACATTTTGATCAAAAAACATATAGAAATGTTGCATACTCTGTAAAAGATAAAAAATTATGGGGTTTTAATTCTATTTTTGCCGTTAGTTCTATCCCTATGGCTATTTTATATTATCAAGAATTTAAAAGACAAATTAAAGAATTAGATAAAAGGCTTATTGTGGCAACTATTTTTAGCTTTGCTCCCAATGATGATGATATTGACAACGCTATCAATACAGAAGATTTTGACACAAATAGTCTTGATCAAAACTCTAGGGATTTCTTAGAATGTGCCATTGCTGATTATAACGAAATTTTTAATCAAAGCTTTGATACTAGTTCCGAAAAATTCCAAAATTATTATAAAGATGTTTCAAAAAAAGTAAAAAATAGAGAAATTGATATTCTTATTGTTGTTAATATGTTCCTAACTGGTTTTGACGCTACAACCCTAAATACTCTTTGGGTGGATAAAAATTTGCGTATGCATGGACTTATTCAAGCTTATTCAAGAACAAATAGAATTTTAAATTCTGTCAAACGCTATGGAAATATTGTATGTTTTAGAGATTTACAAAAAGAAACTGATGAGGCTATTGCTCTTTTTGGAAATAAACACGCTAAAAATATTGTGCTTATTAAAAAATTCGATGATTATTATTACGGCTTTACTGATGAAAAAGGAAAATATCATCAAGGATATATAGACCTTATCGAAGAACTAAATCAAAAATTTCCCCTTGAAAATAAAATTATTGGAGAAGAAAACGAAAAAGATTTTATCCGTCTTTTTGGAGCTATCCTAAAAATGAAAAATTTACTTTCTGCTTTTGATGATTTTCAAGGTATGGAAATTATTAACCCTAGAGATTTTCAAGATTATCAAAGCCAATATATTGATATTTATGATACTATCAAAAAAGATAAAGAAATAGAAAAAGAAAATATTAATAATGATATTGTTTTTGAACTAGAACTTATAAAACAAGTAGAAGTCAATATTGATTATATCCTTGTACTTGTGGAAGAATATAATCAATCAAATAAGGAAGATAAAGAAGTTCTTATCACTATTCAAAAAGCTGTAAACTCAAGTACACAACTTCGTAGCAAAAAAGAATTAATTGACGCTTTTATAAAACAAGTTAATGTTGGCGATAATGTCAATACTGCTTGGCTCGACTTTATGCGAAAAAAACGCGATGAAGAACTTACACAAATTATACAAGAAGAAAAATTGCAAACAGAATTAGCACAAAAATTTATGTATAATGCCTTTCGTGATGGTATTTTAAATACTAATGGAACAGATATTGATAAAATCCTCCCTAAAATGTCCCTTTTTGCCAAAAATAACGCAAGAACTCTTACAAAAAATAAAATCATCAAACGCTTGTCTGATTTCTTTGAAAAATACTTCGGCATAGCAGGGTAAGGAATATACTTTTTATATAAACGTTTCTAACTTCATTTTTCCTCTCTTAGAGAGTAATTCCTCTTTTAGTATAAAATTTTATATTATTCAATTATGCTAACTACTTAAAAATATCAAATAAATTTTACATTAAAATTATAAAAAATCGCACCCTTATTTTATTTATTTTTGTAATTATGATTATCTATGCTAATATAATTTA
>JAHHTE010000059.1 GCA_020024815.1 Mailhella sp.
CGATACAAGAATAAAATAGTTTTTTATATAGTGTTATATGTAAAAAAAAATTTAGTTTCTGAAAGTGCGTTGCTAAGTAATTTGTTGAAAGAATACAAGATAAGGAAGGATTGTTTAGGTTTTAAATGAGAGCTATTGATAGCAGCAGTAGTGTATAAAAAATAAGTATTCATAATTATGTGTTATTTTTATTTGTAGTTTCTTATTTTGTAACAGCCAAAAGTGGGGGAGAAGTAAGGGAAGTTTTTTTTTCTTTAGTTTATTTTTTTATTGGGGATAAAGTGTGAGGGACTTTATACTGTATAATAATATGTAATATTATAAAAAAATTTTAAACTAAATAAAATATGATTTATCGGGAAGCACATTTTCTTAGATGATGTTAACACTATTATAATAGTAATGTTATTTTTTATAATATTTTTCTATGAGATATAGAAAATAATACTATGTTATAATTAATGATTTTTTATTGAATTAATAGAATAAAAAAAATATTTTTTTTACTTGACAAAGTTCATAGTTCTATATATATTACTTTCGTGTTGACGCGGGGTGGAGCAGCTTGGTAGCTCGTCGGGCTCATAACCCGAAGGTCGTAGGTTCAAATCCTGCCCCCGCCACCAAATTTATGTATATAAATATTCTTTATACGATAAGCTCTCTGAGAGATTCAGGGAGCTTTTTTTATGTCCTATGCACAAGGTAAAAAAATTTATATATCTTCATCTTACTCATTAAGTTTAGAACAAAACAATTTTTCTTTTACGTCAAAACTCACTTCTTTTTTTTTAAAGTAAAAAACTTTGTTTGATAAAAATTATTATAAAAATTATTTGAGAAAAGTATTACAAATTAGTCTCTGCTATATTTTTTAGAAAATTACTGTGATATTGATAAATAAAACTAATTCAGAACCTTAAAAGGAGATTCTATTATGTCATTATCACCTTTATGGCGGCTTTCTACCGATGATTTAGAAAAAATTCACAAGGCGACTTTATCAATTTTAGAAACAGAAGGAATTGAGTTTTTATCAGATAAAGTTATTGATGTTTTTAAAACTAATGGATTCAAGGTTGAAGATCATACTGTATATTTTACAGATGAACAAATTCAAAAAGCATTATCAACTTGTCCATCTTCCTTTACTATTCATGCACGTAATCCACAAAAAAACGTGGTAATGGGTGAAAGGGAAGCAGTATGTAGTCCAATATATGGACCTCCTTATGTTATTGATTTTGAAGGTAATTTAAGAAGAAGTACATTAGCTGATTATGAAACTTTGGTAAAATTAAATCATGTATTACCAAGTCAAAATTTAACTGGGTTTATTTTATGTGATCCTAGTGATGTTCCAGCTGATAACGCTCATAAATATATGTTATATTCTGCTATGACATTATCTGATCAACCTTTTATGGGTAGTCCGACTAAAGGAGCTCAAGGTGTGGAAGATATGATGCAAATGGCAGAGATTTTATTTGCAAAGGATCGTGAATATTTAAAAGATCATCCATTTAGTATTTCATTGATTAATAGTTTAACACCACTTCGTTATGAATGTCATGCAGCAGAAGCGTTAATGGAATTTGCTAAAAATAAACAACCTATGCTTATTGCTTCTCTTGTTACAGGTGGAGCAACTGGACCTATTACATTAGCTGGTATTTTAGTTGTTCAAAATGCAGAAATTTTAGCAGGTATTGTTCTTTCACAATTAGTAAATCCAGGAACTCCTATTGTATATGGTTGTGCATCAGGGGTAATGGATATGCGTACAGTAATTGTTGCTTTGGGTGCGCCTGAATTTTCAAAAATTATGCGTGCAGGTGTGCAACTTGGACATTGGTATGGTTTACCTTGTCGTGGTGGTGGTTGTTTAACAGAATCTTGTGATATTGATGCTCAAGCAGGTTATGAGTCTATGGGATCAATGTTAACAGCAACGGAATTAGGTGTTGATTTTGTTCAACATAGTATAGGTTGTGTTGCTTCTTATATGGGTGCTTCATTTACAAAATTTATCTTAGATGATGAAATTATTATGCACTGTAAGAATCAAGCTCAAAAAATTGATTTATCTGATTCTGAAGAAGGTTTTGCTTTAGATCTTATTAGAGAAGTTGGAAAAGGTGGTGAATATTTAACTAATCTTCATACAGCAATGCATTGTAGAGATGGGTTTATTCCAGAGGTTGCTTATCGTGGTGGTTTAGAATCTTGGTTTGAAAATGGTAAACCTTCAATTAAAGATGAATATAAAAAGAAAGGTTTAGAATTTTTAGAAAGTTATAAAGAACCAACTCTTGATCCAGTTGTTAAAGATGCTTTGAAAAAGATTGTTGAGCAATAAGGAGCATTGTATGTCAGAATTTCAGGAAAGAAAAGGTGTTGATAAATCATTAGTTATCATCACATTAGTTGTTACAATTATGGCTTTTGTATGGTCTCTTATGGATTCACAAGAATTTATAAGTACTATGTTGTCAGCAAAAAATTATGTTACAGAAAAATTAGGTTGGTTTTTTCTTATTAGTGTATTTTTAATTGTTCCATTTTTATTTTATTTAGCTTTTAGTAAATATGGAGAAATGAAACTTGGTAAGGAAGATGATCAACCAGAATTTTCAACATTTAGTTGGGTTGCATTGCTTTTTGGTGCAGGATTAGGAACAGGGTATGTTTTTTGGCCTTTTGCTGAATCATTATGGCACTTTTATAAAACTCCATATTTAGCAGAATCAGGATCTCAAATGGCATATTTAGCATCAAAAGGTGCTACTATGATACATTGGGGTTATCATCAATGGGCGATTTATGCGTTAGTTGCTCTTGTTATTGCTTTTCCAGCTTTTAGAAAAAATAGACCTATGACAGTTGCAGGTGCATTTCATGGAATTTTAGGTGATAAATGCTATACTTGTTTTTGGGGAAGATCAGCTGAAGCTTTGACAACAGTTACAGCTATTTGGGGTGCAGCAGCAGCGAATAGTTTAGGTTTAATGCTTTTTACAGTTGGATTAAAACAAATATTTGGAATAGAAGTAGATATAATGGGCAATGCTATTATTATGTTTGCCATTATTCTTTCTTATACGTTAGCAGCATATTCTGGTTTGCACAAAGGTATTAAATTTATTGGTGATTGGAATGCTTATTTAGCAATAGCATTATTTCTTTTCATTTTATTTTGGGGACCAACATCACATTTATTAGATGGTATGGTTGAAACAATAGGACAATATTTCAATTATTATTTTACGATGTCTTTATTCGCAGATAGCCAAAATCTTTCAGAAGGTTGGCATAGAGATTGGACTATTTTCTATTGGTTATGGAATACTTCTTGGGCTCCTTTTGTTGGTGGTTTTATTGCTCGTATTTCACGTGGTAGAACTATTAAACAATTTTTACTTGGTGTATTGATTATTCCTGTGTGTGTTTCTTTTGCATGGTTTGGTGTATTGACAACTGCAACACAATATGTAGATGCAAATCAACTTATTAATGTATGGGAACAAGTACAACAAAATCCAGCTAATGGACCTTATGCTGTAACATCTGCTTTTGGTGGTGGTGTTATTGTGCATGTCATTATTTTCCTTAGTGTTGCAGGATTTTTAATTACATCTGCAGATGCAGCAGCATTTTTCGTAGCAATTCAAACAAGTTATGGTTGCTTAGAACCTAAAAAGTATCTTATTTTAGTGTGGGGACTTGCAATTGGTGCTGTTTCAATAGTTTTATTAAATACTAATGGTATTGATGGGGTAAAATTTGCTGGTGTTCTTGCAGGTGTTCCATTCTTATTGATGATTTGGGTAATGTGGTATTCTTTCTGGAAAACATTAAATGAAGAGTATGCTGTTCATAAAGCTAAAAAAGAAGAAGAATACTTAGTATATCTTAAAAATAAATTATTAGGATAGGAGAGATATATGAAAGGTAAAGAATTGATTTTTAAAGTATTGCAAGGTGAAAAAGTAGAAAGAACTCCATGGGTACCTTATACTGGAGCACAAATTGCAAATTTAAAAGGATACACTGCAGAAGAAATGTTCCGTGATGGAAATAAATTACTTGAGTGTTGTCTTGAAGCTGAATCACAATATTCACCTGATGGTATGACTCCAATGTTTGATCTTCAAGTAGAAGCAGAAATATTAGGTTGTGAATTAACTTGGTATAAAAATACTCCTCCAACTGTTAGCTCTCACCCTTTAATGAATGAATTTGTTATACCAACAAAGAAAATAGCAAAAGATGAAGGTAGAATTCCTTTAATTTGTGATACAATGAGAAAGTTTAAACAGGCAAAACCTGAAATTGCTATGTATGGTTTGATTTGTGGACCATTTACATTAGCTTCTCATTTACGTGGAACAAATATTTTTATGGATATGTATGATGATGAAGATAAGGTAAAAGAGCTTATTAATTATTGTACAGAAGTTGTGCTTGATGTTGCACAATATTACATAGAAGCTGGTTGTGATATTATTGCACCTGTTGATCCACTTGTTTCACAAATTTCACCAGATATGTTTGAAACATTTTTAGAAGCACCATATACAAAGATTTTTGAAACTCTTAAAGCTCAACATGTTTATTCTTCTTTCTTTGTATGCGGTGATGTAACAAGAAATATTGAACCTATGTGCAAAACAAAACCTGATGCAATAGGTATTGATGAAAATGTGGATATTGTTGAAGCAAAGAAAATAACTGATGCATATCAAGTTACAATTTCAGGTAATTTACAACTTACTATAACTATGCTTATGGGAACACAGCAAGATAACCAAAAAGCAGCTATTGAGTTAATGGATAAAATGGGAACACAACGTTTTATTTTAGCTCCTGGTTGCGATATTCCATTTGATGTGCCAGTAGCAAATGTAATAGGTATTGGTCAAGCAGTACAAAATAAAGAAATGGTAAAGAAAGCTCTTGAAAATTATGTAAAAACTGATGAGTTACCAGAAATTACTTTACCAGATTATAAAAACCTTGATTATGTTCTTGTTGAATGTGCAACTATTGATGCGCAAACTTGTGCTGCTTGCACATATACAGTATCAGCAGCTAAAAAAGCAGCAGAGAAATTTGGTGATAAAGTAAAAGTTGTAGAACGTTCAATAATGACAAAAGAAAATTTAGCTTTTGTTGTAAAAGTTGGATTAAAAAATTTACCAGCAATTTGCATTGATGGAGAAATTCGTCATATTTCTTTAATTCCACCTGTTGAAGAATTGGAAAAAGAATATGAAGAAGCATTGAAAAATAAATAATAACATAAATAAGGGGGTATCTATTTTGATATCCCCCATAGAATTAATGTATGAAAAAAGAATTAATAATTTTATCAGGTTTTTTAGGAAGTGGAAAAACAACAATTTTACTTTCCTTATTAGCAAAAAATGTAGGAAAAAAAATTGCTGTTATTGTGAATGATTTTGGACAAACAGCAGTAGATGCAACTATTTTAGAAAAAGAACAAGTTCGCGAAAAAATTTATGAAATAGGTGGTGGTTCTGTTTTTTGTTCTTGTTTATCTGAAACTTTGGTAAAAACTCTTTTTGCTATTGCAAAAGAAGATTTTGATTTAGTTATTTTAGAAGCTTCTGGAATGTCTGATCCCTCTATTATTAATTCTATGTTATCATTAGCAAAATTAGATAGATATTTTAAACATAGTCTTACACTTTGTACTTTTGATGCTATTAAAAGTTTAAAATTAGCTAAAGTGTTGCTTGTTATTGAAAGACAATTAGTATCTGCAAATATTGTTATTCTGACAAAAGCAGATAAATATCCTGAAGAAGAACTAAATATTGCAATTAAATTTATTCAAGAAAAAGAACCTGCTGTACCTATTATAAAAAGTTATAATGGAGAATTTTCATTAGATAATATTTCTTGTCGTTTTGATTTACCATATTTTAGTATGGGATTAAATAAACCAGATAATAGGTTGGATTCTTTTGAATTAGAGGAAGTTTCTTATACTCTTGATGAACTTCTTCAAAAATTTCAAGATAATAATATATTACGAGTTAAAGGATATATTAAAACAAGTGATGGAATATGGTTTATTTCTGATACAGGTACAGATTTTTATAAAGAAAAAAGTACAGAAATAAAAGTTCCTCTTACAATTATTTGTATGCAAGGAACAGCAAATTATATAAAAAAATCATTAAGTTATAACGGAGGTTGTTATGAGCGAAGTATTAAATCAAATTTCTGAAATGTTGCAAAAAGGAAAAATGAAAGATGTTGCAGCATTAACCCAACAAGCTCTTGATGAAGGCATTGATGCTCTTATAATTTTAAATGAAGGTCTTATGCCTGGTATGGACGTAATTGGTGATAAATTTAAACGTAATGCTATTTTTATTCCAGAAGTTCTTATTGCCGCTCGAGCTATGGCAGCAGGAACAGATATTTTACGTCCTCTTTTATCTGCTGGTTCTGAAACACAAAAAGGTACTGTTATTTTAGGAACAATTAAAGATGATTTACATGATATTGGTAAAAATCTTGTTCGTATGATGATGGAAAGTAAGGGTTTAAATGTTATTGATTTAGGAACAAATGTTCAACCACAAAAATTTGTTGATATGGCTATTGAACATAATGCAGATATTATTGCTTGTTCTGCTTTGCTTACAACAACAATGGTTTATATTAAAGATGTTGTAGAAGCGGTTAAAGCTAGTCCTATTGCTGATAAGGTAAAAATAATGATTGGTGGAGCACCAATTAACCAAAGTTTTTGTGATTCTGTTGGAGCTGATTATTATACACCAGATGCTCCAACTGCGGCACAAACAGCTCTTGCTATTTGTGAAAATATGCATGTATAATTTCTTATGGCAGACTTTATGTCTGCCTTTTTGGTATAAAATATGTATATAATAGCTTGTAAAGTTTTTTATTATGAAATTCAATATGTAATAAAAAAACTTAATATTAATCCACATATTATTTTTTTAGAACAATTTTTACATGACAATCCTGAACAATTAACAATAGAATTACAAAAAACTATTGATGAATTAGAATTGCAAGGGGTTACAGAAATTTATTTGTGTTATGGTTTATGTGGGCGTGGTATTGCAAAAGTTCGCACTAGAAAAGCAACAATAATAATGCCAAAAGTTCATGATTGTATAAGTCTTTTTATGGGAGAAATATTAGAAAAAGAAAAAAATATTTTTTGGCTTACAAAAGGTTGGATGGAATATTCACAATTACCTTTTTTAAAATATAAGGAAAAACGTTTTTTAGAGTATAAAAAAAAATACGGTGAAGATAATGCAAGCTATTTAATGTCTCTTGAAGATACTTGGTTAAGTGAATATCAATCAGCAAAATTAATTTATTGGGATCATGTAGGAGAATTGAAGGAATTAGAAGAATCTGCAAAATATATAGCAGAGAAAGCTAATTTACCGTATTCAAATATAAAAGGAAACGAAAAATTTTTATTTGATTTATTAGCAGGTGTTTTTGATAAAAGATTTATAAAAATTCCACCAGGAAATTATATTGATATTAATGGAGATGGTGAAATAATTATTTTTTAGGTGATATATGCAAGTTAACATATTAGTTCATAAAGATTCATCAGAATATAAATTTTATATAGAGGAAGGTCATTGTATTGCAGAAGAACTTAAAAAAAATGGTTTAATGCGTTTTCCTTGTAGTAGAGGAAAATGTGGTAAATGTAGAATTTATGTTAATACTATTCCTTGTGATGAAGAAATAGAACTTTTGGGTTCATGTAATATTGAATCAGGAATGCGTTTAGCTTGTTATACAATGGCAAAACAAGGTCTTGTTGTTACTATTCCTAAGGAATTAGAATTAAAAGTATTAACTTCTATTGTGCAAAGACCTTATCCATATTTACCTATTGTTACAGAAGAAAAAATAGCCATTGAACAACCTAATGTTGATGATCAACGTAGTGATGTGCGAAGATTACTAGATGGTGCAAAGTGTAAAAAACATAGTTTAAGTTTAGATAAGTTATCAATATTACCAAATTTTATTAGGAGTAATAACGAAGGATTTGTTTATTTACGTTCTAAAACAATATATAATTATGCTGCAACAAGTATTTATTATGCAATAACCATTGATATTGGAACAACAACAATTTCAGCGCATTTAACAGATTTACGTACAAAAGAAATTCTTGCAGAACATGGAGAACCAAATAGTCAAGCTTCCTATGGTGCTGATGTTATTTCTCGTATTCAATACGATATGGAATGGCGATCAAAAAAATATGATGGAAGTAGTCCTTTACAACATTTAATTTTAGAACAATTAAATAAAATTATAAAATTATTTTTAGTAAAATTTGATCTTGATGATGTTGCTGTTATTTCTATTGCAGGTAATACAACAATGTTGCATTTATTATGTGGATTACCAACAGAGCATATTGGTAAAGTTCCTTTTACACCTGTAATTTTGCTTGATCCAGAATTTAAAGCAAAAGAATTAGGATTGTGTTCAGAAGCACCTGTTTTTCTTTTACCAAGTATTTCAAGTTATGTAGGTGCAGATATTGTTGCTGCAATGTTAGCTGCTGAGGTTTGGAAATGTCATGAACCATTTTTATTAATTGATATTGGTACAAATGCAGAAACTATTTTAGGATATAAGGGAAAATTTTATACCTGTTCTGCTGCAGCTGGTCCTTGCTTTGAAGGAGCAACTATTCAATGTGGAGTTGTTGGGCAAGAAGGTGCTATTGATAATGTTTTTTTTGATGAAAAAAGAGGTTTGCGATATAGTACAATAGGAACTGCACCTCCTATTGGAATATGTGGATCAGGGGTATTAAGTATAATTGAATTATTATTATCTCATAATCTTATGGATGAAAGTGGTTATATTTGTTATGATGAAAAAAATCCACTTAGTAAATATATAAAAGATGATGCATTTTATCTTACAGATACTATATTTTTATCACAAAGAGATATACGCGAAGTGCAAATGGCAAAAGCTGCTGTAAGAGCAGGAATTGATAGTTTATTATTATATGCTGGCTTAGAAGAAAAGGAAATTAATAAATTATTTATTGCTGGTGGATTTGGTTCTGTTATTTCTCCAAAATGTGCAGCTAGGATTGGACTTTTTCCTGCTCATTTAGTAGAAAAAGTTATTTCTTTGCGTAATGCTGCAAGTATGGGAGCTTTGCGATATATTACAGAAAAAAGTGCAAAGAAAAAAGCAGAAGATATTCGTAATAATACAAAATATATAGAATTATCCTGTGATAATAATTTTACAAATTTTTATATTGATCGAATGCAGTTTTAAAGTGAGTAAAAAATGCTTAATTTTATACAAATTGAAGTTCAAAAAATATTAGAAAAAGCTTTATTATTAACACCAGTAAGTAATGATGAATTATTGTTTCTTCTTAATCTTGATGAAAATTCTTTTGAGGTACAAATATTAAGAAGTGTTGCGTATAAAATAAGTAAGTTGCGTTTTGGTGATAATGCTATGCTGTTGTGCCAAACAGGAGTGGAAGCTTTTCCTTGTATTGCTGATTGTAATTTCTGTTCTTTTGGAAAAAGTCAGTTTATGCATGAATCTTGGCGTATTACTGATGGTATGATAAATAATTTACAAGAAAAAATGATGGGACAGGGAATTTATGCACATTTTTTATTATTTATGCATAATTCTGATTTTTTAAGTATAGTAAAAGCTGTTAAAGAAGCAAAACAAAATTTACCTGTTGGAACAGATTTAGTTATTAATTGTGGTGATTTGTCAAAAGATAAATTGCAAGAATTAAGAAATCTTGGTGTAAATGGAGCATATCATGTTCTTCGTTTAGGTGAAGGTATTGATACTTGTTTAAGTGCAAAGGATAGACTTGAAACAATTAAAAATATTAAAGAGATAGGATTAGATTGGTATACTTGTTGTGAACCAATAGGGGCTGAACATACAGCAAAGCAAATATTAGAACAAATTCTTTATGCTAATGAGTATGAGTGTTTTCAAAATGCTGTGATGAGACGCATTATGGTTACAGATGAGAGTAAAAAACGAGGACAAATTTCTCTTTTACGTTCTGCACAAATAACAGCTGTATTAACAATAGCTATGTTGGCAAATAAAAAAATATCAAGTATTGCTATTCATGAACCTGATTTATTAGGATTGACTTCTGGGGCAAATTGTATTTATGCTGAATTTGGCGTGAATCCACGAGATACTCATTTGGAAACAAGTAATAATCGTGGTTATTCCATTGAAAAATGTAAAGCAATGTTAATTGATTGTGGGTATAAATATTTAATGCAAAATGCTAATAAACCTATTTTATTAACAAGATAATATTTTGTATTTTTTTATGTTAATATAATTTTTTGAGAGAGGAACTTTTGAAAAAGTTCCCCTCTCAAATTCTTCTCTTAAAACTTTTTAATTTAAAATCTCTTTTGCTTGCAAAAGAGATTTTTTTATAGTAGGAAAGTAAAATTTTATTTAGGTATTTTTTTTTTTTTTTATTTTGTATAACTTATTGGGGAAATTACGGAAAAATTTTAAAT
>JAHHTE010000006.1 GCA_020024815.1 Mailhella sp.
CTTTTGCATGCAAAAGAGATTTTATATTAAAAAGTTTTGATGGGAGAGCTTGAGAGGGAAACTTTTTCAAAAGTTTCCCTCTCAAAAATATCATTAAATTAAAAATACACTCTATTAATAATCTCCAAATATTTCATTATCTAATTTTTGTGTTTCAAGTAATTTTTCACACCAATCATTACCAGAAAAATAATCCATAAATCTCTGTTGATACCCTAATTTATTAGGAGTAAATTTTGCAATTTGTTGCTCTGTTGGTATTTTTATATCAAGATACAATTTTTCATCATGTGTTTTTTCTGCAACTTTAATAAATTGTTCTAAAGTCTGCCTACAATATTTATAAGAAATAGCTTTTTGACAAACTTGCAAAGCATCTAAAATTAAATTTTGTTTTACAAGACTTTCAATTAAAATTTGATACCCATCATGCCAAAAAGGTTCTTGATTTAATAAAGAACGACATAATGTATCAGAATAATTTTCTTTTATTTGTTTATTAAAACTTTTTCTTTTTTCTTCTGATAAACGTACATAACCAACAAAATCTTTTGTTAAAGCAGGAACATAACCATCTTGTGCATAATATAAATGTGCATCACGAATAATATTTTGCTTTCTTTCTGCTAAAAGTTGTCCATTACGCAAATTAACTTCTGAATCAAGACGTCCTGGTGTTTGACTTGTATGATGATATACAACACTATTTGTTATAACCTTTTGCATTTGTTCATTTTCTACATAAGCATAACACAAATCTATATCTTCAAACCCATTTTTAAAACCTTCGTAAAATCCACCTAACGCAAAAAATTCTTGTGTTCTACATAAAAGAACTGCACCTGTTATCACACGATATTTACGTGATTTTTTAACGACAGGGTGATTTTGTGGAAAATAAGAATAAATATGAGCAACTTTACCTATTGGATTAAAAACAACACCACAATGTTGCACTGTACTATCAGGATATAAAAGTAATGGTCCAACCATACCAATACGAGGATTTTCCATTGCCTTCACTAAGGGGGGCAACCAATTTTCCGTAACAATAGTATCATTATTCAAAAAAAGAATAAATTCATGCCCATCTTTTTTAGTTGCTTCTGCCCCTTGATTACAAGCAACAGCAAAACCTAAATTTTCTTGATTTTTTATATAGGTAAAATGATCTTTTCCAAATAAACTACAACCCATTTTTTCTGCATGGCTAGCTGTTTTATCTGTTGAAGCATTATCAACTAAATACACATGAATATCTTGTATATTTGTATATTTTACCAAAGACATTAAACAAGGCAATGTCATAGTATCCCATAAATTCCACACAGGAATAACAATACCAACGCTCATTATAGATCCTTTATTTATACCAATAGTTAAAAATTACCAAAAATAGTATTATCTAAACTTTGTGTATCAAGTAAACGTTGATACCAATCTGTTCCCCAAAATGCTTTGATAATTTTATTTTTATTTACTTCCATTAATTTCTTTTTATTTTCTATTTGTTTTTCACGCAATTCTTTTACTTCACGGTAACAATAAACATCTTTTGTTTGTTCTGCTAAATAAATAGCTAATTCTAAATTATATTGAGAAAAACAACAATGATTAAGTAAATAATCACAAACTTGTAATGCTTCTTTATATTTTTTTTGTTTTTGCAAACTTTGTATTAATAAATGATAACCATCTTGCCAAAAGGGTTCATCATTAATCATAGATAAACATAACATATCAGAATAATTACTTTGTATTTTTTTATTTAATGCTTTTTTTACATCATTTTGTAAACATGCATAAAAAGTAAAATCTTTTAATAATGCAGGAACATATCCATCTTGTGTATAATAAATATGTGCATCAATAACAATATCTTGATTAAGAGAGTAAAATAACTGACTATTTTTTATATCAATATCATTATCTAATCTTCCCGGTGTCTGGCTTTCATAATGATAAACAATACTTGTAGGTACTACTTGTTGAATTTTGCCTGCTCGAACATAGGAATAACATAAGTCAATGTCTTCCATGCCATTTTTATATTCTTCATAAAAACCACCTAATGCAAAAAATTCATGCATTCGACATAATAAAGCAGCCCCAGTTATTATTCGTATTTTCCTTGATTTTATACTACATTTATGTTGTGAAGAAAAACATGAATAAATATGTTTAACTTTATTCAGTGGTGTAAACACTACTCCACAATGTTGCACTGTATTATCAGGATATAAAAGCAATGGCCCAACCATACCAATACGAGGATTATCTAAAGCTTTTACTAAAGGTGGCAACCAATTTTCTGTAACAATAGTATCATTATTTAAAAAAAGAATAAATTCATGTCCTGCTTTTTGTGCTTCTTTTGCTCCTTGATTACAAGCAATAGCAAAACCTAAATTTTCTTGATTTCTTATATACGTAAAATGATCTTGACTAAATAATTGTTTCCCTGTTTGTTCTGCTTTTTCTTTTGTTTCATCTGTTGAGCCATTATCAACTAAATACACATGAATTTCAGAAACATTAGTATACCTTGCCAAAGACACTAAACAAGGCAAAGTCATTTTGTTCCATAAATTCCAAACAGGAATAACAATACCAACACTCATTATATTTCCTTAAATAAAAAACAAAAATTAATAATCACCAAATTCATCATTATCAAATTGTTGCGTTTCTAATAAGTTATCATACCATTCAGAACGTTGCCAATATGTTTTTAATTTTTGTGCTTTAATTTCTTTTCTACTTTCAATACGTTGTATCCGTAATTCAATATTATTTATCATATTTTCAGCAAGCACAACATCATCAATACGTTCAGCAATTTTTTTAAATAATTCTAATGTATGAATTTTAGGATATTGTGCTAAAGCAAATTCACAATATCCCAAAGCATTTTGTATATTATTTTGTTTTAACATACTTTCAATAAGAAAATAATAACCATCATGCCAAAAAGGTTCTTGATTTAATAATGAAAGACATAGACTATCAGAATAATTTTGTTTAACTATTTTATTAAATTCTTTTCTTTTATTTTCCAAAAGACGAACATAAAAATTAAATTCTTTTGTTATTGCAGGCACATAACCATCTTGAGCATAGTAAAGATGGCAATCTAAACTTATTGTATTACGCTGATGAAATAATTGAATATTATCATTTAATATATCATTTTGTAATCTTCCCGGTGTTTGACTTTCAAAATGGATAACAACACTTTCTGCAATTACTTGATGAATAAATCCTCGTTGCAAATACGCACAACAAAGATCTAAATCTTCCATTCCATTTTTATATCCTTCATAGAACATACCACAATCAAAAAATTCCTTTGTTCTACAAAGTAAAACAGCACCAGAAATTAATTTATGCTTACGAGAATGACAAACTTTTTCATGTTGATTAGGAAAAAAATGATATAAATGCCGTACTTCACGAAATGGGTTAAAAGCAACACCACAATGCTGTACTAAAAAAGTATCAGGATAAACCAAAAGTGGTCCAACCATACCAATACGAGGATTATCTAAAGCTTTTACTAAAGGAGGTAACCAATTTTCTGTAACAATAGTATCATTATTTAAAAAAAGAATAAATTCATGTCCTGCTTTTTGAGCTTCTTTTGCCCCTTGATTACAAGCAATAGCAAAACCTAAGTTTTCTTGATTTTTTATATAGGTAAAATGTTCTTTACTAAATAATTGTATTCCTATTTGTTCTGCTTCTTCTTCTGTTTCATCAGTTGAAGCATTATCAACTAAATACACATGAATTTCAGCAATATTAGTATACTTTGCTAATGACAACAAACAAGGCAAAGTCATTTTGCTCCATAAATTCCAAACAGGAATAACAATACCAACACTCATAGTTACTCCTAATTAAAATCTGCAAGCAAAGCTTTTAAATCAAAATCACCAAATTGATAATTTTTGCATTCTGCTTTTATTCTTGCCATAGCATCATATAAATATGCTGATGCTACCCCATGATAAATTGAAGAATAAACTTCCAAAAGTGCTGCTAATGAATCACAAGCCTTTACTAATTTTCCATCTTTTCCATCATATTTATCTTCATTATAATTTGCCATTTCTTCAAAAGAAGTTAGTGTATGCACAATTCCAAGTTCATCTTTATATTGTTCTAAAAATTCAGATTCAAATCCTACCCCAAGATAATAGGATAAACGTTCAACAATATCCTCATACCCTGCACGACGTAATTCATCTAAAATTCGGCGTTCTAATTCATCTTTTTCGTATTGATGAATTATTTCTGGTAAATCTTTTATAGATTTTTTTACAGGATTTATAATATCACGAGTTAAAAGTTCGGGTAAATCATGGAATAAACCACAAAAAAAGTTATTAACACAACGAGCTTTTGATAAACCTTGTTCAATAGACATTATATAAACTAATAACGCTACAATAAACATATGTCCTAAAACAGAAGTTTCAGGTACTCTTGCTGTTTGCGACCAACGAATTTGAAAACGTAATTGTCCACAAAAATTTGCTACTCTAGCAAAAGGATTACCTACATTAACTAATAAATCAGAAACACCTTGAACGTCTTTCATTGATTGTAATTGTTCAGTAAATGAAGCATCAATATCACGTAATTCTTCATCAAAGAAATTTAAAGAGCGTATAAGATTAAATTCCCATTTTGATGCAAATAAATGTGAGGCAGTTAAAATTCTTTTAGCAGGACTATCATCTTGATGATCAAGAGCATCTCTATGATAAGCAACAAAACGTTGCCAAAAACCATCATCTATTGGACGAATAAGAGGTTCAAGCTCATCAAAAACCCAATTTGTTAATTGTTCATAATGTTCTCTATTTTCGCGAATTTGATAAAAAACAGGAGGCGTTATATCTGTAATTACAAGACGATATAAATAATCAAAAATACAACCTTCTATAATATCAACTCCAAGCTCTAATGCTATATCTTCTTCAAGATCACGTGCTTTTAATTGATATAATAAAAAAGCAGTAATCATTTTATGAGCTTGTTTATCAATTTCATAAAGTTCTACTGGACGTAATTTATCATTCCAACGACGCATCATTGAACCAGAAAAAACAAATTGTAAAAAACTTTTTCTTATTTTCGTCATAATTACCTCACTTATTAAATTTAAAATGAATACTAGAAATAAGCAAGAAAAATAAAAAAATTTTTTTTGAAAAAAAAGCGTGCAATTAATTTAAATATAGTATATACATACTTTGTTTTTACTTCTGCTTTCCCGTTACTCGCAGATTTAAAAGACATAAAACTTTTAAAGTTTGTGGTATAAACTAAAGAATTTTAACGTTTTTTAGTTTCTTTTTTGTTGACACCTAGTCAAAAAAAACCTATTAATCCATCTTTGCGATTTAAGCGAGACAGGAGAGATATACATGAAAACTTATAGCCCAACTCCGGAAAACATTGATCGTCAATGGTTTTTGGTTGATGCTCAAGATCAAATTCTCGGTCGTTTAGCATCTCAAATTGCACACCGTTTACGTGGCAAACATAAACCAGAATTTGCTCCTCACATGGATAACGGCGATTTTATTGTTGTTGTTAACTGTGAAAAAATTCGTGTTACAGGTAATAAACTTCAAAATAAAAACTACTACCACCACACAGGTTATGTTGGTAGCTTAAAATCTATTACCTTAGAAAAGCAATTGCAACAAAAACCAGAAGAAGTACTTCGTACAGCAGTACGTGGTATGCTTCCTAAAAACCGTCTTGGTCGTGCAATGCTTAAGAAATTAAAAATTTATGCTGGTGCTGAACATCCTCACCAAGCACAAGAACCTAAGACCTTGACTTTTGAACGCTAGGAGTACAGTACCTATGTCTATTCATTTTGATTACGGTACCGGCCGTCGTAAAACAGCTACTGCCCGTACACGTTTATATGCTGGAAGTGGCAACATTGAAATCAATGGTCGCCCAATGGAACAATATTTCCCACGCAAAACCTTGCAAATGATTATTCGTCAACCATTAGTTCTTACTAAAAATACTGATCGTTTTGACATTAAAGTAAATGTTAATGGTGGCGGTCAAGCAGGTCAAGCTGCTGCTGTTCGTCATGGCATTTCTCGTGCTTTATTGCAAGTTGATGCTGAACTTCGTGGAGTTTTAAAACGTGCTGGCTTCTTAACTCGTGATGCACGTAAGAAAGAACGTAAAAAATATGGTCTTGCAGCAGCTCGTGCTCGTTACCAATATTCAAAACGTTAATACTTTCTTTCTCCAGTCCGCAATTTCTATGCCCCTTTTTCAAAAGGGGCATTTTATGCCCTTTATATACGATTTTTAGGTTGATAGCTATGACTACTAAAACTATCCAACGCATATCTACAAGCCCTTCTATTATTATCATAGGTATGGCTGGTGCTGGAAAAAGTACAGTAGGAAAAGCTTTAGCACATTATCTTAATTGGGCATTCGTTGATACTGATAATATTATTGAAGCCAATTATGCAACTAAATTGCAAAATGTAGCAGATAAACTTTCAAAAGAAGAATTTCTTGATACAGAAGCTACAATAATACAAAGTATTTATTTCAACAGAACCGTTATTGCGACCGGAGGTTCTGTGGTTTATAGAGAAAAAGCCATGGAACATCTTGCTAAACTTGGAGTAATTGTTCATCTCAAAGTTGACTTAGATCTTATAATAGAAAGAATAGCTAAAAATCCCGATAGAGGTTTAGCTATTGCCCCAGGGCAAACTATTGAAGATTTATTTTATGAAAGGGAAAAACTTTACCAAAAATACGCTAACATAACTTTTGAGGCAAAAAACTTGACACCAAAAGATTGTGTATTAGAATTAGTAAAGAAACTCCCAAATGAATTATTACAATAAAAATTAAAATTGTTAAGCATTATACTTACAATCAAACCAATAACGGATTATATATTTCTTATTAAGAAATAAGGAGATCAGCATGAAAGAAGGCATCCATCCAAAAGTTTATAAAGCAAAAATCGTTTGTGCTTGTGGTTTTGAAGTTGAAGCTCTTTCTTCTAAAGGTGAAGTAGTTCACACAGAAATTTGCTCAAACTGCCACCCATTCTATACAGGTAAACAACGCTTTGTTGATACTGCTGGTAGAATTGACCGTTTCCGTAAAAAATACGCTAAATTTGAAAACAAATAAGCAACGTAATAAAACGGATATATATTTACCTCCTCAGTTTTCTGGGGAGGTCTTTCTAGTTTTAGAGCATGGTTTCCAATGATACAAAAATTTTTTCTTTTTCTAAATAGTTATTGTATGCAATTTATTAGCAATATTGGAGGGCAAGCTGTTTTGCATGGTTTACTTATGCGAAACAGAACTATTATTTCCCTTGCAATTAGAAATGAAAAAAATGAAATTATTGTTGAAAAAAGGTCTTGGTATTCCCTTTATGAAAGTAAAATATTATCAAAATCCTTTATTCGTGGTTTTCCTATTCTTGTAGAAACTCTTATTAATGGTGTTTTGGCCATCAATAGATCAGTAGCATTAGCAGAAAATAACACAAAAAAAGAAACTATTTTTCAAACAATTTTTGAACTTATTCTTTCTATTTTCGGAGCTATTTTCCTTTTTATAATTATACCTCACATACTAAGCCTAGTTATGTATTATATTGGGCTAAGTGGTAATATAAACAATCTAACATTTCATATTTGGGACGGAATTTTTAAAATACTTTTATTTATTTCTTATATTTTACTTATCAGTAATAATAAAGAAATAAAGGAAGTATTTCAATATCATGGTGCAGAGCATAAAGTAATTTCTTGTTATGAAAGTGGAATGCTTGTATCAGCAAAAAATGCAAAACTTTGCACAAGATTACACCCTCGTTGTGGAACAAGTTTTGTTTTATTTATTTTGTTACTAGCACTTTTTATACATAGCATTTTAGTTCCTCTATTTTTATTCTTTCCTCTTTTTAAAAATAATGTTACACTACATCTCGTCGTTATTTTATTTAAAATTTTACTAATTATTCCAATAAGTGCTATTGCTTATGAAATCATTAGAAAATCAACTAAACCTAAAAAAAATTTTTTTATGAAAATTTTATTACGATTAGGTTTAGTTATGCAACTTTTATCAACAAAAGAACCAACTTTAGAACAGCTTGAAGTTGCTGTTATAGCTCTAAAAGTTGCTGTTGGTGAAAATACACAAACTATTTTTGAAACAGCAACATATACAGTATTAGATGAATAAACAGAAAAAGGACATACAATGTTTACAAAATTAGAGTCATTAGAAAATCAATACATGGAACTTGAAAAGCAACTTGCTGAACCTGATATTTTTGAAGATCAAGAACGGTATCGCAAAATAGCAAAAGCTCATGCAGATTTAGATGATATTGTTGGATTATTTAGAAAATATAAATCTAAAAAACAACAATTTGAAGATAATAAAATTCTCATGCAAGATAGTGATGATGAAATTCGTACAATGGCTGAAGAAGAAAATGCCGAATTAGAGCAAGAATTTCCAGAAATGGAACAAGAATTAAAAATCAAACTTCTCCCTCCTGATCCTCTTGATGAAAAAAATACTGTTCTTGAAATACGTGCTGGAACAGGTGGTGAAGAAGCTGCTATTTTTGCAGGTGATCTTTTCAGAATGTATAGTCGCTATGCAGAAAGAATGAATTGGAAAGTTGAAATAATGAGCGAAAACCCAACTGATAATGGTGGCTATAAAGAAATCATTACTCTTATTACAGGGAATCGTGTATACAGTCATTTAAAATATGAATCAGGTACACACCGTGTTCAACGTGTTCCAGCAACCGAATCACAAGGCAGAATTCATACCTCAGCAGCAACTGTTGCTGTTATGCCAGAAGCAGAAGAAGTTGATGTTGATATTCGTCCTGAAGATTTAAGAATTGATGTTTACCGTGCATCAGGAGCAGGCGGACAACACGTTAACAAAACAGAATCAGCAGTACGCATTACACATATTCCAACAGGTACTGTGGTTACTTGCCAAGATGAAAAATCACAACATAAAAATAAAGCTCGTGCAATGAAAGTTCTTGCTTCACGTATTTTACAAGCAGAACAAGAACGTCAACATTCTGAACTTGCTGCTGACAGAAAATCACAAGTTGGTAGTGGTGATAGATCAGAACGTATTAGAACATATAACTATCCACAAGGTAGAGTTACTGACCACCGCGTAAACGTAACTATTTATTCTCTTGAACGTTTTATGGACGGTGAAATTCAAGGTATAGTTGATGAACTTGCAACACACGCACAAACAGAAGCTTTAAAAGCTGAAAATTTAGCATAATAGTTATTATTTTATCTTACTTAGGGGGAGAACTTTTTATAAAAAGTTCTCCCCCTAAAACCCCTTTTCAAAAATTTTTAATCCAAAACTCCTTTTATACATAAAAGGAGTTTTTTATTATTCTAACACAACAAGTTATACATAAAAAATTTTATTATACTAAAGCGATAACAAAAACTCTTTTGCACGCAAAAGGATTTATTGGATTAAAAGGTTTTAAGGGGAGAGTTTAAGAGGGGATTTTTTTTCAAAAGTTCTCCTCTCAAAAAATAAAATTATCTTTTATCTTAGCTAAAACAAATAGCAATAATAAACATTTCTTAATTTTTCTCTTTTACTTGTCAAATTAATAAAAATGCTTATTATATACCTATTATGGAAAAAAGGATAAAAAATGAAATATAACCCTGCAGAACAAGAACCCGTTATTGAAGAAAGACAAGAACAAAAAGTTCAAAAACCTAAAATGTATAAAGTTATCATGCATAATGATGATATAACTACTATGGATTTTGTTGTGCAAGTTTTAGTCGATGTATTTCATAAAACAGTAGAAGATGCATCAACAATAATGATGACAATTCATACAACTGGACAATCTATTTGTGGAATATATCCACGAGAAATAGCAGAATTTAAAATTTTTAGAACGCTTCAATTAGCACGGGAAGCACATTTTCCACTTTTATGCACAATGGAAGAAGAATAAAGGAAACAATATATGGGCAAAACATTAATGCAAGCACTTGCCATTGCAGTTTTAAATATACGAAATAAAAGACATGAGTTTATGGCTCTTGAACATATATTATTAGCCATTACTTATGAAAAAACAGGACAACGCATACTTGCAACTTGCAATCTTGATGTACATATTTTAAGAGCTGACTTAGAAAAATATCTTGAAGAAAATATTCCTACAATTTCTCCTGAAGATAAAGGGGAAATTATGCAAACTCCTGCTGTTACCAGAGTATTAGAACGTTGCTTACGTGAACAAGCTGAAAAGAAAAAACAAGCAGAAGTTGGTGATTTTTTGGTTAATTTATTTACTGAAAAAGATTCATGGGCTGTTTATTTTTTACAACAACAAAATATCACTGTTGAACAAATACAAGATATTGTAAAAAAAGAAAAACCAAATAACTCCCCTATTATTGAAAATATCATTATTAGTGATATTAACGATATTGCAAGCCCAGAAGATTTACAACGATTAAAAGAATCTTTCAAAAAAGAAAATTCGAATAACCAAAACAAAGGTGCTGAAGAAGAAAATCAAAGTGCCTTAGAGCATTTTACTGTTGATTTAGTTGCAAAAGCACAAAAAGGTAAAATAGATCCGCTTATTGGTAGAGAAAATGAATTACAAAGAACTCTTGAAATTTTATCTCGCCGTAAAAAAAATAATCCCCTTTTCTTAGGTGAACCCGGAACAGGAAAAACAGCCATTGCTGAAGGCTTAGCTCTTGCCATTGCACAAGGTAATGTACCAAAAGAATTTTCAAATTGTCGTGTTTTTGCTTTAGATTTAGGTTCACTTTTAGCTGGTGCAAAATTTCGAGGTGATTTTGAAAACAGACTTAAACAAGTTATAAAAGAATTACAAAATGTTCCACAATCAATTTTAGTTATTGATGAAATACATACTCTTGTTGGAGCTGGAGCGACAAGTGGTGGGTCTGTTGATGCTGCTAACTTGTTAAAACCAATTTTAGCCACAGGTGATTTACGTTGCATTGGCTCAACTACATACGAAGAATATAGAAACCATTTTGAAAAAGATAGAGCTTTATCACGTCGTTTTCAGCGAATTGATATTAAAGAACCAAGTAGAGATGATTGTCTTGCGATTTTACAAGGTTTACAAAAATATTATGAAAAATTTCATAATGTTAAATATGGAAAAGGTGTTTTAGAGGCAGCAGTAGATTTATCTATTAAATATATGCAAGATAAATTATTACCTGATAAAGCTATTGACATTCTTGATGAAGTTGCTTGTTCTGTAAAACTTGGTTTTTATTCTAATCATAAAACAGAAGAAAAAGAACAAATAGTTGACCAAGAAAACATTGATACTAAAAAAACAAAAAGAAAACGTGCATTACCTATTACAATAAAACATATTGAAGAAACAGTAGCACGTATGCGTGGTATACCAACAGCACAAGTTAATACTGATGAAAAAGAAAAATTACGTACATTAAAAGACGATTTACTCCATAAGATTTTTGGTCAAGATGAAGCAGTTGAAACAGTAACCAATGCTATTCTTCGTGCTAGAGCTGGTCTTAGTGGAGAAAATAGACCACAAGCAAGTTTTCTTTTTCATGGTCCTACTGGTGTTGGTAAAACAGAACTTGCTAAAAGTATTGCAGAACTTTTACAAATTCCATTTCTTCGCTTTGATATGAGTGAATATATGGAAAAACATGCAGTTGCAAGACTTATAGGTACTCCTCCTGGTTATGTTGGCTTTGAACAAGGGGGATTACTCACTGATGCAATTCGCAAAAATCCTCATTCTGTTTTATTATTAGATGAAATAGAAAAAGCTCACCCTGATATTTTTAATATTTTATTACAAGTGATGGATTACGCAACACTAACAGATAATACAGGATACAAAGCTGATTTTCGTCATGTAATTATTATTATGACAACAAATGCAGGTGCAATAGAAATGCAAAGCCATTCTCTTGGCTTTACCCAAAAAGAAAGTAAACAAAGCCAAGATAAAAGTGTAAAAGCTGTTGAAAATACCTTTACTCCTGAATTTAGAAATAGATTAGATGCTATGATAAGTTTTAATAGTTTAAGCACTGAACAAATGAATCCTATTGTTGATAAAGTCTTGCGTAATCTTAAAAATGGATTATACGATAAAAAAGTTGAATTTGAACTTACAACTTCAGCTCGAAATTGGCTTGCAACACATGGCTATGATTCAAAATTAGGAGCAAGACCATTACAACGTCTTATTAGAAAAGAATTAGAAGATGTGCTTGCTAAAGAAGTATTATTCGGAAAATTAACAAAGGGTGGAACAGTAAAAATTATTGCACAATCACCAGAAGCAGAACACTTAGATTTTCTTTATAATAATGAAAAAAAGAAAACTAAAAATTCTAAAAAATCACAAGAACTTACACTAACAGAATAAAACAAAGGGGAAAACATTGTTTTCCCCTTATTAATACATTATGCAAGATTATGTTTTTTTAGATAATGAAATATGGTTTCCTCACTATAATTACGCTGATAACAATGGATTATTAGCTATTGGTGGTGATTTATCTTTAGAAAGATTAGTACTTGCCTATGATAATGGTATCTTCCCTTGGTATGAAGAAGGGCAACCTATACTTTGGTGGTCTCCTGATCCTCGTTTTGTTCTTTTTCCTGAAAATTTTCATCTCACCAAAAAACAAGAAAAAACCATAGCAAAAAGTAATTTTCATATTACTGAAAATATGTGTTTTCCTCAAGTTATTCATTATTGTTCTTCTGTAAAAAGAAAAACCCAAGATGATGAAAATGCAACATGGATAACAAATGCAATAGAACAAGCATATTGTATGTTAAATCAACATGGAATAGCACATAGCATTGAAGTATGGCATAATTCAAAACCTGATACCTCAACAATAATTAGTCAAAATTTTCATAATCAACAATATTATCTTGTTGGTGGTTTATATGGAGTTTTAACAAAAAATATTTTTTGTGGTGAATCAATGTTTAATCTAATGCCAGAAGCTTCACGCTGTGCTTTAAAATATTTAGTTGATAAAATTCTGCATCATAATTCAATAAAACTTATTGATTGCCAAATTGAAAGCCCACATTTTTTAAGAATGGGAGCAAGTTTTATAACAAGGCAAGAATATTTAACAATTCTTCATCAGTAACGCATAGTTTTATCTTATATTATATATGTTTCTATATTTATTTTAAGGTCTAGACTATCTTTTTTATTTTTTTGAGAGAAAAACTTTTGAAAAAGTTCCCCTCTCAAACTTTCCCCTCAAAACTTTTTAATATAAAAGTTCATTTGATTACAAAAAAGCTTTTTCTTTTCTTACATCACCAAAAAAGCCATTTTGTTTTGCAAAATGGCTTTTTATGATTAATTTTAGTCTAATTATCTTATTTATCAGGATAATGCCTATCAGCATAAGCCTTTAATAACATTCCAGTGAACACAATAGGCAAAGAACTATCTTTAACAAGTAAACGTGCTGCTTCTAAAGTAGTAACCCTTTGTCTACCATGCTTAGGCACAATAAGATTTGCAAACTCATTAGCAACAATACCAATACAACCTGCTTTTGAAATTCTATCAACAGTTAAATGTTGAGGATAACCAGAACCATCAATTCTTTCATGATGTTCTAATGCGGCTTGTAATGCAGAAGTTTGTGTTATACCAAATTTATTTAATAAAATTGCTGTTTGACGAACATGTGTTAAATATTTTTCATTTTCTTCTTTATTTAACGCACTACTTTTATTTACAATATGAGCTGGAATTTTTGAAAGTCCAATATCATGAATAAGTAAACCTAAAGCAATTTGATCAAATTCTTTTCTTACAGGGTCTTTTTCAGAATTTAAATATAACCAACTCCCCATAATAAGAGTTGTTATACTATGTGATGTAACATTAAATTCTGCTAATTCAATTTTAGGAATAAAAGCATTTAATCTTTTTTTATCTGTCCAAATATATTCTGTAAAAACCATAAGGTCATGGAAAAATGGTTCATAATAAACAGGCAAAGGTTGTTCAATTAAATGTTCTAATCGCATAGTTAATGCTTGATATAAAATTTGCACAATTTCAGATTCAAGCAAATGAGAATTAAAAAGAATTAATTCTGCTTGCTTAGCAATTAAATCTACATAAATATGTTGATCACTTCTTGAAACAAAAAGAACACCATTTTTACATGCTTCATGAATTTCTTCTAATTGGGCATCTGTTAAACGACAATCTTTTTGAGCAATAGGATATAATTGAGCAATATCTTCTTTGAAAACAAATAAATCTACTTTTGGTCGAAATTTTGGAAAACTTTGCAAAATTTCCATACTTATTGGATAATATTCTTCAGTAATCGATTCTTTACTTTTTTTCATTTCCATGCCTATTTTGTATAAATTTTAACCAAATTTGTTCCTTGAGATTGCAACTCGTATGGTTGATCGCCAACAGTAAGAACAATTTTTTCCCCTTGTGGAATTTCTTTTGCATTATCAATAAAATCTTGCACTCTTACTAAATGATTTAATTCTTCAGAATTTTTTACATAAGAAGGAAAAATTCCCCACGCAAAATTTAATTTGTGTAAAACATTTTTACTTTGCGTAAGTGCATAAATTTTATGTTTTGGTCTACAAGAAGAGAGATACAAAGCACTCTTACCTGATCTAGAATGAGCAGCAAGAGCAAAAGCATTTGCTTTTTCAGCCAAAAGGCAAGCAGAGTATGCCAAAAATTTAGGCAAACCGCAACTAAATTCTGGACTTTTTAAAACATTATTTTTTATCATAAAATCTTCTGCTTTATCTGTTATTTCACGCATATACTTAACTGTTTCAACAGGATATTTACCCATTGCTGTTTCTTCAGAAAGCATAACACAATCTGCCCCATCAATAACAGCATTAGCAACATCAGTTACTTCTGCTCTTGTTGGAGCTTTTGCATTTACCATTGAAAGAAGCATTTGCGTTGCAACAATAACAGGCTTTGACGCTTCATTACATGCTTTAATAATATGTTTTTGAATAGAAGGAAGAGCAGGCAAAGGACATTCAACCCCTAAATCCCCTCTTGCAACCATGATCATATCACTTACTTCAATAATACTTTCAAGATTATCAATAGCAAGTTGTCGTTCAAGTTTAGCAACAATAGGAAGTTCCGTTCCAAACTCTCGCATTTTATTACGTAATAAATGAATATCTTCTGCTCGTTGCACAAAAGATAAAGCAACAGCATCAACGCCAAGCTCTATTCCTACTGCAAGATCATTTAAATCTTTTTCTGTTAATGCAGGCAAATTAATTGCTTTTTGTGGAAGAGCTAAACCTTTTTTAGATGTTATAATACCATAACTTTGTGATTCAATTAAAATGCCTTTTTCAACACATTCTTTAACTTGAAATTGTAAAGAACCATCTGCCAACACAAGGCTATCACCTATTCTAAGCGTTTCTAAAAGTTCTTCATAATCAAAAGGTAAAAAACGATATTCTTTATTAATGCATTCTTTACCTAAAAAGAATATATCCCCTTTTTGTACCTCATAACTATCAACAGGTAAAACACCTATACGAATTTTAGGACCTGACAAATCTTGTAAAATAGTTAAACAAACACCAAGTTTTTTCTCTACCTTTCTTATTGAGCCAATAACATTATAGAAAAACTCTTTATTTCCATGAGAAAAATTCAAGCGAAAAATGTTTACGCCAGCTTTTGCAAGATTCAATAATGTTGTTTCATTTGCAGAATTTGGACCAATAGTAGCAATAATCTTTGTTCGCATAGATCCTCCTAAAAGTTATAATGAGTATAAAAAATTTTTTTAAATAACGCAAGTTAAGCCCTGTTAATAGGTGGAAATAAATACTTTTTTAGATTTTTTTCTTTAACCTATTAAACAAAATACTCAATAATACTAAGTGTATAAAAATTATCCTCTCACTTGACAAAAAATAATTTTGAGGGCTAAAGTGGGAAAAAGTGGAAAAAAGTGGATAAAAATGATTTTTAGAGGTAGATCACAACGCAATTTAGACCCAAAGGGTCGTTTTATGCTTTCTCCTGAATATAGAGAAAGCCTCTCTTTGCGTATGCAAGAACCTACCCAAAACACTATTCCACAAAATTCCACAAATTGCGGAGAAAATGTACCAACCTCTTCTGAAAACAATACCCCCCCTATTTCCACAGAAACTAAATTAGTTATAACAACTTATGATGATTGTCTAGTTGCATATCCTTGGCTTGATTGGATAAAATTGGAAGAACAATTTACAAGACTGACTAATCCTTCCCCTAGTGTTAGAAATTTTCGCCGTCTTTTTATTGGAGGAGCGGAAGAACATATTCTTGATACACAAGGAAGAATACGTCTTTCACAAGATCACCGTGAATATGCAAAATTAGAAAAAGAAGTTACTATTCTTGGGCTAACAAATCGCTTTGAAATATGGAATCCCACACTTTTAAAACAACGGATGGAAGCTGAAAGTTTTGAAAGTGTAAGTGATGAGCTTAATAATAGTGGTATTGATTTTGCTATATAAGAGGCTTTTTTATGTCAGTAAATGCACAAAACGCTCAACATATTTCTGTTCTCTTGCAAGAAGTTATTCATGCTCTTATGAGTGAAGAAAATAAAAACAGTCAAAATCCATGGTTTTTAGATGGAACATTGGGTCTTGCTGGACATAGTAAAACATTACTTACTGAATTTCAAAAACTCAATATAAAAGCACAATTATGTGGCTTAGATAGAGATCCCCAAGCTCTTAGCCGAGCAACAGAAAATCTTCAAGATTTTCAAGAACAAATTCATTTATTTGAATCTGATTATGCTTCCTATGAACAGATTTTACCTCAAATAAATAATCCACTTTTTAATGGAATATTACTTGATTTAGGAGTTTCTTCATTACAACTTGATGTTGCTGAACGAGGCTTTAGTTATCACAAAGAAGGACCTTTAAATATGCGTATGGATATGGGATATTTACAGCAAAAAGAAGCAAAACCCCATTCTGAAACAGCATATAGTTTTGTTAATAAAGCAGATTTTAACACAATAAAACATGTTATTGATGAATATGGTGAAGATCCACAAGCAGGCAAAATTGCTCGGGCTATTGTGGATAAAAGACAAGAAAAACCAATAGAAAATACAAAGGAATTAGCAGATATTATTTATTATGCATATCCAGCTAAATGGCGTGCAACAGCAAGAAATCACCCTGCTACACGTACATTTCAAGCTATTCGTATGTATGTAAACGATGAATTAGGTCAATTAAACCGTTTTTTAGACACAATTATTCATCATGTTGCCCCACGTGGAATTATTGCTATTATTACCTTTCATTCTCTTGAAGATAGAATAGTAAAGCAAAAATTTAAAGAATGGGCAACAGACTGTATTTGCCCTCCCCACCTTCCTCAATGTGTTTGTAACCACAAAAAAATCGCAGAGATACTTACTAAAAAACCCATTTTACCAAACAAAGAGGAATGTCTTTTAAACCCAAGAGCAAGCAGTGCAAAATTACGTATAGCCCAAAAAGTAGGATAAAATGTCAGAACAACTATTACAAGACCCAGATAAAAATAAATATGATCCCATAGAAGCCCAAATTTCCTCTACTACAAATGGAGCTTGGGGACTTGTTATGATGATTTCTCTCCTTTTTAGTCTTGCTATGGGTGTTTCCCTTATTTGGATTAGTATTGCAAGAAATGACTTAGGTTTTGAAATATTTAAATTACAGAAAGAATTAGATAATGGCACTGCTCATATTACAAAACTTGAAGTTGAAAGAGATAGCCTTCTTTCTCCTTATGTCTTAGATGAAAAAGCAAAAAAACTTGGACTTCGTATTGCTGATCCAGGACAAATTAGAAGGCTTATTGATTAGAATATTAGGTTAATTATAATGATGAGAGTGCAACAAAATAATACGGGTTTACGCCGTAAAAAAAATAAATTTAATACAAAAAAAAGTTCCAATTCAAAAAAGGAAAATTGGAAATCTCCACACTTACCTCATTTCAATTTACCTACTGATATAACAAAAGCCCGTTTTCAAATAGTAGCTTTAATCTTTATTGGAATTTGGATTATTTTATGGTGCAGGGCATTTTATTTACAAATTGTAATTGGCCCAGAACTTCGACAAATGGCATCTAAACAACATCAAATAACCCAATTAGTTGAAGCAAAACGTGGTAATATTTATGATAGAAATGGACAAATCCTAGCTCGTAGTGTTGAAGCAAAATCTGTGTATGCTCACCCTAAACAAATTACAGATAAAGCTTTTGCAGCTAAAACCATTGCTCCTATTTTAGGATTAAACAAAAAACGCTTACAAGAACATTTTGAAGAAGATCGTTCTTTTATTTGGCTAAAAAGAAAAGTTGATGATGCAACAGCATTAGCTATTCAAAAAACCAATATCCCAGGTATTGGACTTAGCACAGAATATGAACGTGTATATCCTTATAAACATTTAGCAGGGCAATTACTTGGCTTTGTTGGTGTAGACAATAAAGGTCTTGAAGGCATTGAAAGAGCTTTTAATGACAAACTTGTTGGAGACTCACAAAAACAAATTGTACCAAGAGATATAGCTGGCCGAGCTTTATATGATATTAACGATAAAGATAGTCGAGGAGAAGATTTACATTTAACTATTGATGTTCAACTCCAATTTATTGCTGAAGAAGTTATTGCAAAAGCAGTTGAAACAAATGAAGCAAAATGGGGTGGCGTTCTTATTGTTGATGCTAAAAAAAGTAATATCTTAGCTTGGGCACAATATCCTTTCTTTAACCCTAATAATTTTAGAAATTATAGCCCTACAATTTATAGAAACCGTTTAGCTGCTGATGCTGTTGAACCTGGTTCAACATTTAAACCTCTTATAATTGCAGGTGCATTACAAAAAAAAGTTATTGATTTAACAACTAAATTTTACACAGAAAAAGGTGTTTGGACAATAGACCATATCAAAATTGGTAAAAGTAAAAAACCTTTTACTATTGGTGATGATGGAAGAGCATACGAAGACTTAACTCCAGAAGAAATTTTAGCCTATTCAAGTAATATTGGTATGGCAAAAATAACCCAAGCTATGGGTGCAAAAACAACAAGAAATTTCCTTCTTGATTTAGGTTTTGGAAAAGATACTGGTGTAGGTGTTGCTGAAAGTAAAGGTATCATTCGTCCTCTAAAAGATTGGAGTGAGGCTGACCTTTTATCTACTGGATTTGGACAAAGTTTATCTGTTACTGCATTACAAATGGTTCAAGCTTTCAACATATTAGCTAATGATGGTGAAAGAGTACAACTACATATCTTGCAAGATGATGAAAATAATGTTGCAGAACAAAATGTTATTGATCGAAAAGTTGCTCGTAATGTTTTAAAAATGATGGAAACAGTTGTTGACGGAAATGGTACAGGAAAAAATGCTCGTATACCCGGGGTAAGAGTTGCAGGTAAAACTGGTACTGCACAAAAAGCCCATGAAAATAATACAGCAGGTTACAGTGATAAACGTATGGCATCATTTATTGGTATTGTTCCTGCTGATAGCCCAAAATATGTTATTTATATTATTTTAGATAACTTAGAAAAAAATTCTTATGGTGGTAAACTCGCTGCACCTGTTTTCCAAGAAATAGCTCAAAGAAGTATGGCATATAGCGGAGATTTACCTGATGTTATTTTCGCAAGTGAATCAGATAATCTTACTGGTAAAACAATAAAAAAACAGTTTGATAAAAAAACACAAATAAAACGTGGTGTTGTTCCAAATGTTACAAAATTAAGTCTAAAAAAAGCCATAGAAATTTTCCAAGAATTTGGACAACTTCCTGAAATTATAGGTGAAGGTCTTTATGTTGTAAAACAAGAACCACCTGCTGGAACAAAAATAATTATAGAAGATGATAAGAAAAAAGAAACAGTTATCAATCATACCTATAAATTATATTTATCAGAGCAAAGTATTCTTGCAGAACAACAAAAACAAGAAAATACACCAACCCCCAATAACACTAAAAATGTTAATGTGGAACAAAAACAACAAATAAACAACGACCAACAACCAAACAAAACAGGTGAAAAAAAATGAAAATGACATATCAAAATCTTTGTGAATACATAAAATCACAAAACACAAATCTTGTTACAGACTCAAGAAAAGTGCAAGAAAATGATGTTTTTATTTTTATGCCTTTAGCACTTTCATCGCATAAAAAAGTGCAATACCCACCTATTACATATATTTCTGATGCTATTAAAAACGGAGCTAAATACATAGTTTTAACAAAAGAAAACTATCAAATACTTGAACAAGAAAATATTGTTATTAATACTATTAATTATATACTTGTAGACAATGTTCGTTCTAGTCTTGGAGAACTTGCAAGCATTTATTATGAAACACAAAACTATCCTATTCCAGTAATTGCTATTGTTGGAACAAATGGAAAAACAACCTCAAGTTATCTTCTTGAACATTTGTACAAAGAATCTGGAAAAGAAGTAGCTGTATTAGGAACTGTAAGTTATCACTGGAAAAATCATTTTGAAGATGCTCCCCTTACAACTCCTGATTGTTTAACTTTACATAAAGCTTTAGCAGAAATAAAAAAAGCCCAATGCGATGCTGTTATTATGGAAGTTTCTTCCCATGCTATTGATCAAAACCGTGTAGCAGGAATTGCCTTTGACGGAGCTATTTTTACAAACCTTACTCAAGATCATTTAGATTACCATGAAACAATGGAAAATTACTTTGAAGCAAAAGCAAAACTTTTTACTTCAATGCCAAAAGCTACAAAAGTTATGAGTATTTTTGGAAATGATGAGTATGGCAAAAGACTTACAGAACTTTGCAAAACAGCTCACCCTTTTTATCTTCATACAAAAGGAAAAGCAGATTGTTCTTGTCTTGATTGCTCAAGCCCTATTATGCATGGGCAACTTCTTAAAAATACCCCTCAAGGACTTGTTATCCAACATTGCTATAATGGGAAAAAATGGGAATTGCATAGTCAATTAGTAGGTGAACATAATGCTTGTAATATCTTAGGTGTTGAATGTCTTGCATTACAATTAGGCTTTAGCATTGATGATATGCAAAAATTAACAAATTTCGCAGGTGTTCCTGGTCGTCTTGAACGTATTTTTGATGAAAAAAACAATGTTAATTATTTTGTTGATTATGCTCATACCCCTGATGCCCTTATCCATGCTCAAGATGCATTAAGAAAGGCTGGGTTCACACGTATTATTACTGTTTTTGGTTGTGGTGGTGATAGAGATAGAACCAAAAGACCTCTTATGGGAAAAGCAGTTGCAGAAGCTAGTGATATAGTTATTCTTACTTCCGATAACCCAAGAACAGAAAATCCTGAACAAATTTTAGATGATATTATGCATGGTTTAAAAAATGCAAAAGAAATTCACCGTATTGCAAATAGAAAAGAAGCATTACACTTTGCTGTAAAAACAGCACAAAGTGGTGATGCTGTTCTTATTGCAGGAAAAGGGCATGAAACATACCAAATTATTGGTACAACAAAACATCACTTTAGCGATCAAGAAATTATAATGGAAGAAATCAATGCAAATAACAATTAATCAAGCTCAACAAGATTGTAATGCAACAATCATATATAACGGTGATACGACTTCTCTCTTTTTTGATGGAGCAGCCTCTGATAACCGTCTTATCCATGAAAATAATCTTTTTGTTTGTATTAAAGGCGAAAATGCAGATGGACATGATTTTGCATTAGATGCTGTTAAAAGAGGTGCAAAAGCTATTTTAGCAGAACATAATCCTTTTAAAGATGAAATTCCTGTTCCTGTATTATTAGTTGAAAATTCTATTACTGCACTTGGAAAAATTGCTCATGCTGCAAGACTTCGCTTTGGTGAAAACAAAAAAAATAAAGTTATTGGTATTACTGGAACAGCAGGAAAAACTTCTTTAAAAGAACTTGTAGCCCATATTTTATCCATAGGTACTGATTTATCTTTTCATGAAGAAAATGTAGCAAAAAATATTTTAAATTATAATACACAAATAGGAATGCCTATTTCTATTTTAAATGCAACAGGTAAAGAAAAATATTGGGTTTTAGAACTTGGTATTAGCCACCCACAAGATATGCATGAGCTTGGCACTATTCTTGTTCCTGATATGGCAATTATTTTAAATGCAGCAAATGGACATACAGAAGGACTTGGAGATAAGGGAGTAGCTTTTTACAAAAGCCAAATTCTTAACTTCTTACCTCAAGATGGTGTAGGTTTTGTAAGTGCTGATTATCCAGAACTTTTTGTTCATTCAGCCTTTTTCCGTCCTGATACAAGATTTTTTAGCACAAGTTCAAAATTACCTTATCGTGCAAAGTTTAAAGAAATTACTCTTGAAGGACTTGGAGTATATGAAATTATTACCCCACAACATCATTTTGAAGTTGAAAGTTCATTTATTGGTAATTATGGAGCAGAAAATTGCATTGCTGCCTGTGCTTTAGCCTTAGAACTTGGTTTTAGTGAAGAACAAATTAAAAAAGGTATTAAAACAGCTTTAATACCACAAATGCGTTTTAATAAACATGAAAAAGGAAATTGGATCATTATTGATGATACATATAATGCTAATCCCCTTTCCACTGCTCGCATGATTGAATCAGCTTCTGAACTTGCAAAAAATAAAGATTTTATCATGGTACTTGGAGAAATGAAAGAACTTGGCGATCTTGCAATTTTAGAACACCAAGAAATAGGCAAATTACTTGGAACAACAAACCCAATAGCGATTTATTATATTGGTAATTTAGCTCAAGCTATTCAAGACGGTTTAAAACAAAGTAATTATCAAGGATATTTTCACCTCATAAACAATAAAGAAGAATTTATTGAAAGTATTAATACTTTAAACTTTAACCATGAAAAACATTTAATTTTATTTAAAGGTTCTCGCTCTAATCATTTAGAAGAATACTTCAAATATTTTATGGAGCAAAATCATGCTTTATAATTTTGTTGTTCCATTAACAGAATATGTTAGTTTTTTTAATATATTACGATATATTAGCACTCGTACATTAGGTGCTATGCTTGTTGCTCTTATTATTACTATTTTAGTAGGTCCATATTTTATTAATATTCTTCATAAATTAAAATTTGGACAACAAATACATGAAGATGTAGCTGCACACCAAAAAAAAGCAGGTACACCTACAATGGGTGGTCTCCTTATTATTTTTGGTACATGTTTATCTACATTTTTATTTGCTGATCTTACCAATATTTATATTTGGTTGACATTATTTGTTTTTCTTGGTTTTGGATTAATTGGCTTTATTGATGATATGAGCAAAATTAATCATCATAAAAATCAAGGCATTACAGCAAGAACAAAATTCTTAGGACAAGTTCTTATTGCAAGTATATCTCTTGGATTAATGATAAAATTTACCCAATATGAAACAATTTTATCTATTCCATTTTTTAAACAATTTGCTCCAGATCTTGGCTTATTTTATATAGTTTTTGCTATTGTGGTACTTGTTGGTTCCTCAAATGCTGTAAATTTAACTGATGGATTAGATGGTTTAGCCATTTTACCAGTTGTTATTTGTACTCTTGTATACGCTATTTTTCTTTACATTGCAGGGCATATTAATTTTGCAAATTACTTACAAGTAGCTTTTGTGCCTGGTGTTGGTGAAGTTGTTGTTTTTTGTGGAGCATTAATGGGAGCTGGGTTAGGTTTTCTTTGGTATAATGCACAACCAGCTCAAGTTTTTATGGGTGATGTTGGTTCGCTTAGTTTAGGTGGCGTTATTGGATTTTTAGCTATCTTAGCAAAACAAGAATTAATTCTTATTGTTGCTGGTGGATTATTTGTTATTGAAACCTTAAGTGTAACCCTACAAGTAGCATATTTTCGCTATACTAAAGGAAAACGCCTTTTTAAAATGGCACCTCTTCACCACCATTTTGAACTAAAAGGTTGGACAGAATCAAAAATTATAGTTCGTTTTTGGATATTATCTGTAATTTTTGCATTAATTTCTCTTTCTGTATTAAAACTTCGTTAGGATATTAATATGTTACAATTATCTGATATAAAAAAAGCCTTAGATGATAAAAAAATCGTTCATGTTGTTGGTGGTGGATTATCTGGACAAGCAGTTATAAAACTTCTTCATTTTCATCACGTTCCTCTTGTTTTCCATGAAAAAAACAAAGATAATCTATTACCTGAATTTTTAAATTTTTTAGAACAAAATGCTATCCCTTGTTTTTTTGGTGAACATAAAAAAGAAAACTTTGCAAATTGTGATATTTTTATTCCAAGTCCAGCTGCTGCTATATCAGTATTTAAAGACTTATTACCACAAAAAGCATTAGCTGTTTCTGAAACAGAAATTGCCTATCTTTTTTGTGAAAATACTCCAATTCTTGGCATTACAGGAACAAGTGGAAAAACAACTACCACAACTATTTGTGATGCAATGTTAAAAGCACAAGGTCTCCGCGTTTTTACTGGCGGAAATATTGGTACTCCCCTTTCTGTTTATGCTTTAGAAATTACACAAAATCCAAAAACTCCTAGAGCTAATGTTATTGTTTTGGAATTATCAAGTTTTCAATTACAAACATGTAATGCCCTTAAACCTCATGTAGGTATTTGTCTTAATATTTCTGCTAATCATTTAGATTATCATGCTGATATGAAAGAATATATTGATGCAAAAATGAATCTTTTTGCTCATCAAACAGAACAAGATTTTGCTATTTTAGGTCCTGAAATTGCTAACTTAGCTAAAGAATACCATTTTAAAGCAAAAACAATTATTTTTGATACAAATAAAAGAAATTTCCCTAATACAAAATTATTAGGACAACATAATCAAAGTAATGCTGAAGCTGCATGGCAAGCTTGTCAATTATTTGGTGTGAATTTTGAAAATGCTCAAAAAGCAATGCAAAATATTAAACCAATGGAAAATCGACTTGAATTTATTCGTGAATTAAATGGTGTTTCTTATATCAATGATTCAAAATGCACAACAGTTGTTGCTCTTGAAGTTGCATTAAAAGCAGTATCAGAAGAAAACCACCCTATTATCTTACTTGCTGGAGGTAAATTTAAAGGTGGCGATTTAGAAGCTCTCATTCCTTTTATGCAAAAAAGTGTAAAACACGTTGCTCTTTTTGGTGGTTGTCGTGAATATTTTGAACAAGCTTGGCAAGGAAAAATAAATCTTTCTTATGATGAAACATTAGATCAAGCTCTCTTACGTGCAAAAAATCTAGCCACACAAAATGATGCAATATTACTTGCACCTGCAACAGCAAGTTTTGACCAATTTAAAAGCTATATTGCTCGTGGCTCCCATTTTAGAGAACTTGTTTTACAATTAAATTAGCTTTTTCGTGTGAGAATAACATGAATACAATAAACAAAAATTTTCAAAAGAAACCCACAGAAAATATTGAATATCACTGCATAGATTGGTGGTTACTTGCTTCTGTACTTATTATTGTAACCTTTGGGTTACTTATGGTTTTAAGTGCAGGTAGTGTTGTAGCTGAACGAGATTTTGGTGATAAATATTTCTTTTTTAAACGTCAATTTGCTTTTGTTATTTTTGGCTTTATTACTCTTATCTTCTGCACGTATCTACCTAGAAAAATAATAAATAATATACATTATTTATCTATTATTGCTGTTATTTTTCTTTTACTTTTAACATTATCTCCTTTTGGCTCAAATGTGAATGGTGCAAGCCGTTGGATACAAATCTTTGGTTTTTCCTTACAACCAATGGAATTTGCTAAAATTGCTCTTGTACTTTATCTTTCCTATTTTTTAAGTACACATCAACATTTGGGGCAAACATTTAGTAAAGGTGTTATTCCTCCTTTTGCTATTACAGGCATATTATGTATGCTTCTTTTGCTACAACCTGATTTTGGTGCTTGTGTTATTTTATTAGCTATTTTGTTTTTCCTCTGTTTAGCTGGTGGAACACGATTTATTTACCTTGCATTTTCTTTTACAATGATGGCTACAATGGGCATTAGCCTTATGCTCAATTCAACCTATCGTATGCGTCGTTTACTTGCTTTTATTGATCCTTTTAAAGATGCTCAAGGTACTGGCTATCAATTAGTTCAATCATTTTATGCTCTTGCTGAAGGTGGTTATCTTGGTGTTGGCATGGGTAATGGTAGACAAAAACTTCTTTATCTTCCAGAAGCTCATAATGACTTTATTGTTTCTGTTATTGGTGAAGAATTAGGACTTTTAGGCATTACCCTTATGATGGGACTTTTTATGATTATTTTTGCCCGTTGTTACCGAATTATTTTGGGACAAAAAAATCTTCAAGATAAACTTATGGCATTTGGTCTTACACTTATCATAGTGTTAGGAACAACATTAAACTTAGCTGTTATTATGGGAATGGTACCTCCTAAAGGTGTTGCTATGCCATTTTTAAGTTATGGTGGTAGTTCTCTTCTTGCAAGTATGATTTGTATGGGACTTTTACTCAATTATTCAAGAACAGTACATTTTGATGAAAAGAAACCTACAAAACGCCTTACAAATAAAACACAAATGCAAAAAGTTGAGTATGCCTACTAATGAATAAAGAATTAAATATTATTGTTTCAACAGGTGGTACAGGTGGACATATCTTTCCTGCTATTGCTGTTGCAAATGAAATAAAAGAAAATTTTGCTAATGAAAATATCAAAGCTAATATTCTTTTTGTAGGCTCACTCTATGGTAAAGAAAAAATTCTTTGCCAAAAAAATAATATTCCATTTTATGGATTACAAGTTCGAGGTATAAAAGGACGGGGTCTAAAAGCAATTTCTGCATCTTTTGATATGCTAAAAGCCATTTATGAAAGTTATTGCTTTTTAGGAAAAAATAAAACAGATGCTGTCATTGGCTTTGGTGGATATGCTTGTTTTGCTATGCTTTTAGCTGCAAGACTTAAAGGCATACCAACCATGATTCATGAACAAAATGCTGTTGCTGGATTAGCAAATAAAATTCTTGCAAAATTTGTTCAAACTATTTGTCTTACACTAAAAGACACTAAAAACCAATTTGACCCAAAAAAAACTGTTATTACTGGAAATCCTATAAGAAAAGAAATAGCACAAATACAAAAAGAACCCCATACTGATAAACATTTACTTATCATGGGTGGAAGCTTAGGAGCTGTTGCTTTAAATTCCTTAGTTGTAACATTACTAAGTACCTTAAGAGAAAATAATATTTCTTTTACCCATCAATGTGGTGAAAAAGATTATCAACGTGTATACGAAGCATATAAAAGTCATGGTTATACCCATGAGGAAATAGAAAAAATTCTTTTTCCCTTTATTGATAATATGGCTGAATTATATAAAAAAACAGATTTAGCTCTTTGTCGTGCTGGTGCAACAAGTATTGCTGAACTTACAGCGACAAAAACACCTGCTATTTTTGTTCCTTTTCCTTATGCTGCCAATGATCACCAAACAGCAAATGCACAAACACTTGTTGATGAAAAAGCAGCTTACATGGTGCAAGAAAAAGAATTAAAAAATTTCCCTATGGCAAGAGTTATTTTAAAACTTTTAAATGATGATAAAGAATTAACTGAAATGGCAAAAAATATGGGAAAACTCGCCCATAAAGATGCAGCACAAAATGTTGTTAATGAATTAAAAAAACTAATAGTAACTAAATTATAGAGAATAACATGAAAAAAGTTCGTGCAATACATATGATAGGCATAGGCGGCAGTGGTATGAGTGGTATCGCCGAAGTATTATTAAATCTAGGTTACACTGTAACTGGTTCTGATATGAGTAATAGTAACACAGTACAACGATTAAAAAATCTTGGTGCAACCATTTATCAAGGTCATGCAGAAGAAAATATAAAAGCACCTCAAGTTGTTGTACGTTCTACTGCTATTTCTGATGAAAATCCTGAAATTATTGCAGCAAAAAAACATAATATTCCCGTAATTGCTAGAGCAGAAATGCTTGCAGAACTTATGCGTTTACGTCAAGGCATTGCCATTGCTGGTACACACGGTAAAACAACTACAACCTCATTAACTGCAGCTATTTTTGATGCTGCAGAACAAGATGCTACTGTTATTATAGGTGGCTTGCTTAACGCTTATGGCACAAATGCTAGACTTGGTAAAGGCGAATATTTAATTGCAGAAGCTGATGAATCTGATGGTTCTTTTTTATATCTTTTTCCTATTATTAACGTTGTTACAAATGTTGATTACGACCATATAGATCATTATAAAAATCAAGAAAATATTGATAATGCTTTTATTAATTTTATGAATAAAGTTCCTTTTTATGGAATGAATATTGTTTGTGGTGATGATGAAGGCTGTAAACGAATTTTACCCCATATTAAACGCCCTGTTATAACATACGGCTTTGGTGAAAATAATACGTTACGTGCTGAAATTATTGATTGTCAACGCATTAATCATTTTAATGTTTATCAAAAAATTAGAAAGCAAAACGCAGAAATAGAAGAAATTTTTTGGGGAGAAGTTACCCTCAATCATCCAGGAAAACATAATATTTTAAATGCATTAGCGGCTATTGGTGTAAGCATTGAAGCAGATATTCCAAAAGAAGCTTGCCTTAAAGGTTTACGTGAATTTACAGGAGTAGGTCGCCGTTTTGAATTTAAAGGTGAAATTAATGGCATTACCGTTATTGATGATTATGGACATCACCCTGCTGAAATTCGAGCTACTATAAATTGTGCTAAACAAGCCTTTCCAAACAGACGAATTATTATGGCATTTCAACCTCACAGATTTTCCCGTACAGAAGCATTATTTGGTGATTTTTGTGGTTGCTTTGAAGGTGTTGATGAACTTTTTCTTACAGAAATTTATGCTGCAAGTGAAAAGCCCATTCCAGGCATTAATAGTGAAAGTTTAGTTCATGGTATACGTCAAATAACTAAAAATATAAAAATACAAAATTTTCCTAATATTGACGAACTAGAAAAAAATCTTTGTGCTGATTTACGTGAAAGTGATGTAGTTCTTACTCAAGGTGCTGGAAATATCACTACTCTTGGAACAAAAATTTTAACGCATTTAAAAAATAACTAGGTGTATTATGTTAACCATACAAAATAATATAGAACTAAAAAATAAAACCACCATACGTCTTGGTGGTATAGCTCCCTATTATCTTTGTATTACACAAGCAAATGATTTACTTGAATTTCAAAATATTGAAGCAAAATTGTCTATTCCTTTTAAAGTATTAGGTGGAGGAAGTAATCTTATCATTGCAGATACAAGCATATATCCTGAACTTCCTTTTGGGGTTTTAGATATTGCTATCAATGATGAACCAAAAATTAAAAAAATTAAAAATCCAAACTTCCCTCTTCCACCTTTGGCAGAAAAAGCATTGTCCAATAACCAAGAGATTTTTTCTGTTACTGTTGGAGCAGGATATAAAATTCCTAGTCTTCTAAAACTTTGCAAAGAACAAGGTTTTACAGGATTAGAAGGACTTATAGGTGTTCCGGGTCGCGTTGGTGGAGCTGTTTCCATGAATGCTGGAGCATATAAAACAGAAATAAATGACGTTTTATATAGCATTACTCTTTTTCATAAACAATTTGGAATTATTACACTTAATCGTGAAAATATTCATTGCGAATATAGAAAATGTATTCCTTATTACCAAAATACAAAATTAATAGATTTTATTCTTATTTCTGCTGAATTTCTTTTTCCTTATATCAATAAAGAAATTGTTGCCAATAAAATAAAAGAAAATTTGTTTCAAAAAAAGAATACCCAACCTGTTTCTGCTTTAACTGCAGGTTGTGTATTTAAAAATCCCATTAATGAAAATGGTGAAAAAATAAGTGCAGGTTTATTATTAGAAAAAGCAGGCTTAAAACAAATACAAATTAATGCTATGCGTTTTTCCCCTATTCATGCAAGTTTTTTAGAAAATACAGGAAATGGACAAACTAAAGATGCTTTAGAGCTTTTAGCTTTAGCAAAAGATAAGGTTGCAACATTATTTAACATTCACTTAGAAGAGGAAGTAAAATTATGGATATATTAAAAAACTCTTTTAAAAAAAATAAAAAGAATGTTTATAATAATAATGTAAAAAAAACAAATTCTTTCAATAAAATAAAGGAAAAACAAAATAGCACTGAACCTAAATATACATTATTTGATAAACTTTCAAATTTATCATCTTTAAAAAACAATCATATACTTATTTCTATTATAAGTTCATGAAGTATTATGC
>JAHHTE010000060.1 GCA_020024815.1 Mailhella sp.
GGAAAAAGTTTTTATGAAAATTTCTGATATGAAAGTAAAAAAACAATTTTCAAAATATTCATTGATAAAAACTCAAGAAAAATTTCTTTTTCAAACAAAAATGGCTTTTTTTCTTACCTATGAACAAAAGAAAATTGTTTTAGATGCAAAATGGAAATTAATTGATTTTTCAAAAGAAAACTATGAGGTTGCACAAGCTGATTTATATCAACTTTTTACATATAGTGAAATTATTCAAGATAAAGAAGTGCAAAATATTAATCAACAAATATTAATTGTTTTGTGTTATCCAAAGACAGATTTGTTTCAAGAAAAAGTTTGTTGGGAATTTTTTAATGGAAAACAAGTATTACTTGTTCCTATTGATGTTAGTTTAAAATCTTATGAGCAAGTAGAATATATTCAACAAATGTTTATATAGTGTATAGCTTTAAATTAATGGTATTTATTGGAGAAGGGATTTTTGAAAAAGTTTCCCTTTTAAATTTTTTTCATAACACTTTATAATACAATATGTTGTGTTTTCTATTTAATAAAAAGTTTTATAAGGGGGTAGGGGGAGAAGTTTGGCTTTCCCCCTAAAAAAATAAAAATATTTTATTTATAAAAATTAAAAATAGAACGGCACATATTTTTAAGTTTAACTGATTGCATTTTTTTCATCATCCAAACTTCAGCAACACGTTTAGATAAGAAGCCCATAGTAGGGAAAGAATGTTGTTGTAACATGATTTTTATAAGACTATGTTTATTTTGGATAGCCATAGTCCATTCGTTAATCATTTCTCCACTACCTTCGCCAACAATAGTTACGCCTAAGATTTTTCCCCATTTATTGACAGCTACTTTTACAAAGCCAGTTTCAATTTTTTCAGCAATAGCAGCTCCATAATCACCATAACGAACCGTAATAACTTCATGAGCAATGCCATCTTTTTCTAATTGAGCTAGGCTTGCACCAACGCGTGAAATTTGGGGTTCAGTAAAAATAGTCCAAGGAACAGGATATTTTTTAAAGTTCATTTTAAAGAAAGAAGGAATAAAGCAATTCATAAGAGCAATCATTCCTTGATGCATGGCTGCATGGGAGAATTGATAATGTCCATTAATATCACCACAAGCAAAAATATGCTCTTGTGATGTTTGCAAATAATTATTAACAGTAATACCTTTTTCTGTAAATTTTACACCTGCATTTTGCAAATCAAGGGAACTTGAATCAAAGTGTCGACCTAAAGCACAAAGAACTTTTTGTGCTGTAATTTTTGTACCATCTTCAAGCTCTAAGGTTACTTGATTATCTTGTTTAGTAAATTGTTTCATTGCTGCATTTTTATATAATGCAACACCATTATTGGTAAGACTTTCTTCTAAAAGTGTTCCAACTTCTTTATCTTCTCGCCATAAAAGTCCTTTACCACGAAAAACCATGCTTACTTTTGTGCCAAGTCTTGCAAAGGCTTGAGCCATTTCGGAGGCAATAGCACCACTTCCTAGCACAATCATACTTTCTGGAATTTCTTCAAGAGAATAAAGATTTTCATTGGTAAGAGGTTCAATATCCTTTAATCCTGAAATATTTGGAATTGCTGGTCTTGTTCCTGTGCAAATAAAAATACGTTTACCTGTAAGTTGTTGTTCGCCAACTTTAATTGTATGGGAATCAACAAATTTAGCTTCCCCTTGTTGATAGATAAGTTTGACTTTTTCAAACATACCCATTGTTTTTTTATCAGAAATATATTGTAAACTCTTATTAATATCTGCAAAAGGTTTTTTGAAAATATCTGTTTTTAAAGCGTCTGTAACAGAAAATTCTTTTAGCACTTGGTATTTTTTGGCTAGACGTAAAATAGCTTTGGAAGGAATGCAACCTACATTCATACATTCGCCACCAATTTTATTTTTTTCAATACCACAAACTTTTAATCCCATTTCGGACGCCATAACAGAAACAGCCATACCTGCAGGACCTAAGCCAATAACTACAACATCATAATCATAGAGATTATTTTCACTCATATTATTCTCACTTATTAGGCAGTTTTTTCTTGAGGTGAACCAAAGAATTTATCTGTAAAGCGTACATACCATGCAGCAGATTGCACTTGGAAAATAAAGGCAACAGCAATAACTAAAGCAACATCAGGACCATATTCACCAAAGGAATTTAAGGCAATAGCAAGAGAAATAGATAAGTTACGCATAACAGTGCCATAAACTAAAGCAATAGCGTCACCTCTTGGTAAAAATATTTTTCCAATAATAGTGCTAAGGCTATAATTAAAGAGATAAATAACAACAACAGGAAGACAGATGTAAAGAACAGCAAGCGGATGTTGTACAAGAGAATGAGCTTTAAGAGCAATGGCAATAAACACAACGCCTAAAACACCAAGAGTAGAAAAAGAAGAAAAACGAGGAGCTAAATTCTGTTTAAATTCTTTTTCTGTCATTTTTTTTAAAAAATACATTCTGGTGAGTTGTCCAATAAACATAGGAATAAAAACAATATAAATAATTTGTTTAATAATATCAGCCATGTTAAATTGAATAGACTCACCCATGAAAACTTCTAAATAAAATGGTGTAGCAAGAGAACCAATGGTTAATCCTATTACAGTCATTTTTACTGCTGATTCCAAATTTCCTTTTGCAAAGCCTGTCCATGAAATGGTCATGCCACTTGTTGGGAGTAAAGAAGCTAAGAAAAGTCCAAGAGCATAATAAGGTTGTTCTCTAAAAAAGAGATACCCAATTAATAATGCTACAAAAGGAAGCACCGCAAAATTTACAAATTGCGTGATTAATTGTGTTTTAATATCATTAAATTGGAGGATATTTTTAATTTTTAATGTGGTCATCATTGGGTAAATCATTATAAAAGTCATAGGAACAATTAATGATTTTAAATTTCCAGAGGGTAAAAAATATCCCCATAAAAATCCCGCAAGCATGGCCAAAGGAATAGCAATAACTAAATTTTTATTGATACGAGAAAGGAAAACCCACATGATATATCCTTATAAAATAAAACCCATGTATTTTTTACATGGGTTTTGTTTAATTATGAAATTTGTAAAGAGCCTTTTGCTGACATCAATAGTGTAACAACATCAGGAGCGTTAATTAAAATAAAGCGAGGATCCATTTGATCTTCTTTAAAGCCATTATGGAGTAAGCAAGCTTTACAAATACAAACTTGTCCACCAAGCTTAATAAATTCTTCTAATGTGCCAGTAACAGCTGGGAATGGAGCACCAATGTCTATACCTTCAGTTGCATTTGGTTGACCAAGTTCTACTGCTGTAACCATTAAAATAATGGTAGCTGTATGTCCTTGTTTAATTGCATTAAGACCCATAACAGAAGCAACAGTAACTTCATTTGGGTTTGCTTTACCGTGGAAAAGAGTAACTACAAAATCAGTTGTCTTCATAAATTGTCCTCGCTATAAGATTTTCCCCTTTAGGGAGTATATTTTGTTGTTCTTATCAATCAAATACTCTAACGTCAAGTAGATAAAAAAAATTTTTATTATTTAATTGAACAATAAAAAAGTCTTGTAATTTCTTATTGATAATAGTTATTTTTTGAAAAAATAATTATACTTAAGAAGTTTAAATAGAAAAATAGGCAGAGTATTTATAGAAATGAAATTTTATAAAATTTTTTTAAAATGAAAATTATTTTAATAAAAAAAAGGGGGGAAATACCCCCTCTCTAAAAAAATATAATATAAGAAATTATAAAATAGCGTCAAAGCCTTGTTCGTCAATAATATCTTTTGCTTGTTCTTTTGTTACATCGCCTTCCCAAGAAACGCATTTTTTTGCAAGGTCAATAGTAACATTAGTTGCACCAGCTTTTTCCATTGCTTCTTTTACGGATTTACTACAATTTTGGCAACGCATGCCTTCTACGGTTATAGTTAACATTTTTTTGCTCCTTATATTGAATATTATTTTCAATTAGTATATTCTTTTACAAAAATAATCAATAGAAATGTAGGCAACTATATGAAACTAGAAAATTTATTAAAATTTCAAATTGTTGGAATGCATTGTTCTGCGTGTTCTTCACGGATAGAAAATGTTATTTCTAAAATGCCAGAGGTGGAAAGAGTAAGTGTAAGTCTTGCTTCTAATTTTGCAGTTATTAAATTGAAAGAACCTTGTGATGTTAAAAACATTATCATAGAAAAAATTGAAAAATTAGGTTTTCAGGCAATTTTTGTAGATAATTCAGAGTCAGCACAAGTTGTATGGGAAAAACAACAAAAAACAATGGACGAAGAACTTGTCACAAAAAAACGCCGTGTAAGTATGGAATTAATTTTTACATTGCCTGTTTTTATTCTTGCTATGGGGTATCATTGGCATTTATTTATGCTTTCTTCCATGCACGGAGAAGTGGTAGCAATGGGGCAAATTCCTATGCCTTTACCACTTTCTATGGACGGAGTGCAGCATACAACAATTTCGTCAATAACATTTGTTTTTGTGCAGTTTCTTTGTGCTAGTGTTGTGCTTTGGTCAGGGCGAGATTTTTATTTAAAAGGCATACCAAGTCTTATACGCAAAGCTCCTAATATGGATACTCTTGTTTCTTTGGGTACAGGTGTAGCCTATATTGTAAGTTTGTATTATGGATTTATGCATTGTTATTATGAATTTGCACGAGCTGATTTAACAGGTGAAACAAATGAAATGTATGCATTGCTTGCGTTTAGAGCTTTAGATTTCTTATATTTTGAATCAGTTGCCGTTGTTATTTCTCTTGTTTCTCTTGGTAAATATATGGAACTTAGGGCAAAGAGAAAAACTTCTGATGCTATAAAATCTCTTATGGATTTATCTCCAAAAACTGTACAACGCGTTAAAGAAAATGGAGAATATGAAGAAATTCCAACAGATAGTGTTTTTCCTAATGATATTTTATTTATTGCAAAAGGAAAGCAAATTCCAGTGGACGGCATATTATTAGAAGGTGAAAGTGTTTTAGATACTTCTGCAGTTACTGGTGAATATATGCCTTTTAGCGTAAAAGCTGGTGATAGTCTTATTTCTGGTTCTATTAATACAGGTAATGCTTTTACTATGCGAGCTGAAAAAGTTGGGGAAGATAGTGTACTTGCAAAAATTATTCGTCTTGTGCAAGAAGCACAAAGTTCTAAAGCTCCTATTGCAAGATATGCTGATTTAATTAGTTTATATTTTGTTCCTGCTATTTTAGTAATTGCTCTTTGTGTCTTTTTATTTTGGCAATTCTTTGCAAGTTTTGATGATGCAATTTTATTTTCTGTTTCTGTGCTTGTGGTTGCTTGTCCTTGTGCTTTGGGTTTGGCAACGCCAATGTCTATCATGGTGGCAACAGGACGAAGTGCAAAACTTGGTTTATTAATTAAAAATGGTACAGCCTTAGAATTAGCAGGAAAAGTAGATACAGTTGTTTTTGATAAAACAGGAACACTTACACATGGTAAAGCAAAAATTCGCTTGGAAAATATAGAAACAAAAGATTATACAGAACAAGAAATTATTGCGTTATCAAGCACAATGGAAAAAAGTTCTGAACACCCCCTTGCAAAGGCATTTTTAGATAGCTTTGCAGAAAAAACACAAAGTCTGCTTTTACCAATGCTTGAAAGTATTGAGGAAAAAGTTGGTCGTGGTATTATAGCACAAAATCAAGGTAAAACGTATTTTTTAGGAAATAAATCATTACTTGAAGAAAATGGAATTATTGTTTCAGAAGCTCTGCAAAAAAAGGTAGATGAAATTATTGTATTATCAAAAAGTCCTTTGTATTTTGCTGAAAAAACAGAAAATACAGGGCAAGTGTTAGCTCTTTTTAGTATTCAAGATGAAATTAGACAAGAAAGTTTTACTCTTATTGAGGAATTGAAAAAAAGAAATATAAGTCCTGTTCTTTTAAGTGGTGATAATAAAAAATCTGTACTTGGTGTTGCAAAACAACTTGGTATAGCAGAAGAAAATTGTTTTTATGAAGTATTGCCAACAGATAAAGAAGCTTGTATTACCAATCTAAAAGAAAAAGGTAAAACAGTGGCAATGGTTGGTGATGGTATCAATGATGCACCTGCTCTTGCAAAGGCTGATGTGGGAATTGTAATGGGCAGTGGCATGGATATTGCCATTGAAGCAGGGGATATTGTTTTATTAAATGGTATAAAAAGTCTTGATACGGCATTGCGTTTAAGCAAAGCAACAATGAATAATATTAAATTAAGTTTATTTTGGGCTTTTTGTTATAATGTTATTTTAATTCCTGTTGCTGCTGGTGCTTTTTTATATCCATTTAATTTAAGTTTTTCCCCTATGTATGCAGGAGCTGCAATGGCATTTTCTTCTGTTTCTGTTGTGTTAAATGCCTTGAGGTTACGGAGTTTTAAATAAAATATGCAAAAACAGTTAGTAATGCCATATAATCAACCAAAACCGTTGTTTTGGCAAATTTTGGTATTAGTAGCTGTTTTAGGAATTTTTTCCTTAGAGTATTTAGTATATACAAGCCTTAGTTTTTTACTTTTAGTAGTGTATATTTATTATGCATATACAGAAAAGAAGAAACTAAGGCTTTTTTTATTATTTTGTATTTTTCTTAGTGCTTTTGCATGGGCAAAATTTATGCACCCTCAAGAAATACAAGCAAATAAAGATTTTTATGTTGAAAATTTTGATCCCATGCAAGAATATAATCTTTGTGGGAAAATTATAGATGTGCAAGGAATTACAGATAGACGCTTACGGATTATTTTAAAACAAGTACATTTAATAAAAGAAAATACGCTTTGTACAATACATAAAAATGTTACAGACAGTCAGAAAGAAAAAATACAATTTTTACAAGGAAATGTGATTTTAACATGGGATAATGCTCCCTTATTAGAAAAAAGACCTTTAGCAGGAGAATTTTTAAACGTAAAAGCAAAAATTCGTCCTTTTTATGGTTCGTTAGCTAATTATTGGGAAAAACAAAATGCATGGTATGGAATATGGATCTATGGAGGGAGAAGTCTTCCTTTTACTTTTGGAAAAGAACATTATTTTGCAAAAATACGAGAAAATTTACGTTTAGCTTTTGCTAAAAAACTTTTTGCACAAGAAAAGGAATTAAAAAAGACTTTAACTTATCATCATAACCAAGCAAAAGCTATTTTACTTGCTCTTTTATTTGGGGATAAATTTTATCTTAGCCAAAAGACAATGGATATTTTTAATGCAAGTAATTTATTACATTCTTTAGCTTTATCAGGACAACATTTATCTTTAGTTGGGCTTATTGGTTTTGTAGTTGTTTGTTCTGTTGCTTTTATTTTTCCTTTTTTATATTTGTATGCGTCAAAACGAGCTGTCATTTTTTATGTTAGTTGTGTGTTTGGCATTGCTTATACATGGTTTGGTTCTGCTCCTTTTTCTTTACTTAGAGCGTTAGCTATGCTGATTTTTGGTGGGGTTTTATGGCTAAGAAATAAGAATATAACATTATTTGATTTACTTTTATATGCGTTATTGTTCTTTTGTCTTTTTGCTCCACTATCTTTATATGATTTAGGTGTGCAATTATCTTTTCTTTCAGTTTTTGCTATTTGTTTAATTTTGCCTTTTTTACACTATATACAAGATAGATTGTACCAAAAATCAAAAACAAAACGAAAAAAATTACTTTTTTATCTTTTTTCACTTTTTCTTATTTCCACAATAATACAATTTCTTATCGCACCATTACTTATTTTATATTTTGGACGTTTTAGTTGGTTTTATGTATTAAATATTGTGTGGCTACCCTTACTTGGTTTTTGGATTTTACCCTGTACTTTTTTAGGTTTTGTTTTTTCATTTTGTGAATTAGGTTCTATTTTCCTAAAATTTGCGTATTATCCAACAGAATTTACCATTTCATGTATGCATACACTTATGGAATGGAGTATGCAAAATGATTTTTATCCTTTTGTGCAAAGTTTATATCCAATGGGAATTGGGATACTTGGTTTTTATTTACTTGTTCTTTGTCTTTTTTATGGATTTTCTTCCACAAGAAAAATACATACTTTTTTTGTATTATGTGGCATGGTATTTTTATTTTATCCCTATTTTGTAAGAAATATTGAGGAAAAAGAAGGAATACAAATTCATATTCTTGATGTAGGACAAGGGCAAGCTATTTTTCTTGAAACAAAGGAAAAACGGGTCTTACTTGATGTGGGAGGCACAAATTCTCGGCGTTTTAATGTGGGTAGGGATATAGTTGCAAAATATCTTACTCAAAATCATGCACCTAACATAGATTATCTTATTGCTAGCCATGATGATAGTGATCATATTAATGGTATGTATCATTTATTACAGACATTTTATATAGAAAAATATTTTGAAACAAGTATTCCAATCAAAAAAGAAAGTTATGCAAAGAAAAAATTAACAAAAATGCTTACAATAAAAAATATGTCTACTTATACCTTACAAAAAGGAGATAAAATAAATTTAGGTCAAGGATATGAATTAATTACATTATATCCTTCTATTATCGGAAAATATGCTAGAGATATTGATAATGCTAATAATAGTTCTTTAGTTTTTCTTTTAACTCATAATGATAAAGGTGTGGCTCTTTTTTGTGGTGATATTGAAAAAGAAGCCATAAATGTACTTTTACAAATGGAAAAAGAGAACTTAATTAATTTACAAGCTAAAATATTAGTATTGCCTCATCATGGTTCTGGTAATAGTTTTTATCCTGAATTTTATGAAAAAGTAAAACCAGATTATATTGTTGCTTCTTGTGGTAAATATAATCGTTTTGGTTTTCCAGATAAAGAAATTGTAACGTATTTTACAAAAAAAGAAAAAGTTGTTCTTAGTACTGCCGACTATGGAACAATTTTATTTATGCATAATAACAATAGAATATCTTTTTGAATTAATTTTATTTTTTTGAAAGGAGAACTTTTGAAAAAGTTCCCCTTATAAACTTTCCTGTCAAAACTTTTTAATTTAAAAGTTCTATTGTATGCAAAAAAAATCAATGTAATATATTTTATAAGATATAGAATATGTTTACAAAATAATCTTTTTTACAAACAAAATAATTTATAGTAAAAGTATTATGTTTGAAACATTTAAAAATAATTAATAAATTTATATGCGTGAAATAATTATAAAAGCTTTTGGGTATCTTGAGCCTGTTAATGAAGTTTGCTTGCAAGAATTGCATAATTTATGTTCTTCTTGGTATTTAGATGAAAATATTTTTCGTCTTGAAGATAATGGTTTACATATTTACCATGAGGGAGAATATTTTCCCCATGAAGATATTACAGAAATATTAGCAAAATATTTACAACAAGAAAGTTTAGGCAAGCTTGATATTATTGATTATGAAGCTTGGACTTTACAACGGTATTTTTTTGAATTTTCTTATCAAAAAGAAGAAGATTTAAAAAAAGGAAAAATTTATTCACGATCTTCTTCGCTTGATCATGCACTTGAGGCATCGCAAGAAAAAAATGGATCTGTTATTATAAAATAGAGGACATATATGGAAAAAATTAAATTATGGATTAAAGCAATGCGTTTCTTTTCATTGCCTCTTGTTACTTCTGCCGTATTTTTGGGGGCAGCGTGTGCAAAGGTGGAAGGATATTTTTCTTTATCCATTTTTCTTTTATTATTTATTACAGGGAGTTTGTTGCAAATTTTATCTAATTTAGCCAATGATTATGGCGATGCAACAAATGGTGCTGATGGTGAAAATAGAAGTTCTCCAAAAGGAACTGTTTCAAGAGGTAAAATAACAAAAAAAGAAATGCTTTATGCTATAAGTATTACAGCAGGATTAAGTTTTGTTTTTGCGTTATTACTAATTTATGTAAGTTTTGGTACAGCTCTTTGGGCATGGATAGTTTTTGGTATTTTAACAATTTTAACAATTATTGCTGCTATTCGTTATACTATGGGCAAAAATCCGTATGGATACAGAGCAAAAGGGGATTTATCTGTTTTTATTTTTTTTGGTATAGTGGCTGTTGCAGGTTCTTATTGTTTTTTCAATGCTCCTTTACATAAAATTCCCGGTTTGCCAGCTTGTGCTGCTGGTTTATTTACCACAGCCGTATTAAATGCTAATAATATCAGAGATATGAAAAGCGACAGAATTTACGGAAAAGACACCATAGCCCTTAGACTTGGAGAAGAATTTGCTCGTTATTATCAATTAACCTTAATTGGTGGTGGTATTATTTGTTGGGCAATTTATTTTATGCTTTTATATCCAACTAGTTATTTATTATTATTAGTTTTTACTGCACCATTAGTATATAGTGCATATAAAGTTTATACTTCTTATGATGTTATTACATTAGATAAACAAGTAAAATTAACAGCAAAAGCAACAGGACTTTATCAATTTGTTATATCGCTAGTTTTCTTTTTTCAATAAGTAGTTAGAATTTTTTAGGGGGAAAACTTTTGAAAAAGTTTCTCCCCCTAAAACCCCCTTACAAA
>JAHHTE010000061.1 GCA_020024815.1 Mailhella sp.
ATGTTATTTTTATAGTGAAATATTTTTTAGAAAAATTAAATAAAAAATGCACCTTATAGAAGGTGCATTTAGTATTAGGAGGTATTATGTATTATTATTTTTCCAATGGAACAGTAATTATAAAGGCATTACCTTGACGATAAATTTGTAAAACAATAGCGCCACGTTGTTTACCTTCTTTATCCATTATATTAATAAGATCGTGAACATTTTTTATAGATTTTAAGTTTGCTGCCATAATAACATCACCTGGTAATATACCTGCTTTAGCAGCTTGACCACTTTCTTTTACATTTGTAACAATAATACCATTTAAATCTTGTGGTAAACGAAGTTGTTGTCTATCTTCAATATTTAAATCTCTTAATGAAAGACCAAGACTTGTACCTTTTTCAATAGCTGTTTGTTTACCATTTTGGCTAAGGTTTCTTTCTCCTAATGTTACAGTGAGATTAAGCTCTTTACCATCACGAACAACAAGCATATTTACTTTACTATTTGGTTTATAAGAGGCAACAGCTCTAGTTAAATCACTTGCAGATTTAATAATAGAATTATCAACACGAATAATAATATCGCCAGCTTTTAATCCTGCTTTAGCTGCTGGTTCATTAGGAAGAACAGAACCAATTAAAGCTCCACCATCACCTTTTAAACCAAGTGCTTTTGCTGTAATTTCATCAATATCTTGAATTGTTACACCTATCCAACCACGACTAACTTTTTTACCATTTTTTAATTGTTCAATGATATTAGAAGCAAGTTTACTTGGAATAGCAAAGCCAATGCCTTGTCCACTAGCTGCAATAGCTGTATTAATACCAATTACTTCACCATCAAGATTAAGAAGTGGGCCACCAGAGTTACCTGGATTAATGGAAGCATCTGTTTGGATAAAGTTATCATAAGGGCCTGCATGAATATCACGACCTTTTGCACTTACAATACCTGTTGTTACAGTATTACTTAAGCCAAAAGGATTACCAATAGCAACAACCCAATCACCAACTTCCATTGAATCAGAATCACCAAATTTTACAGTTGGTAAATCATTTTTTACATTAATTTTTAAAAGAGCTAAGTCTGTTTCAGGGTCAAGACCTATAACTTTTGCTTCAACTTTTGCTGTTTTTGTTTTTTTATCTGAAAAGTTGATATAAATTTTATCAGCATTTTGTACTACATGGTTATTAGTAACAATATAACCATCTTTGGAAATAATAAAACCTGTTCCTAATGCACTTTGTAATTGTTCTTTACCATTTCCTTGTGGGCCAAGAAAAGGTCCAAATTGTTCAAAAAATTCTTCAAATTCACGTGGCATACCACGAAAACCACCAAATTGACTTTTTACCATTCTTTCCGTACTGATGTTTACAACAGCTGGTCCAACTTGTTTTACAAGAGGACTGATAGAAGGAAGATTGATTCCTGCAAAAGCTTGAGAAGCTACTGTTACAGCAAGAACAATAGCTAAACAGGATTTAGCAAATATTTTTTTCATTTTTTCTCCTAAAATTATTCGTTAGACATGGTCTTTGAGCAAGAGCCATTACATGGTGGCTTTGCTAAATTAGATTGCATACTAACTCTAGAATGAACAGGACCTACTTTATAAGGGAAAGCTCCTGTTTTAAGAGGACTTGGGGCACTTACCATTCTTTCAATTTCCTTTTCACCACAATTGGGACAAACTGCCTTTTCATCTCCAAAAACTAATTCCTCAAATTGATGCTGACATTTGGGGCAAAGAAAATCAAACATTGGCATAATTTTTACCTCATATCTCTATATTTTGATGTAAAAGTTAACATCGTCTTTTTATTAAATAATCATGTTTAACACTTGTGCAAGTTTTTAAATAAAAAATATCCTAAGTTTTTTATTTTTTTATTTCTTATTGTTATTTTTTTAGGGGGAAAAATTTTGGAAAAGTTTCTCCCCCTAACCCCCTTACAAAACTTTTTAATTTATTTTTATAGGATATGATTAAAAAAGATAATATGTGTGTTAAATTATAAAAAAATCTTTTTGAATATATTCAAAAAGATTTTTTAGATTGAGGGGGAGTGGGGGAAATCATTTCCCCCACAAAAAATAAAAAATTAACATTACATATTTTCAATTTCTTTTATAAGTAAATTACCAAATTCAGAACAAAGCACACTTGTAGCATTTTCTATTTCTTTTGCTAAATCTTGGGTTACAGTTTTTTTATCAATACAATTTTGAATAGCGTTTCTTATGGTGCTTGCTGCTTTATCTAATCCTATATGGTCTAAAAGCATTGCAGCAGATAAGAGTAGGCTACATGGATTTGCTATATCTTTTCCAGCTGCTGTTGGTGCTGTACCATGAGTTGCCTCAAAAATAGCAAGATTATCAGACATATTTACTCCAGGAGCCATACCTAAACCTCCTACTTGTGCAGCAAGAGCGTCTGATAGATAATCACCATTTAGATTTGTGGTTGCTATTACACTATATTCTTCAGGGTGTAAAAGAGCTTCTTGGAACATAGCATCAGCAATTCTATCTTTAATAATAATTTTATTTTTTGGATCTTTTCCTTCTCTAATTTCTTGCTCTGTGATGGTTTGATTTGCAAATTCTTGTTTTGCTACTTCATAACCCCATTTTTGAAAAGCACCTTCTGTAAATTTCATTATATTCCCTTTATGAACAAGGGTAACACTTGGTAAATTATTTTTAAGTGCATATTGAATTGCTCTACGAACAAGACGTTTACAACCATGCTCAGTCATTGGTTTAATACCAATAGCACATTCTTCTTTAATATTTTTTGAAAAGTTTTTATTAATAAATTCAATAAGTTTTTTTGTTTCTTCTTGGTTTGATTGAAATTCAATACCAGCATAAACGTCTTCTGTATTTTCTCTAAAAATAGTCATATTAACTTTTTCAGGGTGGCGAACAGAGGCTATAATTCCTTTATACCAGTGTACAGGACGAATGCAGGCATATAGATCAAATTTTTGTCGCATAGTAACAGTTAAACTTCTGATACCAGTTCCAACGGGGGTAGCAAGAGGACCTTTAATTGCAACTTTTGCCTTAGCTAAAGCTTCTAATGTTTCTTTTGGAAGATGTTCTCCTGTTTGCTTAAATGCTTTTTCTCCTGCAAGTAGTTCTTCCCAAATAATTTCTTCTTTTCCTTGATAGGCCTTTTGAACTGCAATATTTATTACAGGTTTTGTAACTTTCCAAATATCAGCACCAATACCATCACCTTCAATCCAATATACTTTGTGTTGCATAAAAAAGCCTCCATAAAAAGTTAGGTTAGTATCTTGCAAATCGTAGCTTGTTGCAAGTATTTTTTTGGCTTGTCAAAATAAAAAAAACTAGCTAAAAAAGAAAAAAAATAATGATAACGAGATAAAAATGGAATATGAATTAGATAGTATTGATAAGAAAATTTTAGATATTATTCAAACTAATTTCCCTTTAGCTACAAACCCTTATCAAATTATTGGTGAACAGGTTGGTATAAGTGCAAGGGAAGCACTTGAAAAGGTGATTAATTTAAAAAAAGTTGGTATTATTCGTCGATTAGGTGCAAATTTTCAATCAAAGAAATTAGGTTTTCGTTCAACATTATGTGCTGCTAAAGTTCCACAAGAAAAAATGGATATATTTATTAAAGAAGTAAATGCAAAAAAAGGTGTAACACATAATTATTTACGTGATCATACTTATAATATATGGTTTACGTTAATTGGTCCTTCTTGGGATTCTGTATGTAAGACTCTTGATGATATTACAGCAAAAACAGGTATAAATATTTTAAATTTACCTGCAAAAAAAATGTATAAAATAAAAGTTAATTTTGCAATGGAAGAAGAATAAACTTTTTTCTTTGTAATTATTATTTTTTGTCTAAACCATTTAGGAAAAAATCCGAAAAGTATAGTATGTTTCATGAATGAAACTACAAAAACGGAGTTTTTATGTTTAAAAAAGTAGTTGCTTTGAGTTTTTTTGCTCTGACATTATATATCCCTTATGTTTCTGCAAATAGCTATTACGAAGAAAAAATGGAATCCATAAGACCATCTGCATCTCCATCAACAAAAAGTGAAGCAAGAAAGCCTCTTGTTGGTGATTATGGTTCTTATTATGGAATGTCTGATTCTGAAGTTATTTTAATTCCAAATTTAAAAGGAACTGATTCACAAAGTGTAGGTATTAAAAGAAAGCAAAATCCTAAAGAAGCATATTTAGATGCACATGAATTACGCCTTAAAGCTCGTGAACTTACTTCCCAACTTTTAGAATCATGGGTTCCTTCTAACATTAAGGGTATGGTGGCATATATTACGACTTTTACTCCACAAAGTGATTTAAGAGCTGAAACCGATTTTGGGCAATATTTACGAAATGCTTTTATGTATGAATTTAATCAACGTGGTTTTGCTGTACGTGATTTTAGTGCAAGAAATTTAATTATTAATCAAGATGGTTATGCGTATGGAATTAGTGATAATACGTATAAAACTTCTGTATTAAATAGTAAAGCAGCTCTTGTTACAGGAACTTTTTATCGAGATGAAGAATATTTATTTATAAATGTTCGTCTAATACGTGGAAGTGATGGTATGGTTCTTCGTTCTGCACAGACAATACTTCCTGTAACTCCTTTAGTAAGTAGAATGACAAAGCAAATGAATAAACCATTACCTCCAGTTTTACCAAGCACTACAATAAATGTTGTTCAAGGAAAGTAATATGAAAAAAATTTTAGTTTCTCTTTGTTTATTACTTGGTGCTTGTTCTGCATCACAACAATATGTGGGTGAATCTCCTTATACTGTAAGTAATTGGAAACTTGCTATTGAAAATAGAAATGCTGATAGATATGAACTTGCATATCATTATTATTCTTTAGCGTTATCAACAGCAAAAACAGAAGCTGGTATTTTGAGAATAAAAAGTGAAATGGAAGCATTAGAACGTGTTATTCAAGCAACACGTTAATAAAGGGTAAGATATGAAACGTTTTTTTAGTGTGTTTTTACTTCTTTTTGCAATGCTTTTACCATATACAGCTAAAGCAGGTATTGTTGATAATGCAGGTGTATATCTTTTTGGAACAGGTTATGTGCCAGCTTGTGCTAAAAATATTGTAGATGATCTTGATAAGCAACTTTTGCAACTTTTAGGAAAATTGTATTTAAGAAGTGATTTAAAAATTATTTTTACTGTACCTGTAAGTCTTGATGATTTTGAAAAAACTAATTCTCTTGCTCGTCAAGTTGCAGAAGAAGTTTCAAATGAATTAAAACAAAAAGGTTATCGTGTTTATGAATATAGAAAAGGAAAAGAGATAGATGTATATCCTAAAAAAGGAGAGTTTTTTCTTAGTCGTAAACTTGATAAAATGGCAACTACAAAATTTAGTGTAGAACTTATTATGGTGGGAACATATACCATTACTGATGAAAATGTTCGTTTTAATATTCGATTACTTCATGCTGGTTCGAATGAGGTGATTGCAAGTGGAAATGGCACTGTTCCTGTTTATCCTGAAATTATTCCATTGTTAGAAGAAAATCTTGATTATAAGATAGAATTAGAGCCAAGTGTAAAAACAAAATTATAACTTTTTTGTGGGAAACCACAAGGAGGAGGGGCGGGAGATTTTTCTCCCGTTTTTTTTTATTCCTTTTTTCTTGAGGTCTTTTAGCTTTTAAAGTATATTCTTGGTATGAATGATTTTAATTTTATTTTAGCTATACAAAAGTTGTCTTATTCTTTTATTCCTGTACTATTAGGAATTATTTTACATGAAGTGGCTCATGGTTATGCTGCTATGAAACAAGGTGATTACACTGCATATATGAGTGGAAGAATTACAATGAACCCAATTCCACATATAGATCCTATGGGGTTAGTTGTTTTTCTTTTTACTGCAATGTTTTCTCCCTTTGTTTTTGGGTGGGCAAAACCTGTTCCTGTTAATTATCGTTATTTTAAGGATATTAGAAAAGGTATTTTTTATGTATCAGCAGCAGGTCCTTTAGCAAATTTATTTCTTGCTTGTTTTTTTGCTTTATTATTTTATTTGCTAGCATTGATACCTACAAATATTCTTGGAATGTATTCTGGAAGTTTTGAATTTTTGTTTCAAATGTGTACTGTTGGTGTTTGGGCAAATATAGGGTTAATGTGGATTAATCTTATTCCTATTCCCCCTCTTGATGGTAGTAAATTACTTATGACATTTATGCCAGCTCAAATGGCATATAAATATGCAGATTTTGAGCGTTATGGTATGATTGTTTTAATGATACTTATTTTTACAGGTATTTTTGGATATATTATTACTCCTTTTATTAAAGGAACAGTATTTGCTATATTAACATTATTTAATTTTATATTTGGAGTTTAAAATGTGTGAAAACCAGTCTTTGACATCAACAGTTCAAGGTTCATGTACTGTATCAGGTATGCGTCCAACAGGACCATTACATATTGGGCATTATTTTGGAGCATTAAAGAATTTTGTTTCCATGCAAGAAAATAATAAAGCTTTTTTCTTTGTAGCTGATTGGCATGCTTTAACAAGTGATTATGCTGATACCTCAAGAATTAATGAATTTGTTGATAGTATGGTTTTAGATTGGCTTAGCGTTGGACTTGATCCTGAAAAATGTACTATTTTTCGTCAATCAAGCGTAAAACAACACGCAGAATTACATCTTTTACTTTCAATGATTACTCCAAATAGTTGGCTTGAAAGAAATCCAACATATAAAGAGCAACAACAAGAAATTACAACAAAAGATTTAGGAAACTATGGTTTTTTAGGGTATCCTGTTCTTATGGCTTCTGATATTCTTATTTATCGTCCTTCTTGGGTACCTGTTGGGCAAGACCAGTTGCCACATATGGAGTTAGCAAGAGAAATTGCTCGACGTTTTAATTATTTATACGGAGAAACTTTTATTGAACCACAAGCAAAACTTACTCCAGCAGCAAAGTGTCCAGGTCTTGATGGTAGAAAAATGAGTAAAAGTTATGGTAATGGTATTTTCTTGAGTGATACAATGGAAAATATTACTCCAAAAGTAAAATCTATGTTTACAGATCCCGCTCGTTTACGCAAAAGCGATCCAGGTAATCCTGATGTATGTAATTTATTTCCATATCATATTTTACTTACTGATGAACAAAAACAAGCAGAGATTCGCGAAGGCTGTAAAAATGCAAGTCTTGGTTGTGTTGACTGTAAAAAAATATTTATGCAAGGTTTGGAAAATTTCTTAGATCCAATTCGTGAAAAAAGAGCTAGCATAACAAAAGAATATATTCATGAAGTATTAGCTTACGGTAATGATAAAGCACGACAAGCAGCAGAAGAAACCATGCAATTAGTTCGTGCAAATATGAAACTTGCTTAAAATAATGGGGGGGGTATGTTAGTTCACCCTAAAATGTGTGATTTAGAAACAGCAATAGAACGTGTAAACAATCATAAAAAAAATGGTAAAAAAATTGTTTTTACTAATGGTTGTTTTGATATTCTTCACCCTGGACATGTTGATTTATTAGCAAGAGCAAAAGCTTTAGGTGATATTCTTGTTATTGGTTTAAACAGTGATGCTTCAGTTAAAGCTCAAGGCAAAGGTGAAGATAGACCGTTTAATACATATGATGCACGAGCATTTGTGCTATCTCATCTTGAAAGTGTTGATATTGTTGTTCCTTTTTCTGATAAAACCCCTATAACTTTAATTGAAAAACTTATTCCCAATGTTTTGGTTAAAGGAGGAGATTGGAGCATAGCCAATATTGTTGGACGATCCATTGTAGAGGAACATGGAGGCTCTGTTCATTCTCTTCCTTTAATTCAGGGATATTCAACAACAAATTTAGCGAATAAGATTTCTCAAACACATAAGGTAAAATAATAATATGGGAAAGCTTCTTTCTGCTAAAAAAGATAAAAAAATATTGTATATTGTTGCAATGGGGAATTGGACATTGCATGAGATTACACGTGATATTCAAAAGGATTTAGCAAAAGAACAAGAAAAAATATTTGCTTTTTTGCAAGAAGATTCTATACAAGAAATACATTTTCAATATGATAATAAGAAAGATAATGAATGGGGAACATTGTTACTTTCTGTGTTTTGTAGTATAAAAGAAGAATCAATCAAAAGAAAAATAGCTTTTGATATTTCATTATTACCTATGAAAATGCAAAAATTAATGGCCCTTGATTATAACGATCCATTATCACATATTGAATTAAAAAGAAATTTCTTTTATAAAATTGGAGAATTTTCAGAAAGACGTTTTTTACAATTAAAAGCTGCTATGGATTTTGTAGGTTCTGCTACTATTGCTTTTGGTAATTTTTTTAGAGGAAAAGCAGCTGCAACTTCAAAAGATATATGGCAAGAAATTTATAATGCTGGAGCAGCATCATTACCTATTATTTCTCTTGTAAGTATTTTATTAGGATTAATTTTAGCTTTTGTAAGTGCAATACAATTACAAGTATTAGGTGCAGAAATTTATGTTTCATCATTAGTTAGTGTTTCAATGGTTCGGGTTATGAGTCCTGTTCTTACAGGTATTGTAATCGCTGGGCGAATTGGAGCAAGTTATGCTGCAACAATAGGCAGTATGCAGGTAAATGAAGAAGTTGATGCCATAGAAACTTTTGGAATGAATCCCATTGAATTTTTGGTTTTACCAAGAATTTTATCCCTTTCTTTAATGATGCCTTTTTTAACTGTTTATTCAGATTTTATGGGAATTTTAGGGGGGTATATTGTTATAAGTTTTGGATATGATATTTCCTTTTATGCTTTTGTAGATAATATACAAAATTTTGCAAAAATGGAACATATTTGGATAGGGTTATTTCATTCTTTTGTTTTTGGAATTATTATAGCTCTTACTGGTTGTTATCAAGGAATAGCAAGTGGAAGAGATGCAGAAGCAGTTGGACGAGCAACTACTATGGCTGTTGTTCATTCAATTATTGGAATTATTGTTTCAACTTCTATTATTACAATAATTTTAAGTGCTTATAAAATGTAGGTTGCGTATGGACACAAAGAAAGCACTTATTGAAGTAAAAAATCTTACTGTTGGATATGGCTCTAAAATTATTCAAAAAGATTTAAATTTTACTATTAATGCTCAAGATATTTTTATTATTATGGGTGGTAGTGGTTGTGGAAAAAGTTCTTTATTGCGTGTTCTTATGGGACTTTTGAAACCTTTAAAAGGTAATGTTTATTTTAATGGTTTAGATTTTTGGAATGGAACTCAAGAAGATCATCAAAATATTTTACAACAAATAGGGGTAATGTTTCAAAGTGGAGCATTGTGGACTTCTCGTACCTTAGCTGAAAATATAAGTATTCCTTTAAAACAATTTACAGTATTAAACGATAAACAAATTTATGAATTAGCAAGATATAAACTTGCTCAAGTTGGTTTAAGTGGTTTTGAACATTATTATCCTTCTGAAATAAGTGGTGGTATGCGTAAAAGAGCAGGTATTGCAAGAGCATTAGCTTTAGATCCACAATTTGTTTTTTTAGATGAACCCTCAGCAGGATTAGATCCTGTTAGTTCTGCAAAGCTTGATGAACTTATTTTACAACTGCGTGATAGTCTAAATATGACTATTCTTATTGTAACTCATGAACTTGCAAGTATTTTTGCAGTTGCTGATCATGCAATTTGGCTTGATGCAAAAACAAAAACAATGCTTGCAGAAGGTAGTCCTAATTATTTACTTGAAAATGGTCCTGAAACGGTAAGAAAATTCTTACGTCGTGAGGCTGAATAGTAATAGATGACAGAATAATTAAATTTTTGTATAATTTATATGTAGAATAAAAAAAGAGATGATACATGTATAAAAATAAAACATTAATTGGGGCTTTTGTTTTTGGGTCTATTGTATTGATATGTTGTGCTTTATTGTTATTAGGTTATGGAAAAATAACAAATAAGCAAGTAAGTTTTGCACTTTTTTTTGATTCTTCTTTAAGAGGATTAAATATTGATAGTCCTGTTTATTTTAAAGGTGTTCCTGTTGGGGCTGTACGTTCTATTTATATTGTTCCAAATGCAACAGGAGAAAGTTTTAAAACAGCAGTAATTATAGAAATAAATGGTGAATATGGTAAAAAAGATGAAGAACAAACAGATCATACTTTCTTAAGTTTTATGGATAATGATGAATATGTTTATGGACTTATTAAAGATGGACTTAGGGCAAAATTATCCACAGCAAGCTTAATAACAGGACAATTAGTTGTTGAATTAGCAATAATCCCAAACGCAGCACCGTTAACAGAGTTTGAAAAAAAGAAATTTAAAGGATTTGTGCAAATTCCTACATTACAGAATGTTTTTGATTCTCTTTTATCTTCTGTTGGAGAAATTCCAATAAAAGATATAACAACACAACTTCTTGAATTATTAAATAATTTAAATAATA
>JAHHTE010000062.1 GCA_020024815.1 Mailhella sp.
AAAACAAAAGCTCTTTTGCACGCAAAAGAGCTTTTGGATTAAAAAGTTTTGAGGGGAGAGTTTGAGAGGGGAACTTTTTCAAAAGTTCTCCTCTCAAAAAAATTGCTAATCAATGAAAAATTAATCATAAAAACCGTTATCATTAGGGTGAATAGCTGTTCCTAATAAAATACCATGTTGCCTTAAGCGTTCTGCGTCAGTTTTAGCAACATAGAGTTTTTGCATTTTGGGATCACATTCACCATAAAACATTGCTGTTGCAACTGTTCCGGGTGTTGGGATAAAACATTGTACTTGTTGAGGCTTCCAATTTCTTTCTTTTAGCCAATTTGCTAGTTCTCGCATATGTTCATCTGTGCAACCAGGAAAAGCACTTAAAAGATACGGAATTACATATTGTTCTTTGCCTGCTTTATTACAATAGTTGTAAAAAGCTTGGAGAAAAATTTCAAAATTATCCATAGAAGGTTTTCTCATTAATTTTAATACTTCTGTTGAACAATGCTCTGGTGCTACTTTGAGTTGTCCACCTGTAAATTCTCCTGCATAACTTTCTAAAGCTTTTTTTTGCGTAAGTGCTAAATCAAAACGTACTCCGCTTGCAATGCGAACATTTTTTATTTTTGGTAAGGTTTTCACTTTACGTAAAATAGTTAAATGTTGTTCTTGATCAACAATAAAGTTAGGGCAGATTTTTGGTGTCATGCAACTATCACGATTGCATTTAATTGTTTTACCGTCTTTTTGTTCGCGTTTATCTAAGGCACAATAGGCTTGCCACATATTGGCAGAAGGTCCACCAATATCACTTATTGATCCGTCAAAATTTTTATTTTGAGAAATTTTTGTAGCTTCATCTATTAATGATTGTTCACTTCGGGAGGAAATTTTACGCCCTTGATGTAAGGCAAGCGAACAAAAAGAACAACCACCTCCGCAACCTCTATGTGATGTCATGCTTGTTTTCATCATATTTTCTGCTGGAATTTTATCTTCATAACGGGGGTGAGCTTTACGAGTAAAGGGAAGTGTGTATAGTAAATCCATTTCTTGTGTATTAAGAATAGGACTAGGCATTTCAACTAAAACAGCTCTTTCATTATCAACAGCTTGCACTAATAGGTGATCTTCATGGTGAATATGTTTTTCACTTGCTAGTGTTGCTTCCATTAATAATTGTGGAGAGCGTAAAATGTCATTATGTGAAGGAAGAATAACAGTGTTTTTAGGTAAAGAAACAATTTCATCTGTTTTTATTAGACGGCAAGTTCCTTTTATGCCTTGTAAAACTGGTTGCCATGGTTTTTTATTTTTAGATTTTTGTATAACAGGACTATTCCAAGTAAGTTCAGGGTGTTTTTTATAGAAATCACGAAGTCGTGTTGCTATTTCTAAAAGTGTTTTTTCACCCATTCCATACGCAACTAAATCAAGTTTTGCATCTGCTAAAATAGATTTGCGTAAACTGTCTGTCCAAAAATCATAATGAGATAAACGGCGTAAACTTGCTTCAATACCACCAGCAATAACAGGGAGATTTGGAAAAGCTTGACGAATAAGCGAGGTATAAACACTAACAGCTCTATTTGGTCTTGCACCACATTGTCCACCTGGTGTGTAAGCATCATCATGGCGTTTTTTTCGAAAAGCAGTATAGTGAGCAAGCATACTATCAACAGCACCAGCACTTATGCCAGCAAAAAGGCGTGGACGTCCCATTTCTTGAATTTTTGCTACAATATCAGGATCTTTCCAATCTGGTTGCGTTATTATTCCAACTTTAAATCCATGATGTTCAAGGTAACGACCTAATAAAGCCATAGCAAAAGCAGGGTGATCAATATAGGCATCGCCTGATATAAAAAGAATATCTAATTCACTCCAACCTTTTATTTGCATATCTTGTTTACAAAGTGGTAAATAATCAATTACAGATTTGTCTATAAAAGAGTTAGTATTTTTGTTAGAAAAATGACGTTTATGTTGATAATTACTTTTGTGTTTAAAGTTATTTTTGTTATTATTAGAAGATTTTGATGTATTTTTTTTTGAGAAGTTAGTATTTTTTTCTTGTTTATTTCGATAGTTATCTTTGTTTTGTTGTCTTTTTTTATCTTCGTTCATATTTTTTCTTTTTGGGTTAAGGTATAAAAAAGATAATTACAAATTTGTTAGAAATTATAAATTTTTTTTCTGTAATTATTGACAAAATTAGTCGTAGTATGGCACAATTTCCTCATGTTTTATTTTACAGTTAATTTTAAAGTTAGGTTAGGAGGAAAAAATGTCCAAATTGTTTTTTAAAGGCATTGTAGCTACTTTTGTTGGTGCGATTATGACTATTTCTGCACATAACGTTTTTGCTAATGATACCATTAAAATTGGTGTTCCTGGTGCTCACTCTGGGGAACTAGCTTCTTATGGTCTACCTACTCTAAATGCTGTAAATCTTGTTGTTGATGATATTAATGCTAAAGGTGGTATTGATGGAAAGCAAGTAGAAGTTATTGCTTTTGACGAAGGTTGTAAAGCTGAAATTGCAACTAATGCTGCAACAAAATTAATTTCTGATGGTGTTGTTGGTATTATTGGACATACTTGTTCTAATGCTGGTAAGGCTGTAATTTCTCTTTATAATGATGCAAATACTATTGTAGTATCTCCAACAATTACTGCTCCTGAAATGACTTTGAGCGGTAAAAATCCTGTTTTCTTTCGTACAGTTGCAAATGATTTAGAAACTTCCATTGCTGGTGCAAAATTTGTGCTTGATAAACTCCAAGCAAAAAGAATTGCTATTTTGCATGATAATAGTGAATATGGTAAAGGATATGCAGTTAAAGCTATTGAATATTTCAAAGAAAATGGAAAAGATGTAGAAGTAGTTCTCTTTGAAGCTATTACTCCTGGTGCTGCTGATTATTCTTCTGTAATTCGTAAAGTAATTCGTGCAGATGCTGATGTTTTAATGTGGGGTGGTTATTATCCTGAAGCTTCTAAACTTCTTTCAAATATGTATAGTCTTGAGCTTGCAATTCCATTTGTAGGTCCTGATGGATTAAAAGATAAAGGTTTTATTGAACTTGCTGGTGCTGATGCAGAAGGTGTTTATGCTTCTGGTCCAACAGATACAAGTGCAAACCCAATTAGTAAAGAATATGCAGAAAAACACTTGAAAAAATATGGTACAACACCAGGAGCATTTTTTGATAATGCTATTTCTGCAACCATTGCACTTTTAAATGCTATTGATAAAGCTGATAGTACAGATCCTAAAAAAATTATGGACGCTCTTCGTAGTAATGATGTAGAAACAGCAGTTGGAACAATTCGTTTTGATGAAAAAGGTGATGCAATTGGCGTTGGTATGTCAATTTATCAAATAACTAATGGTGAATACGTTGAGATGAAATAATTTTTACAATATAATATATTGTAAATATTGTTTGGGCTTATTTCTCAATGGCTTTTGAGGAATAAGCCTATCGTCTATGAAAAAGTCTAAAAAAATAAAGATGTAATACTATGGATTGGCAGTATTTTTTAGAAATTTTGTTTAGCGGTTTTACTCGTGGAAGTATTTATGCGTTAATAGCTCTTGGTTATACTATGGTTTATGGTATCATTGAACTTATTAACTTTGCTCATGGTGAAATATATATGATTGGTGCTTTTACAGCATTCATAGTTGCTGGTATTCTAGGCACTATGGGATTTCCAGTCAGTGCTATTCTAATTATTGCTGCTCTAGTTGCTGTTCTATGGTGTGTTGCTTATGGGTATACGTTAGAAAAAGTGGCATATAAACCTTTGCGTGGACAATCTCGTTTAGCACCACTTATTTCTGCTATTGGTATGTCTATTTTTCTCCAAAACTATGTTCAATTAGCACAAACTGCTGAATTTTTACGTTTTCCTATACGTATGCCTCGCATAGAATTTTTAAGTGTTTTTGGTGGAATTTTACGTTCATCTGATTTTGTAATTCTTGTTACAAGTGCTGTAATTATGACTGCACTTAGTCTTTTTATTCGTTATACAAAACTTGGAAAGGCTATGCGTGCAACAGCACAAAATAGAAAAATGGCAATGCTTTTAGGTATTGATGCAGATAAAATTATTTCTTTAACCTTTATTATTGGATCAGGGCTTGCTGCTCTTGGCGGTACGCTTATTGCTACACATACTATGCAAGTTGGTTTTGGTATTGGATTTATGGCTGGTATGAAAGCATTTACAGCTGCTGTTCTTGGAGGTATTGGCTCTATTCCCGGTGCTATGCTTGGTGGGCTTGTGCTTGGTATTGCAGAAAGTTTAACAACTGGGTATTTTTCTGGAGATTATGAAGACGTGCTTGCTTTTGCCTTACTTGCACTAATTTTGATTTTCCGTCCATCTGGAATTTTAGGAAAAGCAAAGGTTCAAAAGGTTTAGGAGGTAAGTATGTTTTTAACACCAAAAAGAATTTTTCGTTCAGTATTAATTAGTATATGGTTTATGGTTTTGGTTTTTCCTATTATGGGAATTAGAATTGTACGCCGTGTGCCTGAATATTATTTAGATAGAGTTTTAGCTGTTGGCGTTGTTATCTTTTTTCTTTCTTTACTTTGGGCATGGTATTTTGAAGTATATAAAGAACGTGGGGAAACTAAAGGAATTTTCTCAAAAATTGGTACTACATGTTCTGAATTTTCACAAAAAATAACCAATGAAGAAAGTATTCAAAGAAAAATTGTTTTAGTTACTTTGTTATTTTTTGTTGCATTTCCACTTTTTAGCTCTATGTATCAAACAACAATATTTTCTTTAGCTTTTTTATATGTAATGCTTGCTCTTGGTCTTAATATTGTTGTTGGTATTGCAGGGCAGTTAGTTCTTGGTTATGCAGCTTTTTATGCTATTGGTGCATATAGTTATGCTTTAATAAATCAATTTTTTGGCTTAGGTTTTTGGATTTGTCTTCCTATTGCAGGTATTATAACTATTTTTGCAGGACTTTTACTTGCATTTCCTGTACTTCGTCTTCGTGGGGATTATTTAGCTATTGTAACTCTTGGTTTTGGGGAAATTGTAAGACTTTTGCTTATAAACTGGAGTTCTTTTACTCGTGGTTCTCAAGGTATTTCCAATATTCCAAGACCTGGATTTTTTGGTATTGAGTTATCACCAGCAGAAACAACCATGTATATTTATTATTTATGTTTGTTAGCAGCTATACTTACAATTATTATTGTAGCTAGATTAAAAAATTCTCGTATTGGACTTGCTTTACAAGCTCTTCGTGAAGATGAAATTGCTGGTGAAGCAATGGGAATTGATCTTAGAAAAACAAAATTAGCAGCTTTTGCACTTGGCTCATGTTGGGCTGGTTTTGCTGGAGTACTTTTTGCTGCTCGTAACTCTTACATTAATCCTACAAGTTTTACTTTTATGGATTCTGCCATGATTTTAAGCATGGTTGTACTTGGAGGTATGGGATCTATTGTTGGTGTAACTTTGGCAGCTTTGGTACTTGCTATTATGCCTGAATATTTGAGAGCTTTCTCTGAATACCGTATGCTTATTTTTGGTTTACTTATGGTGGCTATGATGATTTTTCGTCCTCAAGGTATTATTCCACCTGCTAAAAGAAAATATTATCCAACTGCATTAGAAAATGCTGAAAAGAAATAGAGGATTAATATGCATAACGATAAAAAACCTGTTTTAGAAGTAAAATCCTTAGCAAAAAACTTTGGTGGTCTTCGTGCTTTAAATGATGTGGATATGTATATTCTTCCTAAGGAAATAGTTGCACTTATTGGTCCTAATGGAGCAGGAAAAACAACATTTTTTAACTGTGTTACAGGTATTTATGTTCCAACAGAAGGGGAAGTGTGGGCAGGACGAGAAGGACAAGAATTAAAAAAAATAAATGGTATTGCTCCACATACAATTACAAGTTTTGGTTTAGCTCGTACTTTTCAAAATATCCGTTTGTTTTCAAGTATGACTGTACTTGAAAATGTTATGATTGGTAGACATACAAGAACACATGCAGGTATTATTAGTGCTGTTATACGTGATAAAAAATCACGTATAGAAGAGCAAGAAACTATTGATAGAGCTTATACTTTATTGCAAGAAGTTGGTTTGGAAAAACATTGGAATGAAGAAGCATGCAATTTACCTTATGGTGCACAAAGAAAATTAGAAATTGCTCGTGCTTTAGCCACAGACCCATTTTTATTATTTCTTGACGAACCAGCAGCAGGTATGAATCCCCATGAAACTGTGGAGCTTAAAGAATTAGTTCTTCGCTTAAGGGATAAATTTAATCTTTCCATTTTGCTTATTGAGCATGATATGGGAATGGTTATGTCTTTATCTGATCGTATTTATGTTATGGAATATGGTACGCGTATTGCGTATGGTACGCCTGAAGAAGTTAGACATGACCCACAAGTTATCCGTGCATATTTAGGAGAAGAAGAAAATGCTTGAGCTTAAAAATATATTCACTTTTTATGGAAATATTCCAGCACTTCGTGATGTAAGTTTGAAGATAAATGAAGGTGAAATAGTTAGTCTTATTGGTGCAAATGGTGCAGGAAAAAGTACAACACTAATGACTATTTGTGGTGGTATTAAACCTCGTTCTGGCGAGATTTTATACTATGGAAAACCAATTCAAAATATAGTACCTAATGAAATTGTAAAGCTTGGTATTAGTCAAGTTCCTGAAGGACGTTTAATTTTTCCTGAACTTACTGTTCAAGAAAATTTAGATCTAGGTGCATTTTTGCGTAATGATAAGGCTGAAATAAAAAAAGATATGGAATATGTTTTTAGTTTATTTCCAATTCTTGCACAACGTTATAAGCAAGCAGGAGGAACGCTTTCTGGTGGAGAGCAACAAATGCTTGCTATTTCAAGAGCATTAATGGGAAGACCTAAACTTTTATTATTAGATGAGCCTTCTTTAGGTTTAGCTCCTATTATTATTCAACAAATTTTCCATATTATTCAAAAAATTAATGAAACAGGTACAACTGTTTTTCTTGTTGAACAAAATGCAAACCAAGCATTAAAAATTGCACATCGTGCGTATGTTATGGAAAACTGCAAAATTGTAAAAGAAGATAAAGCAGAAAACTTATTAAAAGACGATTCTGTTCGTAAAGCATATTTAGGTATGTAGGATTTATTATGGTAGGGCATATTCTTATAGTTGATGATGAAGAAGGTGTAAGACTTTCATTGCGTGGTATTTTAGAAGATGAAGGGTACACTGTTTCTGAAGCTGCTAGTGGTGAAGAAGCCCTATCATTTTTAGAAAAAAATACGCCGGACCTTGTTTTTTTGGATATTTGGTTATCTGGTATAGATGGACTAGAAACATTAAAAAAAGCAAAAGAAATTCAAGAAGATATTCCTTTTATTATGATTTCTGGGCATGGTAATGTGGAAACAGCTGTTCAAGCTTTACGTTTAGGAGCTTATGATTTTGTTGAAAAACCATTAAGTCTTGAGAAAATTTTGCTTGGAGCTAAATATGCTTTAGAAATGAAAAATCTAAAGCAAGAAAATACACTTTTACGGCAAGCTGTTTCAAATGATTATGAAGTTCCAATGGTTGCCAATTCTCCTGTAATGCGTGTTTTTATGCGAGATTTATTAAAAGTTGCACCAACTGATGCATGGGTTTTAATTACAGGTGAAAATGGAACAGGAAAAGAATTAGCAGCAAGAACATTACATAGAAATAGTAAACAAAAAAATGAACCTTTCATTGCTGTTAACTGTGCTGCTATACCTGAAGAATTGATTGAAAGTGAGCTTTTTGGACATGAAAAAGGTGCTTTTACAGGTGCTGATTCAACAAAAATAGGGAAATTTGAATTAGCACATAATGGAACACTTTTTTTAGATGAAATTGGAGATATGAGTTTAAAAACACAGGCAAAAATATTGCGTATTTTACAAGAACAATGTTTTGAGCGTGTGGGTGGAAATAAAAATATAAAAGTTCAAGTGCGGGTGTTAGCTGCAACTAATAAAAATCTTGAAAAAGCCATTGAGCTTGGTGAGTTTCGACAAGATTTATATTATCGTTTACGGGTATTTCCTTTGTATGTTCCACCACTTCGGGAAAGAAAAGAAGATATTATTCCATTAGTTGAAACTTTAACAAAAGTGGTTGAAAAAAAATATTCAATGCAAGCTCCAATTTTTGCAAAGGAAACATTGCAAGTAATGGAAGAATGGACTTGGCCCGGTAATGTACGAGAACTTATGCATTTAATTGAGCGTCTAACAGTATTATATAGTGGCAAAACTGTTGATTATTCAATGTTACCAAAAGAATTACTTGAAAATGTTGGAAAAAGTGTTGTAACAGAAAAAAATTGTGCTGCTGGTCAAATTTGTGAAAGTGATGTGTTACAAAAAATGTTAAGTCTTGATTATAAAAATGCTAAATCAGCTTTTGAGGAATTTTATTTAACACAAAAATTAAATGAAGTTGGTGGTAATGTAAGTAAGCTATCAGAACTTATAGGACTTGAGCGAAGTAATATTCATAAAAAACTAAAAAATATGCATGAATAATGCAATTATTAATTTAATAAAAAGGGGTTTACTGTGGTTACAATTAAAACAATTGTTGAAATAAATGAACGAATTAAGCAAGGAAAAGCTGTTGTTGTTACTGCTAAAGAAATGACAAAAGTTGTGAAAGAATTAGGTGCAGAAAAAGCTGCAAAAGAAATAGATGTTGTTACCACAGGTACTTTTTCCCCAATGTGTTCTTCTGGTATGCTTTTTAATATTGGGCAAACAGAAGCACCAAGTTTACGTGCAAGTAAAATGTGGTTGAATGATGTACCTTGTCATGCTGGGCTTGCTGCTGTTGATGGATTTTTAGGTGCAACAGAAATGCGAGAAGGTGATCCTCTTAATAAAGTTTTTCCCGGTGAGTTTAAATATGGTGGAGCACATGTTATTGAAGATTTAATTGCAGGTAGAACTGTTCATCTTCGTTGTGAAAGTTATACAACAGATTGTTATCCTAAAAAATCTTTTGAGCGTGATATTACAATTAATGATTTAAAATTTGCACAAATGTGGAATCCTAGAAACTGTTATCAAAATTATAATGTGGCAGTAAATAAACATAGAGATAGAACTTTATATACATATATGGGACCAATAAAACCTAATATGAAAAATGCTAACTTTGCAACAGCAGGGTGCTTGTCTCCTTTATTAAATGATCCTTATTTTAAAACAATAGGTCTTGGAACACGTATTTTCTTAGGTGGTGGAGTAGGTTATGTTATTGGAGCAGGTACACAACATGTGCCAAATCCAAAACGTAATGAAAAAGGTATACCTTTATCAGGTTCAGGAACACTCATGCTTAAAGGAGATATGAAAAAAATGAGTGATCGCTATGTACGTGGTAATTCCTTGCTTGGTTATGGTGTAAGCCTTTGTCTTGGTGTTGGTATTCCTATTCCTGTATTAAATGCTGAACTGGCACAATTTACTGGTGTAAGTGATGAAGATATTCTTATGCCTGTAAAAGATTATTCTTCTGATTATCAAAATTGTAGCCCTAATGTTTTAAAGCATGTAAGTTATGCTGAATTATTATCAGGACAAATTGAAGTTGATGGACAAAAGGTGGAAACACATCCTCTTACTTCTTATCATCGCTCTTTAGAAATTGCAGAAGAGCTAAAATCTTGGATAGAAAAAGGTGAGTTTTTATTAACTGAACCAGTAGAACTTATTGAATCTTATTAGTATTTTTAAAGGAGAAAACTTGTTATAAAAAAGTTTTCTCCTTTATATTTTTTTCAGAAATTCTATTTAAAATCATTTTGCTAGCAATTGGTTAGCAAAATGATTTTTTTATATGTGTTTAAGTTAGCTGGTAATCGTATTGTATAAAATTTAGTTTATTGAAAAGAAATTAAAATAATGTGTAAAATTGTATCGAGAGTGTTACAATATGTTACATAAAATGTGTAAAAAAATAGAAAAATAATAATTTTAATAATAATTATAGATAGTTATTATTTTGGCACAGACATTGCTATATAGTAAATGAAACTAAATAATATGAGGTTATTAAATGAAAAAACAAATTATGTTTTCATTAGCAATTATGGCAATGGTATTGGGTATTAATTCTTTTGCACAAGCAAGAGATGATAGAAGTTACGCAGAATTAACTCTTATGCAACAAGAAAAATATAATAAATTGTCTCAAGAAGAAAAAAAAGATACAACAGCAATTTTTGGATATAAAGTTTATGGTGCAAAAAATGATGTAAGTAATAATAATGGACAATCTTATTCTTCTGAAAATTCAAAATAGCATTATTTACTAAGTTAGTATTTATGTAATAAATAAAAAAGGATAAAGAAAATTCTTTATCCTTTCTTACGTTAATAAG
>JAHHTE010000063.1 GCA_020024815.1 Mailhella sp.
GGTTTGAGCTTCTTGCATAATAATATATTGCCTAGTTAATGGATCATAACGTAAATAATAAATAATCTCTAATTGAGAAACCAATTTTGCAGGCAAAAGCATTCTTTTTTGATAAACACCATTATCAATAGATAATTTAAGAATTATCCCTTGTTTTAGCACTTGTTCAATACGACTATTGTTAGGTTTATCTAAAACCAATTTAATATTAACACTATCATTAACAGCTTTAACACTTTGATAATTTAAAATAAAACTATCAAAATCTTCAGCAAAAGCTATATTAGCTTGAAAAAAAAATAAAAAAGATAACACCAATAATTTCATTGCTTTTTATTGACACATTCACTAAAAAAATACAAGTAAAATAATGAAATAAATATTTAACAAATACGTGGTAATGGTGCTCCTTCAAGCATGGTTAAAAGTCGCATACCTCCCATTTTAGTTTGTAAAACAACTTGTCCATTTTTACCTTCAGGCAATGCAACAACTTCACCAATTATTGCTGCTTCTTTGCCACATTTATCTGCCTTCATAACTTGCAAAGCATGTTCTGCTTTTTCCTTTGGCACAAAGCAAAGAAGTTTTCCTTCATTTGCTAAATAAAGTGGATCAATACCTAATATAGATGCTCCAGAACGAACATTTTCATGTACTGGTAATTTTTCTTCATAAAGCACACAACGTACTTTTGATTGTTCTGCAATTTCATTTAACGTTGTAGCAACGCCACCTCTTGTAGGATCACGCAACACATGAATATCTTTTACTTCAAGCATTAATTGCTCAATCATATAATTAAGATTAGCACTATCACTTTGAATATCACTTACAAAAGAAAGATTTTCTCTTTCTGCCATAACAGTTAAACCATGATCCCCCATAGTACCACTTAACAAAATAACATCACCTACTTTCGCATTTGCTCCAGAAGGAGAACCATATTCACATTCAGGCTTTATAATTTCTCCAATACCTGTTGTATTAATAAAAATTTTATCGCAAGCCCCCTTTGTAACAACTTTGGTATCACCAGTAACTATTTTTACACCAGCTTCCTTTGCTGCTTGTGCCATACTAATAACAATTTGTTCTAATTCTTCTAAAGAAAAACCTTCTTCAATAATAAAACCACAACTAATATATTTAGGTCTTGCTCCAAGCATGGAAATATCATTAACAGTACCATGAATAGCTAATGTACCAATATTACCACCTTTAAAAAACAAAGGACTTACTGTATAACTATCTGTACTCATGGTTATAGGAGATTGTACTTCAAGATATGCAGCATCATCCATTTTTACTAAAATATCATTCTCAAAGTATTTGAAAAATAAATCATGGATAAGACGCATTGACGCTCTACCACCACTACCAGCATCTAATAATATATTCATATATTCACCTTATTTTTATATTTTTTAGGGGGAAAACTTTTGAAAAAGTTTTCCCCCTATAACCCTCTTTCAAAACTTTTTAATACAATCAATTTATATACAAAGTAAAGACTAATTATTATTTTTATTATTTTGAGGGGGTGTGAGGGAAATCATTTCCCCCACAAAAATTACTTTAATAAAACTTACTTATTATAATCCTTGATAATTATACCAAGCAGCACAACTACCTTCTGTGGAAACCATACAAGGTCCTGTTGGATTTTGTGGCGTACAGACTTTTCCAAATAAAGGACAGTCAGCAGGAGTTATTTTTCCTTGTAAAACTTCCCCACATTTACAACCAACAAGAGGCTTAGTTACAGCTAATTCTGTATCCAGTTTTACTAATGCATCAAAATCAGAAAATTCTTTTCGTATTTTTAACCCACTAGCTTTTATTTCCCCAAGACCTCGCCATTTTGTATCACAAACTTCAAAAATTTGATTTAACATAGTCTTTGCTGTTATATTACCTTCATAAGAAACAGCTCTTGTATAAGCATTTTCAATTTTTGCAATACCTAATCTTTTTTGTTCACTAATCATAAATAAAGCATGAATAATTTCAGCAGGTTCAAATCCAGCAACAACAGCTGGATAATGATAATCTTTTGCCATAAATTCATAGGGTTCCAAACCTATTACTAATGAAACATGACCAGGCAATAAAAAAGCATCAATATATCTTTCATCATTATTAATATCTAACAATAATTTTAAAGCTGGTGGTACAAGTTTATGACATGAAAAAACAGAATAATTTTTTATAGTTCCTTTTTTTGCTGCAAGAATAGTTGCAGCAATAGCAGGTGCTGTTGTTTCAAATCCTACACCAAGAAAAACAACTTCTTTATTTGGATTTTCTTTTGCAAGTTTAAGAGCGTCCATAGGAGAATAAATTACTTGAACATTAGCCCCATTTGCCATAGCATGTTTTAAACTTTTCCCATTTGGTGATGGTACACGAATTAAATCCCCAAACGTTGCAAGAATAACATTTTCTTTTTCTGCTAATGCTAAAAAAGTTGCAACTTCAGCATCATGTGTTACGCAAACAGGACAACCTGGACCTGATAAATGAGAAAAACCTTCTGGCAATAAAGTTCTTAGTCCACTTTGAAAAATTGAAACAGTATGCGTCCCACAAACTTCCATAAATCGTATTGGTTTGCCATACCTATCAATACTTTTTTTTAGTTTATCTAATAAAGCAGAACACATCTCTTTATTATGCAATGTATCATGTAAATTCATATATTATCCATAAGAAAAAGAGTTTTTGAGAACTCCCAAAAACTCTTATCTAATCTATTTTTTTGTTAAACTTGGGTTAATTTCCCCCACCGCAGCATACATATTAGATAATGCCACAAGGTAATTTGCTTTTGATGAAATATATAAAAGCTCTGCTTCTGCTAAGTCAGATTGTGCTGTTAACATTTCCAAGTTAGTTCCAAGTTGGTATTCATAACGAGTTTTTGCATCATCATAAGATTTTCTAGCACTTTCTAAAGCTCTTGTAGATACCTCAACAGTACGAAAAGCATCTTGTAATTTCAAAATACATACTTTTACATTTAATGCTGCATTATTATATGCTAATTCAACTTGAGCTTGCAAAGCTTCAACACCTGATTTAGCTTCACGAACTCTAAAATATTTTTGTCCTGTACTAAATAAATTCATAGTACCAACAATAGAATATGTTGTATTTTCTGATGGTGTTGTAATTCTTAATGTTGGATCAACTTGATGAGAACGAAGGTTTCCATCAGCATCCCAATCACTACCAAAAGTTGAATATTGAATTACTCCATCGATTTTAGGTAAAAAAGAACCTAAAGCAATATTCATATCTTTTTCAGCCATATTCATAGATTTTTCAGCCATTTGAACATCAGGTAATTGAGTAAAGGCTTTTTTTACTTCTTCTTCAAATACAAAAGAATAAGGAACAGATTCTAATTTACCTACAAAAGTTGTATCTTGTTCAACAGGTATATTTAATAAAGCATTCAACTTTGCTTTAAGACTATTTTTATTATTTTCATTTTCAATCAATGTTGCTTCAGTTGAAGATAATTCATATTCTGCTTGCAATACATCAATTTTTGGACGTAATCCTAAATTATATCCATCTTTAGCAATGCCTAGCTGTTCTTTAGCTCTTTGCACAGATTGATAAGCACTATCTACACTTTCTTCAGCCATTAAATATTGTAAAAAAGCTGTTTGAACTTCGTTAGCTATTGCAATATTTGTCTTTTTTACTTGCAATGTATCATATTCAGATTTTAATTTTGCTTTTTGAGCTGCATTTAAAAGTTGAAAACCTTGAAATAAAGGTTGACGTACCTCAACACCAAATGTGTAAATAGTTTCATCTTTAAGTTTTTTTAATGCATCAGAATGTGGATCATGGCTAATTTGATAACTAGCATTTACACCAGGTCCAAAAGCTCCACGAGCAGCCCACAAAGCAGATTTTGATGCTTCAGATTTTTTTTCTGATGAAATAATACTTCTATTATCAGCCAATGCTTTTTGTACTGCTTGTTCCATTGTATAGGAAGAACTTGCAGCAAAAGCATTAGTCGTAAAAAATGCTAAGCACAAAGAAAATAAACAGGTTTTCTTCATATATACTCCCTTTTGTTAGGTGAAAAATATATACACCACTTAAACAATATTGTAAAGAATGTCTTTTTTACAATATTTGTTTACTTGACAGTCTTTTATAGCAATAGTAATTTATATTGAATTTTCTATTATGGAGATATTATGACATTTCTTGATATGATCGCCAATGCAGGACTTTTAGTAAAATGTGTCATGCTTGGTCTTGTATGTGCTTCTATTTTTAGTTGGACCGTTATTATTTCAAAATCCTTACTCCTAAAAAAATCTCGTGAAAAAATTTTAGAAGGTATTAAAAGTTTTGAAGATGCTCCAAATCTTCGTGATGCCCTTCAAAGACTTGGGCATGATACAACATCACCTTTGTATGCTGTTGCACAACATGGAGTTAATGAATTTAATAAAGGTAAAGAATCTCAAGTAAATTCAAAAGTTATTGTTGACAATGTTCGCCGTTCTCTCCATCAAGGTGTAAATAATGAAACAGCAAAACTCAATTATGCTATTTCGATTTTAGCAACTTGTGCTAACGCAAGTCCATTTGTAGGACTTTTTGGTACTGTTTGGGGAATCATGACATCATTTACTTCTATTGCTGCTATGAAATCAGCTTCCCTTGCTACTGTTGCACCTGGTATTTCTGAAGCATTAGCTGCAACTGCGTTAGGTCTTGCTGTTGCTATTCCAGCATCTATTGCTTTTAACATTTTTCTTAGTAAAATAGGATATTTAGAAAACTATCTTGTTGACTTTGCTGGAACTTTTTTAAATAGAGTACAAAGAGAATTAAATAGCCATACGGCAGATAACTAAAATTATTTTTGAGTTTAACATGGCAGGCGTATCTAATAGATCAAAATTTCAAGCTGAAATCAACGTTACCCCCTTTGTTGACGTTGTTTTAGTTTTACTTATTATTTTTATGGTAACAGCTCCAATGCTAGATCAAGGAGTTGAAATTGATTTACCACAAACAAAAGAAGTAGAAGTTCTTCCTACTGACTCTGAACATTTAGTTTTAAGTGTTAATAAAGATGGAACACTTTATCTTGATAATTACGAAGTCAAACTTGATGAACTTGAAGAAAGAGTAAAAGTTTTAGTTGCAGAAAAATCTCGTGCATTATTCATTAAAGCTGATACTAATGTTCCCTATGGTGTTGTCGTTGATATTATGGGTAGAATTAAAGCTGCAGGAGTTGAACAACTTGGCGTTGTTGCAAATCCTTCAGATATTACAGCAGATGATCTCAAAAATAATGCTAAAACCATTGAAGAAGTAAAAAAATAATATGCAACAAGTTGGATTTTTAGCATCTATCGTTTTACATACACTTATTTTATTAGGAATTATTTTTTATCCTGAATCAGAAATTAAAGTCATTAATCCTGATAGATATTTAGTTAGTATGGTTATAGGAGAAATGGGAGGAGAAAATTTACCTTCTCCTGTGGCTGGAGTACGTCCTCCAAAAGATAAAAAACCCAATATTGCACCAGAACCTGCTAAGAAAATTGAAGATAACTCCCAATCACAAGCTATTCCTACACCTTCAAAAGAAATAGCAAAAGAAATGCCTGATGCTACTCCTATTCCTAAAAAACCAGAGGAAAAACCAAAACCACCCAAAGAAATTCTTCCTCCTGAAAAGCCAAAACCTGAAAGTAAACCAAAACCCAAAAAAGAAAATAAACCAACAAACACTGATAAGAAAAAACCTAATAATGCTGTGCAAAATGCCTTAAAAGATGTGAATAAAAAAAATAGCTCATCTGCCCTTGATGCATTAGCAGAATTTCAAGAAATGGAAGAAATGGGAGGCGGTGGTGGAACTGGCTCTGGAAATGGTGGAGGTGGCATTTATGATGTTTATGCTGCTCAAGTTATTTTGACTGTTCAACCAAATTGGAAAATGCCTACCTATTCTCGTCAAAATTTAGTTGTACAAGTAAGAATTAAACTTGATATAGCTGGAAATGTTATGAATGCAAGTATTGAAGAAAGTTCGGGCAGAGCTGATTTTGATGCTTCAGCTGTTAACGCTGTATTAAGAACAAAAACATTACCAAAACCTCCAACAAAAGAACAACAAGATTTAATTATTTCTTTTAACTCATTAGAATTAGCAGGGAATTAATATGAAAAATAAATTACACTACCTAGTATATCCAGTTTTTATAGGTATGTTTAATATTGGAACAGCTCATGCTCTTGTAGGTGCTTCTACTACTAATACTTTTCTTGGTGTAAATTATGGCGAAGAAGTATTAAATGCTGTTTTATCAAACTGGAAAAATCCTGATACTTCTGTTACAGGTGTTACTTCTCTTACTATTAGAGTAGCAAAAGATGGCAGACCATATTCTTGCGAAATAAAAAGAAAATCAAGCTCTGAAATTGTTGATAATTCTATTTGTCAAACTGTGGCTGAAATTGGTAACTTTTCACCTTTAGAAGGCATTGATAATGGTGAGGTTTATCTTAGTTTTGTCCATGATAATAAACCCTATTTAGATTTAAAAACAGTTACAAAACCTATTAAAGATGAAGGAAAGGAAGAAATTGATTCTGTAAAAAACCCTATTGATAATCCCATTAAAGATCTTCAAAAACAAAGTGATGTAAAACTTGATAGTGAAAAAATTATTGAAGAAAATGTCCCTCTTAAAGAAGATTCAACAACCATATCTAAAAATAATAATACAATAAAAACAGAAGATGTAGTTAAAAATACACAAACTAATGAAATACAAACATTAGAATATAAAGATCCTGATCCTTATACTCGCAAAGCAGAAGATTCCCCAAAACCCAAAAATAATGATGCAAAAAAAACAAATGTTAAGCCAAATCCAGAACCAAAAGAAAATAATGTTTCAAAAAATATCTCAACCATAAAAGAAGAGGATAAAGTATATCCTCCTCTTGCAACCGAAAAACAACCTCAAACACTTAAAATTTCTAAAAAAGAAGCATTACAACCTCCTTCTAAAAATCTTGTTGACCCATCAAGCAGTGTAAAAGAGTATTCAAATTATATTTTACGCGAAGCAGCTCCACAATTTAGATTTCCTTCTAATATAACAGGAAACTACCAAGTTATAGCACGAATTGATTTATTAGCTGATGGAACATTAGAAAAAGCTACTGTAAACAAAAGTTCTGGAGTACAAGCTTTAGACGATGAAATTTTACGGGTTTTAAAATCAGAAATAAAATACCCTCCTGTTCCTTCAAAAAATAAACAAAGTTTATGGTTAACATTCAATATTAAAAAATAGAGAAAAAAAAATGCAAACAACATCAGTAATAAAAAATATATTCCTTTGCTTATGCCTTAATATTTTCTTTGTACTTTTTTTTACTTCTGTAAGTTATGCTGAAATAGAAAAAAATTCTGAAACAGAAGAAAATATAAATACCATTGCAACAGAACAAGTTACTGATGTTGTTTTATCTCTTATTGAAAGCCAAAAACGTGAACTTGATACAATAGAAGATGAAAGTGAACTTATTTCTTCTGGTTTACAACAAGAGCTCACTAAATTAAGAAACAAAACAAAAGAAGTAAGTATTACATATCACAGCTTATCTTCCATCTATGAAACTGGTAGCCTTTCTGCAAATGCTCGTTCTATTCTTACTAAACAAATCAATAGCTTATATGATGATTTAAATAATTATTACTCACCATTACTTCAAACTAGTAAAATTGTTTCTAATAGAATTTCTCAATTAACTTCTATTATTAACAATTTTAAAATTATGGATAAAAATCTTGTAGCTCATTTAGATATACGAGCAAAAGAACTTTTAACCACATATCAAGATTTTCAAAAACGTATTAATAAATATCTACCAAATGCAGAACTTATCTTAAATGAAATCAATGCACTTTCAGAATCACTTGCAGAAAAATTACCTGCTCTTTGGTTGAATTATTACCTAACTGCAACGGAAAATATTTTAAGTCCTCTTGTTTGGCAAAACGAACTCAAAAATTTTAAAGATATTTTTAGTACCATCTCAAGAACTTTGAGAAATGAATTACCCAATACTCTTGGTACATGGATATTATTTGCCATTAGAATTTTATTAGTTATTATTTTTGTTGGTATTCCCCTTTATACTTCCACAAAATTTACAAAGAAATTGCCAATGACATATCATAAGGCATGGAAAGCTATTTTAAAATCAGCAATGCCCTATATCATTTTAGGTATTGGATTATTTTATGCCTCATGGCAAGCAAGCACAGTTTATCAAATAGGTATGGGACTTAGTGCCTTATGTATGTGTTATGGACAAATTCAATTCTCCTTTATTATACACAATATGGATATTCAAGATCCACCTACAAAATCAACAATCCTCTTTTTTGTTCCTATCTTATTTATTAGTCTTATTTTACTAACCTTTACTCCACTTATTTTAACTCTCTCTTTTCTTTGGACTCTTATACTTATATATCTTATTTATTATATTATCAAATTGCCCAAAAATGCTTATATTGTAGCACAATATATTACAAATGGCTTTTGCCTACTCACTACCATTGGCGTTCTTATCACTCCAAGTGGCTTAGCAAGATTATCTATTCTAATGACATTACTTTATATTTGTCTTAGTGTTGGACTTTATCAAGCTTTTAGTTTTGTTCATTTATCTAAAGTTGTGCAAAATACATTACAAAATAATAGTTCTGGGACATTTTTCTTTGAATTAGTCCATGCTTTTCTCTTTCCTGTTCTTTTACTTTTATCTATATTAACACCCTTTAGTTGGATTTTAGCCTATCCTGGAGGCTCATATCTCATTCAAAATTTTAGTAGTTTTGACTTTAATTTTGGTACATTTTCAATTAATACATTACAAATTTTCTCAATTTTATTTGCCTTTTATCTTACAAAATCTATTATAAAAGTTATTAATAATTTTATAGATTCAAAATGGAATAACCCACATAATAATTCTATCTCAAATCTTACAACACCTATAAAAACAACTGTATTATTTGGTTGTTGGGGACTTTTCGCTCTATATGGTCTTAAAGTTCTTGGATTTAGCCTTACAAGCTTAACTGTTGTAGCTGGTGGTCTTTCTGTTGGTATCGGTCTTGGTTTACAAGGCTTTGTTCAAAACATTTTTAGTGGTTTTTCTCTTATTTTTGGACAAAATATCAGAGAGGGAGATGTTGTTGATGTTGGTGGTGTAAGTGGTATTGTACAAAAAGTTAGCTTACGTGCCACTCAAGTACGTACGTATGATAATGCTATTATCTTTGTTCCAAACTCACAATTTCTCAACACTACTTTTACAAACTGGACACACAATGGAACTATGGTAAGACGTGCAATACAAGTTGGTGTTGCCTACGAAACAGATACAGACCTTGTTATTGATACAACAATGAAAGTATTAAAAGAGCAAAAAGATATTCTTGCATATCCAGAACCAACAATTATTTTTATGAATTTTGGTGCAAGCTCTCTTGATTTTGAAATTCGCTTTTGGATAAAAGATCTAGAAACTACAATGTCTGTTTCAACCAATTTACGCTTAGCATTAAATCAAGCTTATAAAGAAAAAGGAATTGAAATACCATTCCCACAAACAGATATTCATGTTTTTCATAACAACAGCAATAACAATGAAAAACAAGAAAAAGAAATTAATCCTTTTGATGAACCTAAAAAAGAAACTACGTAATATTGTAATTAATTTTTATCTTTTTTGTGGGGGAAATGATTTCCCCCACACCCCCTCAATTTTTTCTTTATAGATTAATTTGATTTGATAATATAGTTATTAAATTTATTAGGGGAGAACTTTTTATAAAAAAGTTCTCCCCTAAAATTTCATTAACTATTTTTATTCTTATTCACTATTATAAAATATGTTTTCAAATTAGGGTGTGTTTCCAAATTATTTATAATTACTTTAAGGTATTAGGCTTATAAAATAAAAAATATTTTCATAAAATCACTGCCCTAATAAGTTTCACTCTCTGTAAGCGAAGAGCGAAGCGACTTGCTGAAAGAGTGTGAAACAGGGAGGTATTGCTCGGGTGTGCAGCAGTAGCCGTTGGCGAAGAATGAGCCTTACGGATAGCGACAGCAGTTTATGTAGTTTAATTTTGCGTTACTAATTGCTGTCTTTATTCGTAGCTTCCTGCGTCGCAACGATTAAAGCGGGGGTGAAAGCAAGGAGGGCTTGCCCCCGTTAGCTTACCACCCTGCTCGGGTCTAAGGGGTGAAGCCCCTTATTAAAC
>JAHHTE010000064.1 GCA_020024815.1 Mailhella sp.
TTGTAAGGGGGTTTTAGGGGGAGAAACTTTTTCAAAAGTTTTCCCCCTAAAAAAATCCCTAAAAAAATCTTTATAAAATTTATCCTAGAAGTCCCATGTGCTTATAAGCTCTTGCTGTGACAACGCGACCTTGTGGGGTGCGTTTTATTAATCCGCATTGAATGAGATATGGTTCATAAATTTCTTCAATGGTACGCATTTCTTCGGAACAGGCAACAGCAAGGGTTTTTAAGCCAACTGGTCCACCGTCGTAATGTTCGATAAGAATAGTAAGGATTTTTCTATCCATTTCATCAAGACCGAGTTCGTCCACATCAAGACGGGATAAGGCATTTTTGGCTTGTTCTTCGTCTATATGTCCTTCTCCGTATACACTGGCAAAATCGCGTACACGACGTAAAAGTCTGTTTGCAATACGGGGTGTACCTCTGGAGCGTTTGCCAATTTCAAGGGCAGCTTGTTTGTTTATTGAAACATTTAAAATTTTCCCAGCACGCAAAACAACTTGGGATAATTCGTCTGGGGTGTAAAATTCTAGTCTGCTAATAATACCAAATCGGTCGCGTAAGGGCGCAGATAAAAGCCCAAGTCTTGTGGTTGCACCTACAAGAGTAAAGGGTTCTAAGTCTATTTTTATAGTTTTTGCAGCTGGTCCTTGCCCTATAACTAGATCAAGCTTGAAATCTTCCATAGCTGGATAAAGAACTTCTTCTACTTGCATGGGCATACGGTGAATTTCATCAATAAAAAAAACATCATTGGGCTGTAAATTTGATAAAATAGAAGCTAAATCTCCCCCACGCATAAGAGCTGGACCTGAGGTGGAAACAATATTAACTCCAAGTTCTGACGCTATGATATGAGCTAATGTGGTTTTGCCAAGACCCGGATTACCATAAAATAAAAGGTGATCCATAGCTTTGCCACGTTTTTTGGTTGCATCAAGATAGACTTGTAAATTTTTGCGTAACTCCCCTTGTCCTACAAATTCAGCTAAACGACGTGGACGAACTGATTCGTCCATTTTTTCAAGATTATCTTGTAAGCTATTTTCTTCTATATTTTTTTGGTTAAATGTTTTTTGTTCATCTGTAAAATCATTAGAAAAATCTTCATCATAAAAATCTTCATTAGTATAATCATGTTCTTCTGGATTATAAGTGGAAGAAGTAAAAGATTTTTGTTTTGTGCCTGTTGTTTTTTTCTTCATAATCAATCTTTATCAATCTTTTTTATTAGATAAATTGCTATAAAATTATTTCTTTTTAGCCATGAGTTTTAATGCACTTCTTAATGCTTCACCAACGCTTAAATCTGGTTCTTTTTGTAAAACTTCGTTGATAACTTCATTAGCACTTTGTTGATCATAGCCAAGATTAAGTAAACCTGTGAGAGCGTCGTTAAAGGTGGAATTTTGCACTGGTTGTGAAACAGAAAAATTCGCTAAATGCGGTTCATTTTTGTATTTATATTTGAGTTCTAAAAAGATTTTTTGTCCTGTTTGTTTGCCAATGCCTGAAACTTTGGTTAAAGCAATTACATCATCTTGAGCAACTATTCGGCGTAAATCATCTGGTTTATATACAGATAAAATAGAAAGAGCTGTTCTTGCTCCTACTCTATTTATTGTGGTGAGCATTTTAAATGTTTCGCGTTCTTCAAAGGTAGGAAAACCAAAAAGTTCTTGGGCGTCCTCGCGAACAACAAAAGCTGTATAAAGAGCAAATTCTTCACCTTGATGAGGTAAAGCTAAACCTTGAGGAATAAAAATTTCATAGCCTACCCCGTTTCGAGTGGCAAGTATTATGCTTTGTGCTGTTTTTTCTAAAAGACGACCTTCGATATAGGCTATCATTTTTTATCCTTTTTTATTTTATCATTATGTTCTTGTTGGTAAAAGTTCATGCAATTCTTTTTCAAGTTTAGTACGGTAATATATAAGATTTTCTTCTGTTAATTCTTTATCCACAAAAAAGCCATCGCCAAAATGGACATTAACTTTACTAAAAGGCATGGGAATTTGAAATTTATCCCAACTTGGTAATTTGTAAGAAGTTTTTATATCAAGCCGTACAGGCATAATTTTGGCATTGGCTTTATACGCTAAAAGAAAAGCACCATCTTTGGCTTTATGGCGTGGACCCATTGGACCATCAACAGTAATACAACTGTGTATAGTGCCATCTTTCATAAGTTTTGCAGATTGTAAAAGAGCTTTTAAGCCTCCTTTACGACTAGAGCCAGCAGCAGTGCGAAGTCCTAGCTTTTGCATAAGTTTTTCTAAAATTGCACCGTCTTTGCTTGCACTTACAATACACACTATATCTAAATCTTGTTGTAAATGGATAAGAGGAAAAAGTTCATCATGCCAAAGACAAATAACAATAGGTGTACCTTTAACATCTTCTCCGTTTTTTCTAGCTTTTGCTACGCTGTCTTGTTCTGCAATTTTTTCTCTATTACTTTGATAGCGTAAACTTTTGCATAATAACGTATAAAAAGAAGCAAGAAAGTTAACGGCAAAATCAGAATTTCTAAAAAAATCCCTAATCTTACGGCGTAAACGGCGTATATTTTCTGTTATAATAAAGGGTAATTGTATTTTCATTTTAGAATAACTATGTTTATTTTATGGAAAATCAGCCTTATTAAAAGGCTAGACGACTAGCGACATAAAGTATATTATAGGCGTGAATAAAATACAATATTAATACGATTATGTCAGAAAATAATGAAATTCGTCTCAATAAAGCATTAGCTGATGCTGGAATTTGTTCACGCCGTAAGGCTGATGAGCTTATTTTTGCTGGCTTTGTAGCAGTTAATGGCAAAATAGCTGAAAGTCCTGCCACAAGAATAGATATTCATAAAGATAAGGTTATTTGTCAAGGAAAAGAAGTTATTTTTAGTCCTCACAAAAAGACTTGTGTTTTGATGTTACACAAGCCCATTAGTGTTGTAAGTACAGTAAAAGATCCAGAAGGTCGCACAACTGTTTTGGAATTTATTCCAAAAGCATATAAAGGGCGTCGACTTTATCCCGTAGGAAGATTAGATTTTTTTTCTGAAGGATTACTTTTACTTACTGATGATGGCGAATTAGCCAATAGACTTATGCACCCACGTTGGCATATTCCCCGTATTTATCATGTGAAAGTGCGTTTACCACAAAATTATGCTTTGCAAAAAACAATAGATTTAATGCAAAAAGGTATGATTTTGGCAGAAGGGGAAAAATTAGCTCCTGTGAAAGTAAAAGTGCTTACTCAAAAAAAGACAGAAAAAACCAATGAAATTTGGCTTGAATTTGTGTTAACTCAAGGATTAAATAGACAAATTCGGCGTATGTGTAGAGATACAGATATGACCATTTTAACCCTAAGGCGTGTGCAACAAGGTCCTATTTTCTTAGGAAATTTGGCAAAAGGTTCTGTACGAGAATTAACAGAAAAAGAACAAGCTGATTTACGCTTTGCTGTTGGGATACAGTAATTTTAAAATAAAAAAATTCTATAAAATATAAGGAAATAACAATGAGAGTAGGAATTGACATAGAATTTCAAATACAAGGACAATGGAAAACAGATTTATTAATAGCTTTTGCCTTAGAGGGAGAAAGTTTTGATGACGCTTGCCATTTTAGTCAAGGCGTAGCTCCATGGCTTACCATTGCTCCAGCTTGGCGAGATTTTAAAGGTAAAAAAGATGAACGTACCATGCTTTATGGTCCACCTGCTATGGATATAAACCGTGCTATGGTGTTGGGACTTGGTAAGGAAAAAGACCTTGAGCTTGAAGATATACGTTTTTCTTTTGCAAAAGCTGTAAAAGCTTGCCAAGATATGGGATTGGAAAATGTTGGGGTTGATACTGTTTCCATGAACCGTATAGCATTAAAACTTGGTTTGAAAAAAGAAGAAATGGCAAAAGAACTTGCTCTTGCTGCCAAATTAGCTCTTTATACTTATACTCCTTTTAAAAAGAAGAATGAAGAAGCAACAAAAATCAATAAAATTTTCTTTTTACTTGATGATGATTTTTGTGATGATGAACTTAAAAAAGCTATTCGTTTTGTAGAAGCAGAAACTTGTGGAATTTATCTTGCACGTGATCTTGCAAATGCTCCTTCTAATGCCATGACTCCAAAACTTTTTGCTGATGAAGCAGAAAAAGTTGCAGGATACCATAATTTCAAAATTACTATTTTGAAAAAAGAAGAAATTGAAGCAGAAAATATGCATTCTTATCTTGCTGTGGCAAAAGGTTCATACGAAGAACCACATTTTGTAGTGCTTGAATATCGTCCACATACCATTGAAAAAGACGTAAAACCTATTGCTTTGGTTGGAAAAGGTATAACTTTTGATACTGGTGGAATTTGCTTAAAACCAGCTGCTGGTATGGAAGAAATGAAAGGTGATATGAGCGGAGCTGCTGCTGTGCTTGGTACTTTTGAAACTCTTGGAAGACTTGGTATGCTTGGTATATTCCCTAATCGTCCAATTATTGGAATTATGCCACTTTGCGAAAATATGCCAAGTGGAAGATCTATAAAACCAGGTGATGTTGTTTTTGCAAAAAATGGTAAAAGTGTGGAAATTATCAATACAGACGCAGAAGGCAGACTTATTTTAGCAGACGCCCTAACCTATGCAGAAGAAAAATTTGATCCAGAATATTTATTAGATATTGCAACGCTTACAGGTGCTTGTGCTGTGGCTCTTGGTGAAGGTGCTGCTGGGGTATTTTGCACAAAATCAGATTTAGCACACAAAATTCATAAGCGTAGCAATGAACTTTTTGAACGTACTTGGTTACTCCCACTTTGGAAGCATTTAGGAAAAGAATTAAAAAGTAATGTTGCAGATGTAAAAAATTGTGGTTCTCGTTATGGTGGTTCTTTAACTGCTGCATTATTTTTGAAAGAATTTGTAAGCGATGATAGAACATGGGTTCATGTGGATATGGCAGCAGCTGACAATGCAGATAATGCTATTAATCCAAAAGGTGCAACAGGTTTTGGCGTAAGAATGTTAACTGATTTTAGTTTCTTAAATTAGAAATTTTTTGGATTTAAAATTCTTATGGCAAAAAAACTTCATTATTCCCAAGAACAATGTGTACGTTCTGCTGGTAAACTCATGCAGAATACAGGTATGCTCAAACCTCATGCCCGTGTGGGAATAGCTGTTTCGGGTGGGGTTGATTCCTTTGTTTTATTAAAAGTTATGCAAATACGGCAAAGAATTACCCCTTTCCCTTTTGAATTTATGGCTATTCATCTTAACGCAGGTTTTGATCCAAATTGTCACGCTCCCCTTGCTGATTGGCTTGAAAATGAGAAAATACAATCTCATATTGAAGTTACAAATCATGGGCTTGTTGCACATACAGAAGAAAATAGAACAAAATCATCATGTTATTATTGTGCTTTTTTACGAAGAAAACGCCTTTTTGAAGTTTGTAAAGAGTATAATTTATCGCATTTAGCTTTTGGGCATAATGCCGATGATATTGTTTCTACTTTTTTACTTAACCTTGTACAAACAGGCAGAATTGACGGTATGAGTATGAATGAGCCTTTTTTTGGGGGCTTACTTAATGTTATTCGTCCGTTAGCAATGGTAGAAAAACAGCATATCATTAAAGCCGCTAAGCTTTGGGAATTACCTATTTTTTCTAACCCTTGTCCCTCTGCAAATACCACAAAACGAACAGATTTATTATCAAAACTTGATTTGCTTTGTGGAGATAGCAAAAACGGAAAACGTAACGTTTATCAAGGTATTATTCGTTGGCAAATGGCAAAGCATTTATTAAGTCCCGATGAAATAATCGACCCAAGAGAATACATTAAAGCCCGCCAAGAAGAAGCTCAAAAGAAAAAAGAAGAATAATTTTCTTTCTTATTTTTTTCTTTTTTTTGTTTTTTGTGGGGGAAATAATTCCCCCCACACCCCCCTAATCAGGCAATGATATTGAAATAAATTTCAATATCATTGCCTAAGTTAGGGTCGTTGGAAAAATAATTATATCTATAATATAAACAAAATAGAATAAAAATTGCTTTATTAGTTATAACTATATGTTATATAAGATTTATTTTGTATATAAACTAGATTTGATTAAAAAGTTTTTGAAAAGGGGTGAGGGGAAAAAGCTTTTTTCAAAAAGTTTTTCCCCTTGCTTTTTCCTTCTAACCTAGATTAAACTATGTTGAAATAAATTTCAATATCATTGCCTAGTTAGGTTCGTTGGAAAAATAATTATATTTACATACAAACAAAATAGAATAAAAATTGTTTTATTAGTTATAACTATATGTTAAAATAAATTTTGATAAAAAAGTTTTTGAAAAGGGGTAAGGGGAAAAAGCTTTTTTCAAAAAGTTTTTCCCCTTGCTTTTTTCTTATAACCTAGATTAAACTATAAGGAAAATGCATGGCAGTAGCGAAAATTCAGTATTTGCGAGATAGTAAAGACTTTTATGGTAAAGAAGGAGCAAAACCTGCCACAGAAAATTCTTGTGGTGTTGATTTGCGAGCTATTTTGGATAGTCCACAAGTAATTATTGAAGCAGGGGGACGTTATCCTGTACCTACTGGTATTGCCATTGAAATTTTACAAGAAAATATTGCGTGTTTTTTGTATTCAAGAAGTGGACTTGGAGCAAAAAAGGGTTTGACCATAGCACAAGGTGTTGGGGTAATAGATCCTGATTATCGGGGTGAAATTATTGCATATATGCTTAATACTTCTCAAGAGGCAATAAGCATTGAACAAGGTGATAGAATAGCACAGATTGTTTTTCAACCGTATGTAAAACCTTTGTTAGAAGAAAGTGAAACGCTTTCAGAAACAAAAAGGGGAACAGGTGGTTATGGACATACTGGATTAAAATAAAAGGGAAAAAAGATGTTACCAGTTCTTTCTTTTGCGTATGATTCTAGTTGGAAAGTTCCAACAGTTGGGGAATGTTTTCGGCTTTGGACAAAATATCAAATGTTACCAAATATCAAAAGCCATTGTACAATGGTGGCAAGGGTTGCTTTGACTTTATCAAGGCGTTTTGCAAAAGCTGGTTATCCTCTTGATGAAAATCTTGTTATTGCGTCAGGGCTTTTACATGATTTAGCAAAGACATATACTATTTATTATGGTGGAGATCATGCAAAGCTTGGAGCGGGTTGGGTTTTGCAAGAAACGCAAAATCCTGCCATTGCTCAAGCTGTAATAAGCCATGTTTTATGGGAATTTGATTCTGGGGAACTTGCTATTGATAAAAATCCTTGTACCTTACCTATTTTGATTTCTTATGCTGATAAACGTGTAAAACATGATAGAATTGTTACGTTAAAAGATAGATTTGAAGATTTATTAAAACGTTATGGAACTGATGATAAAAAAATTCGACTTATCACAGAAAACTATGAGCAAAGTGTAAAAATGGAAAATGCATTTATTGCTTTTGGTGTTGATATTGAATTAATTCCAAGACATATAGCTCGATTAAAAAAAGAAAGGATATAAGATGAAAGTATTACTTATTGCTGGGGGTTGGTCTCCTGAACGGGAAATTTCCATAAAAGGAGCTAAAGGTATTGAAAGCGTTTTAGCTGAACGTGGGCATAATGTAATTTTTTATGATCTTTCTGAAGGTTTTGATACTTTGATTGAGCTTGCAAAAAATGTTGATGTTGCTTTTATTAATTTACATGGTTCACCGGGTGAAGATGGACTTGTGCAAGCTATTTTGGAACGATTAAATTGTCCTTATCAAGGTTCTAATGCGTCAGGTTCTTTTCTTGCTTTACATAAATATGCTGCAAAAACACTTTTTAAAGCACATGGGTTTAATGTGGCTAAAGGGATTTTCCTTCCAAAAATGCCTGATGATATAACAAGTATTGAAAAAGAACTTTCCTACCCCATGTTTGTAAAATCTAATAATGGTGGGTCAAGTATTCATTTATACCGTGTAACAAACAGAGATGAATTACAAAATGCTCTTGAAACAATGTTTCATGTTGGTTTAGAAATTATTATTGAGGAGCTTATTGCTGGTTTAGATGTAACATGTGGGGTTTTAGGTGATGAAGCTCTTGCTCCAATTTTGATTGAATCAAAAGGTGCTTTTTTTGATTATGAAAATAAATATGCTGCTGACGGAGCAAAAGAAACTTGTCCTGCTCCTATTGGAGAAGAAGCAACAAAAAAAGTGCAAGAAATGGCATTAAAAGCTCATCATATTTTGGGACTTGCTGATTATAGCCGTTCTGATTTTATTTTAACTAATGATGGAACACCCTATATTTTGGAAGTAAATACCTTACCAGGTATGACCCAAACAAGTCTTGTACCAAAAGAGGCTAAAGAGTTAGGGCTAAGTTTTGGAGAATTAATTGAAAAGCTTTTACAATTAGCCATGAAGAAAAAGAAATAAAAGGGATTTTTTTTTGAGGGGGGAACTTTTGAAAAAATTCCCCCCTCAAACTCCCCTCTCAAAACTTTTTAAACCAATATAAAACTTTTTAATTCACTAGTTCTTTTGTATGTAAAAGAACTGGTTTTTTTATCTAATGTTTTTAAATTATGTTTTGTAAATTTAATACGTTTAATATTGTATAATAATAAGGGGATTTATTTTCTTTTACAAATAGTTTGAAATATATCTTTACATATTGAATAATGTTGTTTTATTTGTTATGAAAAAGTATTATCCATAGAAAATAAATAGTTGGAGGTTTTTATGGTTAATCAAGAGCTTATGAAAATATTACAAATAGAAACACAAGTTAGTGATTTAGGAAAAGAAAATTTATTAGATACTTTTCCAGAGTTTGGAAAAGAAATTGGAAACGCCATAAATACTGGGGAAATAATTGCATTTTCGCAAGAATTAGGTGAGCAATTACTTTCTATGGATATATACAAAGCAAGTTTACTGACAAATTTTATTGGTTTTGTTTGTGAGAAAACAGAAGATACAAAAGCAGGGCAAAATGTATTAGTATTTTTTGTTCATGTTTGTAATTTAGTTTATGATTTATTTCAATATATAGAAGAAAATGAACAAGAAATACTTCTTGAAGATAAAGAAAAATTATATGCGTTAAATGCTAAATGGGCAAAAGCATATTTTGGGTTTAATATTGTTTGTGTTGCTGTTATGGCTTTTCTTACCCGTGATGTTGCTTTGCGAATTGCTTTACTAAAAATGGATATTGGAAATAAAACACAATATCTCGCAGAAGAAGCTCCAGAATCACCTTATTTACGTTCTATTCGCTATGTTGACGCTATGCCTTTGACTTGTAGTCAATTAAATTTACTTGTGCTTAATCCAGAACAAAAGAAAGGTTTTTTAGCTACTGCAAATGATTTGAAAAATTGTTTTCATTTATTATTCTTATTGGAAGAACAAATATATCAAAATTTACGAAAAGATTATGGCATGACTGCTTTTAATGCAGACCCTGCTCTTGTTCGTTTGGCTCATGGTGAATATCCAAAAGATTGTTGGGGAAAATCATATAGTACATATTTTATGGAATTAAATTATTCTAGTGTTTTTACGGCAAAAGAAGATTTAGGCAAAGAAAATATGTATCCTTTAATTTGGGGAGAAATGTCCCCTAATTATATTCCTGTTGTGGATAATTATGCCGTAATTGTTTTATGGAAAAAAGGTATAAGTCGGAGTTTTTCTGGTGAATTTATGGCAGTTGACCACCCTGTATTAAATCCCTATGTAAAAATTGAAAAAGAATTATCAGAAGAAGAATATGATACATGGCTTCAAAAAATAAAATTGGCAATGCAAAATAATCAACAAGAATAAGGTTATTTTCTCTTTTTTGAAATATTTTTGAATAGCTTGTTTTAAAAGGAAAAATTATTTTTTCTAAAATTAAGACAAGCTTTTTTTATAATGTTTCACGTGAAACATTAAGATTGAATAAATATTGCTCCTGTAAAAAGGGTATGATTATGGGAATACTGGATATATTACAAAAGAAAAACAATAAGAGAACAATACAAGATATGATTTCTCAAGAATATAAACAAAAATATTTTGATGAATGTAAATTTATATGGAAAAATTATGTTCCAAAAAATGGACAAGCTACTACTTTACAAGGAGAATTATTAAGGGAAATAGAGAAAATTCGTTGTGAAGCACAAGATAATGG
>JAHHTE010000065.1 GCA_020024815.1 Mailhella sp.
ACTTATTTATACTTGATAACATAATTATTTTTTTATTTTTTATGAGAAAAGACCGTTACCAATACCTAAGTAAGCAAATTTATTAAAACTTATTTGCATAAATTTTCCTAATTATGGGAGCTTAGGAAAAAACATTTCCCAAAAAAATAATAAATTTAATTTATCCTCCCAACTATCTATTTCTTTTTCCATTTAAATAAAAGCATAGTAATATCATCAGATTGTACAGCTTTTCCTCTAAAGGAAACAACATCATCATATAATTCTTTTAAAACATGATTTATATCTTGGTTATTAACAGTAAAAAATGCCTGTTTTAACCTTTTTTCACCATAAAATTCATTTTTCTCATTCATTGCTTCAGTAATTCCATCAGTATACAAAAAACACATATCATTTTTCTGTAATTGTATTGAGGAAAGCTTATATTCAATATTTTCAATACCTCCAACTAATGGACCACTTAACATTTCAATTCTTTGTATTTTCTTATTTTCTTGATTTATAAGATAAGGAAAACAATGCCCTCCATTAGCAAACTCAAAAACACCAGTCTCTTCATCAAAAAGTCCAATAAAAAGAGTTACAAACATACAACGAGGGTTATTTTCACTTATGGTATCATTAATTTTTTGCATTGTCATGGCAGGATCTAAGCCACTTGTCATGGCATAACGGATAAGTGTTACAGTCATTGACATAAATAATGCTGCTGCAATTCCTTTTCCTGCCACATCTCCAATCACAACAACTTGTTTTCCATTTGGTAAAGTGAAAAAGTCATATAAATCCCCACCTATTTCTTTAGCTGGTTCTAAAAAAGCATTTACAACAAAATTTTCTGTTTGCGGAGCTGATTCACTTTTACGTAAAATTCCTTTTTGAATATCTCTAGCAGCATTTAATTCTGCTTGAATTTTTTGTGAAGTTGCTTGAGTAACCAAAAGCTTTTGAATATTTTGTTCTAAAGCAAGCCCCATTTTTGAAAAAGCAGACGCTAATTGCCCTACTTCATCAGTACGAGTTAGAGGCAAATCTTGAGTGAATTTTGCTAAAACTTTTTGCCCAGAATTTTGACTTTCTTTTTCTTGATCAATAAAATTATCAAAATCAGCTTGTGCTAAGCCTAAAACTTTTTTTATAAGTAACTGTAACGGTGTAATAATTCTATATGCCAACAATAAACCTAATGAAGCACAAATAGCAACAACAATGCTTGCAAGAATAACTAATCTATATAAAATATGCTTAGAATGTCCCTCTATTTCAGCAAGAGGTACAGCAGCTATAACATACCAATCTAAAGCTTTAAAATACGATAAACGAATTATAGTATCTCCCCAACCTTTAAAATAGGAATTATCAGGAATTTCATCATCTTTATAATAAAAATGAGCAAATTTTTCTTTTCTTACAATATCAAGCATATATTGAGGAATATCATTTATATTATCTTTTTCAATATTTCCTTTTGAAGCTAATAAAGAAGATGTTCCTGAAAATAATCCTATTATACTATTTGGATATAAAGCTAAAGAATCAAATTTTTCTTGCATTGAATCTATAATGCCTTGCTCTGTAATTTGCCCATTTTGTTTTATATCAGCTAAAACAGAGCCAAACATAATAACATAATCTTTATCTAATGGTAAACAGTACAATAAAAGAGAATAATTTTCTAATTGACAATGTTCATATTTTTCTAATTTCTTACAATCATCACTAGATAAAGTAAAAACAGCAAAGGTTCCTTCACTCGCTAATGTTTCAGTATGTATCATTTTTGATAAAGGCATACCTTTATAACTTGTTCTATCAACATCTTTCATTAATACTTCTGGATATAAAGACTTGGTTTTTAATTTTCCGCATTCAAAAAGAGCTGAAAATGTTTTTAAATTATGTAATGTATTTCCCCAATGAGAAAAAATTTCTTCACGTTTACTTGCCTCAAGCCAATCTAAATCTTTCCATGTATTTTTTGCTAATAATGCTGTTGTTTGTAAGTGTATTTTTCGTTCTAAAACAGTCATTACTTCTGTTGAAACTAAATTTAAGTAACGAAAATTAATATTATCTTCAATCAAATACATTACGTTACCAAAAGATTTCTCTTCAAATTGCCTACTAATTTTTTTTAAATTTCCATACGTCATTATAATAACAGGCAATGTTATCATTGTAACAGAAAAAACAACAAGCATAAAAATTTTTGTACGTAAAGAAAGATTTGTAAGCATCTTATTTATCTAATCCCATTCTAATAAGCTTTTTGCGTAAACCTTCTCGCGTTATTCCCAAAAGTTTAGCAGCCTTACTACGATTTCCATCACAATATTTTAATGTTTCAGTAATTATTTTTTCTTCATTTTCTAATAAATTATATGTTTTTTCTTCTCGATTCAAAACAATATTTTTATCTTCAACTGTACCTATTTCATTTATATTATTATTTATTTTTTCTTCACATTGTGTTAATTGATTTTTTTTGCTAGAAAAAAATTCTTGTATTCTTTGTGATAAATCAGAAAATTCCACACAATCAGAAAAACAAAGAACAGATAATCGCTCCATTTCATTATGCAATTCACGAACATTACCTTTCCACGTATATTCTAAAAAAGCTTTTTTAACTGCTTCTGATAAACGCAAACTTGGTCTTGCTACTTCTTTACAAAATCTTTCTAAAAATTTTTCAGCTAATAATAAAACATCTTCCCCTCTTTCATGTAAAGAAGGTATACGTATTTCTGCTACTGCAAGACGATAATATAAATCTTGTCTAAATTTTCCTTCTTGCATTGCCTTTTCAATATTAACATTTGTTGCTGAAATAACCTTAACATTTATTGGAATAGGTTTAGAACTACCAACACGATAAATTTCTTGTTCTTCTAAAACTCGTAATAATTTTGCCTGGTTAGGCAATGTCATATCAGCTAATTCATCAAGAAAAATAGTACCACCATTTGCCTCTTCAAATAATCCTTTTCTTGAATTAACTCCTGTTGCAACCCCTTTTTCAATACCAAACATTTCACTTTCAAAAAGAGCTTCTGGAATAGCAGTACAATTTACAGGAATAAAAGGAGCTTCACTTCTTGGAGAGTTAAAATGTATATATTTTGCAAAAACTTCTTTTCCTGTGCCTGTTTCTCCCAATAACATTGTATTTATGGGTCGTTTAGCAATATTGGTTGCAATTTTAATAATTGTTTGCATTTTTTCACATTGACCAATAATTTTATTTTCACTACTTTTTTCATTAACAAGATCAATCAATTTAGAATTTTTTGTTTGCAACCATTGCTTAGCTTCTTCAAGTTCTTTATTTTTTTTAGTAAGTTCTTCAATAAGACGTGTATTATATAAATCTCTACTTTCAACTTTAACAAGCATTAACCCAAAAGCTTCTGCTAATTTAGCTAATTTTTCAGGAACATTTTTATTTGCAGTTAAACTAAAAAGTTCCTTATCATCAAATTGCCTTGCCCATGCCACATCATCACAAATAGAAATAATGGTATCTAATACTTTATCATCTTTCATAAACAACTACTTTTTTAATGATTGAACCCATCTAATAACTTCTGCAACAGGTTGAATTAAATCTGTTGGAATATATTCATTTTCTTCTACATTTTGATATAAACTTCTAGCCAAAGGAACATTCCTCATAATTGGAATGCCTTCTTCTTCAGCAACTTTAATCATACGCTTTGCTAACTCCCCTTCCCCTTTAGCTAATACAATTGGTAATGGAGTTTTATCTTTTTCATAATCTAAAGCCACTGCATAGTGAGTTGGATTTACCACAAGAACCTTTGCTTTTCTTACATTATTTATAGAGTTTTGATCTAACATTTCCTTATATAATTGTTTTCTTTTACTTTTTATATAAGGATCACCTTCCATTTCTTTATATTCTCTTTTTATTTCATCTTTACTCATTAAATGCTTTTTTGTATATTGCCAACGTTGAAATAAATAATCCAATGCTGAAATTATACAAAAAGCAATACTTGTATATAATAACAAATCACGAATTGCATCACAAATAATTGCCCACAAAATTGCTATTGATGTTGTTTGAATCTTAAAAAAAGAACCCATATAGCTTTGTAAAACATAGTATACAAAATAACCTATAATTGCAACTTTTAGCGTATTTTTTAAAAGCTCCACACCATTTTTCAAACTAAAAACTTTTTTGAACCATTTATTTGGACTAATATTTTCTAATTTTGGTATTGCTGATTTTACACTAAATAAAAATCCGATTTGTGATAAATTAGCTACTAACGCACTTCCCATTACTAAAAAAAGAATAGGAAAAACAATATCTGCAAACACACTTATCACTATACTATAAATTTTTCCTATTGCCTCATTATATGGTAAATGAAATGTTTCAAAAACAAGTGTAAACATTATTATCATTTTTTCATAAATATCTTGTCCCATCACCACAAGATAAATAACTAAAATCAAAACCGTTGCAGCAATAGGAATTTCTTGACTTCTACAAAGATCTCCTTTTTCTCTTGCTTCTCTCAAGCGTTTAGGGGTAGGTTGTTCTGTTTTATCACTCATAAAATTATAGTTAATTGTTTTTCTATTTGTTGAAAAATATTATTTAAAATAGGATTAAAACCTTTAACCAACAATGCAAAATAAAAAATTAATAAAAAAGCAACTATTCCACTTTTTATTGGCATTGCAAGAATATAAACATTTAATTGTGATGCAAATCTATTTATTAATGCAAGTGAAATATCTGTTAATAAACACGCTACAATAATTGGAGCTGAAAAAAGCAACATTATTTGCATTAGATACCCAACTTGTCCTGCAAAAATTATTGGAAAATTTTCATTTGTAAAAACAGAAAGCGGTATAAACTCCCTTACTGGATAAAGAATATAACTTGCGTATAAAAATTGTAAAAAAACTAAAAATGCTCCACCTGAAAAAAATATATAAACAATACCTTGAAAGAAAAATGAACCCAATGGTGATGTTTGTTCACCTGATAAAGGATCACTTTCCATAGCTTGCGTTAATCCTCTTTGGTTATCTATAAAAAAGCCTGCTGATTGTATTGCCCAAAACAATATTCCCACTAATAACCCAATAAAAAAACCTAGTAATGCTTCTTTTATAATTACTAGAACAATAAAAAGAAAATGATATTCTGTCCAACTAAGAGCTTTTGCCTCATCAAGCATTAAAGGGTGCAATACAAAATAAAGAGCAATAGCAATACAAAATTTAAGTTGCCCTGTTAAAATTTGTGATGCCATAAAAGGTAAAATTGTTATGGCAACAAAAATTCGTGGCAAACCAAAAGTCATTGCCATAATATGTTCCATTATTTGTAAACTTTCGAATAATGCTTCCATATAAATAAACTATAAAACTATAATAAATAAAAACGAGTAAAAATATCATTAGAATACGTTAATAATTGTCCACAAAGCCATGCTCCCATAAAAAAAAGAGTAATAATTACAGTAACAAGTTTTATACCAAAAGTTAACGTTTGTTCTTGTAATTGTGTAATTGCTTGTAGCAAACTTATTATTATACCAACTAATGAGGCTACTATAATTGGTGGTAATGAAATGATTAAAACTAAATAAAGTCCTTGCACTGCAAAATTAATAACGTCCATATTTGCCTCTAAAACCTTATTCGATCAATAGGTTGCACTGAAATTTCAGGAGTAAGTTCTTGATAGGCAACAACAGGCAAATTATAAAATTCCCCTTCTATAAGTCGCCGAACATATCGTCTAATATCCATTGAAGCTAAAAGAACAGGTTTTTGTGTACTAGAAGAATTTTTTTGCATAATTGTTCGTATAATATCCAAAATTTTCTTTGATGAATCAGGGTCTAAAGCTAAAAAAGATCCAGCAGAAGTTTGACGAATTGCCTTACGAACTAATTCTTCAACTTGTGGATCTATCAAAATTGCAGGTAACATATTATGCCCTTTTGAATACATATAACTTATTTGACGCTTTAAACTCCCTCGTACATATTCTGTTAGCATAACAGAATCTTTTTCTTTTGGAGCCCATTCAATCAATGCTTCTAAAATATTTCGTAAATCACGAATAGATATTTGTTCTTGTACTAATCGCTGAAAAATCTCTGCAATTCTTTGTGTGGGAAGTAAACGCGTAACTTCATGCACAAGATCAGGTGTTCTTTCTTCCATTTTATCCAATAAATATTTTGTTTCTTGCATTCCCAAAAATGTTGATGCATGACGAGATAAAATTAAAGATAAATGATATGCCAAAATTTTTGCAGGAAACATACAAGAAATTCCAGCTCGTATTAATGAATCTTTATATTCTTGTGATACCCAAACAGATGGAATATCAGGTAAAAACTGTTCCCCAATCTTATATTCTATACCAAACATCTCAAGATTTTGTGTGGTATCTCTTACTAAAATCATATTTTTTTCTAACTGTCCTTGAGACATAGGAATTTCATTAACATTAAGCATATAAGAAATATGTTCTAAACTTTCATTAGAACGAATATGAATACCCGGAAAAGGAACACCTAAATCAAAATATAATGCTCGTCTAAGAGCTACAAGTTCCTCATTTAAATTTTCATAATCTAATATTTCACCAAATTCAGGAGAAATATCCAAAATAATAGGTATTGTTGGAGAAAAACTATCCGAATTATCACTTGCTTTTGCTTTATGTTTTGGTTTTGCAGTTGGCTCTAATGTTTTGGATAATTCATCTTTTACATCAACTTCTTTAGGTGTGTTTTGAATTTTTTTCAATACAAATCCAAAACCAAAAACTAATGCTCCTAAAGTAAATAATTGAGGTTTTGGAAAACCAGGAATAAGTGCAAATAAAAAAATCAATGCACCTGCCATTAAAATTGCTTGTGGCTGTGCAAAAAATTGTTGTCCAACTTGTGCCCCAATATTATCTTCACTATCACCAGAACGTGTAATTAAAATCCCAGCAGATATTGAAACTAATAAAGAAGGAATTTGTGAAACCAAACCATCACCAATAGTTAAAATACCATAGGTATGTAATGCTTCAGAACCTGACATATTATGCTGTGTTATTCCTATAATTGTTCCTCCAACAATATTCACAACAGCAATAATCATTCCTGCTATGCTATCTCCTTTTACAAATTTCATAGCACCGTCCATAGCACCATACATTTGACTTTCTTGTCCAACTTGTTCACGCCGTTTTTGTGCTTCTTCCATATCAATAACACCAGCACGTAAATCAGCATCAATAGACATTTGCTTTCCCGGCATAGCATCTAACGTAAATCTAGCTCCAACCTCTGCAACTCTTTCAGCCCCTTTTGCTATAACTAAAAATTGTACAATAGTTAAAATCAAGAAAACAACTGCACCTACAACAAAATTACCACCTAAAGCAAATTCACCAAAAGTAAAAATAATTTGCCCTGCATCAGCTTGCAAAAGAATTAATCGTGTTGTGGTAATATTTAAACCAACACGAAAAAGAGTTGTGAATAAAAGCATAGTAGGAAAAACAGAAAAATCCAAAGCTGTTCGCACATACATTGCCATCATTAACATTAAAAATGATAAAACTAAATTAACACCAATAAGCGTATCTACAAGTCCAGTTGGCAATGGAATTATCATTAAAGCTATAACAATAACTATTAATAAAACCATATTAATATCATTATGACGTGAAATTAAAGAAACAGCTTTAGCTGTTTTTTGATAAAAACTCATTAATTATTCCCTTTTATTGTCAAATATTCATTCAACATATTTTGTGCTTCATCATAACGTTTTTCAAGCCATAAAGCCTTAGCTTTTAAAAAATAATATATACTTTTCTTTCCTGATAATATTGTTTCATCAAAAACATTTTGTAAATATTCTAATGCCTTTTTCCCGTTTTGTTGCGAAATTGCTATAACAGCTAATAATCCAAAAATATTTTTATCATAAGTTTTTTTATGCGTCATTATAAGAATTGTAGAAAAAATATGTTCTGCTTTTTCATAATCCCCCATTTGATAATATAAGTATCCTAAAATATGTAAGGTTTTTTGTTCTTCCATTGTTATTTGCATATTATCCCTCAATCATAAGACCACAATAAACACGTAATAATTCTTGATTTTCAAGTAATATTTGTAAATCTTCATTAACAACTTGTTTTATTATATCATTATCCACAAGCTTCATTTTTTCAATACATGACAATAAATTTTGTGAAAAAATTTCAGGACGCAATATCTCACTATCACTTATTTGTGGAGAAAGAACTTCTTCTATTAATTGTTTATAATTTTTAGGAGCATATAGCTCTTCTAATCCATCATCTTTTATTGCAGAAGAAACTAAAGTGCGAGGTTGTGGTAAACTTGTTTCTTGTGTTGGTTCAAGAAATTTTTGAATACCTAAATTCAAATCCAATACATTTATTTTCATTTTTTCACCTAATTAATTTCTTTTACATGATTTATTAAAAAATAAATTACTGTTTCAAGTTCCGCTCCACGTATTTTTTCCTCTTGCGATATACGCACACCTAACACAATAAAATTTTTTACTATTCCACCATAAAGGCTAGGAATATTTTCTTTTAAATATGAACAATGTTCTAAAACCTTATAAGGTATTGTTTCATCAAAAATATTATATTCTTTTGCTATATACACTAACAGTTCTTCATCTAACATATTTTTTTGTTTTTCAAAATAAACAAAACCTTCGTTTTCAATTTTAATCATAGCAATATTATTTTCAAATACCAATGTATTTAGCCCTATTCTTTCAGCAAATTCTTGCAAAACAGCATCAAACATCTTTACTCCAAACTAGCTAAATATTCATCTTCTCGTTCAATAGCCTTATCCAAGGCTTTTTGACAACTATCTAAAATATTTTGATAGATTTTATTATCACTATACATATTTTCTGGAAGTTTTTTCACCATATTGATAAAATCTTGTAAAAATAATACTTCTTTTTCAATATCAGGTGCATTTGCCTTTTGAACTACTGTTTCAATTTGTGCTACTGATAAAAATTGTATTTCTCCAAACGTTATTAATGAAGATAAAAGATTCATTGCTGATAAATTATTATCTATAATCTTATAGACTTGTTCCCAACGATTAACCAGTTCTTCACAAAATTCATAAGAACTATGTAATAAACGCACTTTTCCTAAATTATTATAAATAAATTCTAATTGTGTTTTATCTATACTTGGAAGTAAGGAATTAATATCTAATGATAAGGTAGAAAAAAGATAATCCATAGCCCTTGAAAAACCTTGATTTCCAAACTTTTCTTGTACATACATAAACGTATCTTTTACAGTATGAAAATCTAAAATACTTTTTCTATAAAAATCACGTATTTCTTTTGTTGAACCAAGATCTTCATAACCCAAAGCTGATAATGCACCATGTAAACCTAGATTAATTTCTTTTTCATAATGCGTAACAAGCTCATCAATACTTTCTTTTATAGTATTTTTTACTTCTTGTGTGCTATTATCTTGGTCGTTTAATTCATCATAAACAAGTTCTAAAAGAACATAAGCATCTGTATAGTCAGGAAATTGAGAAAAAACTTCTTTTAAAATTTGTTCTTTTTGCACCATAGATTGAATATTTTTTTTCAACATATTCATTTTATCTGTTTGTCCTAATTGGTGCATTAATTCTTTATAAAGTTCAACCCGTTTTTTCAATATACCATTAGCATTATCTTTTTCTTTACGTTCTTTAAGTTCTAATTCCTTTGTATTATCTATTGAAAAAGTTAATTCTTCTGCTGCATCTGCTAAAAGTGATAGAGGCGAAGATACAACAACAACTTGTTGCCCTAACATTTTCCCTATATTATTATTTGTATTATTAATAAATGAAGATGCATGCATTATTTGATTCTGAATAGAAAAATCAATATTCATAACGTCTCCTTTTTATAAAAATTATATTTGATTAATTATCTGCAATTCTTATTCCAAAAAACTTCTATACTGTTATCTAATTAGAATTTCACATTTTTACTTATCATTATATATCCTTTAATATATTATCAACAAAATGTATAGACATAAAGT
>JAHHTE010000066.1 GCA_020024815.1 Mailhella sp.
GTTTATTTTTTATATAAGAATCAAGAAAATATGGTCCAGAACCAGTATATTTATAAGCATATTGTTTTTCTTTTTGAATTTCTTCTTTTGATAAAATAGGAACTAAAATAGGAATTAATAAAGAAGGAAAATTATCCATAGGGTACTTAAGTTGAATATCAAAAGTATATGAATTAACTACTTGTATTGTTGCAATATTTTCCAAAAAAGGATGAAACGGATGATTTTTTTTACTAAAATAAATAGAAGCTACAACATCATCAGCTAATATAGGTGTATTATTATGAAAATATGCATTATCATGTAAATAAAAACGATATTTTTTTTCATTATCAAAAATATCCCATTTTTTTGCTAAATATGGAATAGCATTTCCTTTTTCATCTAACCTTGTTAATCCTGCATATAATTGAGCTCCTAAAGTAAAAACAATAGTACCTGATTTTAATGCTGGATTAAAACTTGCTGGCCATTCCTCAAAAGCTATAACTAATTCATTATCCTTAGCATATAGTGGAAAAGCAAAACTAAATACACAAAGAAAAATAAATAAAAAACGCACTAATCTTGCTCCATTGAAATAAGATTATTTTTCATTGCAAACATGACAATTTCACGAACATTATGCAATGAAAGTTTTCGCATAAAATTTGTTCTATGAGTTATAACTGTTTTTTCTGCGATATTTAATTGCACTGCTATATCTTTATTAGATAATCCTTTTGCAACATAAATTAAAATTTCTTTTTCTCTATTTGTAATTTTTTCTAATAAATCTTCTGTTTCTATTTTTTCATTTTGTAAAATAACATTTAACATTGAACTTGTTAATTCTTTACTAATATATTGATTACCTTGAAAAATAGCATGAATTGCATAAAAAAATTCTTCACTATCAGCAGTTTTTAATAAATATCCATTAGCTCCTGCCTTAAAAGCAGAACGTACATATTCACTCATTCCATGCATAGAAATAATAAGAATTTTCATATCAGGACAAATTTCTTTAAATCGTGGAATAGCTTGAATACCATTTAAACCTGGTAAAGAAATATCTAAAAGTAATAAATGAGGATTGATTACCTCACAAAGCTCAAAAGCTTCTTCACAACTTCCAGCTTCTCCCTCAACAATAAGATCTTTTTCAACTGATAATATCTGTTTTAGTCCACTTCTAAATAAAGCATGATCTTCTGCTATAATAATTTTTATCATACTAAATCCTATTAAGTATATTTTAATCACTAAAAAATATACTCTCTCTTTATTACTTTTATTTACTATAAAATTTATATATTTCTGATAGATAATACAAGTATTTTTTATCTAGTTTATTACATTAACATTTTATAAAAAATAATGTTTCTATCTTATTCTTTTGTAAAATAAGATAGAAACATTTCATAATAATTATCACAATTATTTTATTATTATTGCGTTATAGCATTTTCCTTTTTACCAATACGATTGATTAAAATTGTTGCAACTAAACCAACAACAATAAGTAACACAATAAAATAGAATATTACAACATACCCTTCAACATCACCATACTTATCTAACCAAAAACCATATAAAGGAGGGAAAATTGCATCAGGTAAAAATCCTAACATACTAATAATACTTACAGTTGTTGCTGTTTGATGAGGAGGAATTTTTAATTCTTCCATTCCTGCAAACATAACACAATACATCATCATACAAGCTAAACTAGTAAGCATTGTTACAGCAATAATCATATTATTAGAAGTTCCTGAAGGAATATTTAATAAATATAAAATCATACCTAAAAGAACAATAAAAGAAATAATCATTAACTTTGAAGGTGCTCCAAGTTTATCAGCAATAAAACCACTCAAAGGTCCTGCGAGAATACGTATACCGTAAACACGAATTGTACCTAATACTGCCCCCATTGCAATAGAAGCACCAAGAACATTTGTTGTATAAGGAGTCATATATCCCATACTAATATAACAACCATAACCACAGAAAATAAGGATTACCATAATCCAAACTTTAGGGGAACGAATAACTTCAAATACTCCTGCAAAAGCTGATTTTGGTTCTTCTGCCACTTCATTTTGATTGTATGGTGTTTTATCTTTTAGAAATACAAATACAAGAACAGCACTTAATATTAATACACCTGCTTGGAAAAAAAGCATATATTCAAATCCCATAATAGGATCTTTAAAAGCTCCATAGATACCTGCATCAATAAAGCCAATAATAACCATTACCAAGCCTTGTAATCCATAAAAGAAACCAAACATTTTTCCTTGTTCTTCTTCTGAACCAGAATCTCTAACAGCCTTTATAAGGCAAGGCCATGAACCACCAGTTGCAAAAGCTAACACTGCCCAAATAAACATAGCAAAAATAAAAGAAGGAAATAATGCAAATAAAATATTACAAAAAGCTGATAATACACAAGAAGCAATTAGAATTTTTTTTGCAGAATACTTATCTCCTATAACTCCAGAAGGAATATATAAAATCATAGCAACAGCAGTTAATATAGTCATCAAATATCCTAATTCCGTATTAGTTGTATCAGTAACAGTTCTAATTACATCATAAAATTTAAAATGAATATATGGTAATGCCATTGACGCTGCATATACAGTACTTAAAATTAACACTCTAAAGTATTTTTCAAACATTGTCATAGTAATACCCTCCTATAAAGAACCATATACAATTTGATTACCAACTATTGTGGCACAAACTTGAATATCTTTAATTTTTAGTTCATCAACTTCTAATGGATTTTCTTCTAATACAACAAAATCTGCTAACTTACCTTGTTCAATACTTCCTTTTAAATTTTCTTCAAAACCTTGAATTGCAGCATTAATTGTTACTGCTTTTAATACTTCATAAACAGTTATTCCCTGTTCATTTTTTCCTAAATCATTTCCTTCATACGTTTGCCGATTCACAGAAGACCACACAGATAAAAGAGGGCTAATAGGTGTTACATACGTATCATTATGAACAGTACAATTTATGCCTAACTCCATAGCCTCACGTAAAGGAGAAATACGCATTGCTCTTTCAGATCCTAAAAAAATATTTTTATGTCGTTCTCCCCAATAATATGTATGCGTTACAAAAAATGATGCTGTTGCTTTAAGTTTTGCAATGCGTTTTAGTTGATCGCTACGTGCTGTTTGACAATGAATAAAAATAAAACGAGGATCATCTCTATAAAATTTTTCTTGTGCATATTCAAAAGCATTTAAAACCATTTCAATGGCACCATCACCATTACAATGAATGGCAACTTGCTTTCCTTGCTTATGAAATTCTAAAACCCTTTCATTAAGCCAATCTTGCTCATGATTATATGGTCCTAAATAATTAGGCTTATCTTCAGAACATACATAATATGGTTCGCTTAAACGTGCTGTTCTTGCTTGTATAGAACCATCAGCAGTTAGTTTCATTGCACCCATACAAAACATTTTTTTATCATCAATATATTCACCAGCAATTAATTCAGGACAAAACCTATCAATTTCATTATAAACATCACCTTCACCAACTGGATATAATACAAATCGTATTGAAACTTGTTTTTCATCAATGGCTTTTTGAGCTAATTGCAAATGCTTAGGAACACACCACCAACCTTCTTGTGCCGTAGTACAACCATTTTTCAAATATTCTTTAGAAACAAGACTTAACCCTTTTATAAAATCTTCATCAGTTGTTAAAGGAATTTTAGACATTACAGGACAAAGGGCAGCTTCAATCACTCCTATTGCTTTTTTATTACTATCTCTCATTATACGATAATATTCCGTATCTTCTACTATATCTGTAATACCTCCTTTTTCTAAAGCCATAGTATTATGATATGTAACCCAACCTGATATATGGCTTAAAGAAATAGGATGTTTTGTACTAACCTTATCTAAATCATCACGTGTTATATGTCGCATTTCACGAATTTTACTATCATCAAAACCCCAACCGATAATCCATTCTCCCTCTGGAGTTTGAGCAGCTTTTTCCTTAAGTAAAGTAAGAATATCTTCTATACATTCCACTGTTCCCAAAGGAATACTATTTACATTCACCCATAAAGCTCGTAATGCTGTATCAAAAATATGACTATGTGCATCAATAAAACCAGGTAATAGAGTTTTTCCTTGCAAATCTCTATACTCTGTCTTTTCATTGGCAAATTTTTGAACTTCTTCCATTTTTCCAACAGCTATAATTTTATTCCCTGTTACAGCAATAGCCTCTGCGAATTTTTGCTCATCATTCATAGTAATTATTGTACCGTTATGATAAATAACTTCTGTATTAGTATGAATCATAAAAAACCTCCTTTGCTATAATTACATTTTTAACAAAAACAAAAAAAATAATAATCCATTAAAAACTGTATTTTTAAAAGAAAAAGACCTTAGAAAAATCTAAGGTCTTCACAGTAGATAATATTCTTTTATAATTTTTATCTTATAGTACAAAATTACATAAGCATTTCTAAAAGCTTTTCAGAGGAAATATCTATTCTTTTTATTTGTAATTCTGTTATTGCTTGTTCATAAGAAGCCATTATATTTTCAATAGTTCTAGGTAAAATAGCAATTATCTGTTCAACTTCTTCTTGCGTATAAATAACTTGTTTATCTTTTTGTATAGAATCATAAGAAGAACAATAAGATAATACAGCACTTGTTCCCGGTAATAATCCACCACCAGCAAAAATTTTAAATATTTCATTGCTCATAAAAATACTTCCACCCATTTCTTCAGAAACAAGAATTGCTAATCTATGAGCAAGTTTTATTCTTTCTTCCGCTGTTTTGCTATACTTATACTTTTCCCCTAAAAGCATAAGCATATCACCTATACGATGAATTTCTTTTTCTAATGAATCATCATTTCTTATATATGCTGTATTAGAATACACAAAAGGTAAATTTTGTGAGGAAATTGCATCAATAAGAGCTTGACCAACTATATTATTATCACTTTTCTTATTCCAACGGATATTATAGCAATCGACTATAACTTGATCTTGCAAACTTGGAACATACGCTTTACTTTCTAATATAATAGAAGGCAAAACATCTAATCCAAGTTTTTTCATTATAATACCTTTATTTCCAACAGGAACATTACCTTCTGCATCTTCATTAGGAGCTAATCCTCCATTGCTTGCATTAATCGTTAATAACCATGCAATTACAATATCATTAACAATTAAATTTCCCCCTAAAAATTCACCAGCACTATTTGGAACATTATCTTGTATATAAAGAGTTTCAGACCAATTTTTTCTTATAGTATCCAAAATAGCTTTAGAATATGCTAAACTAACAGCAGTAGCTAATTCTGAAACGCCTTGTCCATAAATTTTTCCAAAAAGAAAAGAAGATAAATACTGTGGGGAAAGGAAAGACTTTTGTTCAGCTCTATGCAATAATTCTTTATCACAAAAACATATTCCACGAGCAACATTTGCCTTACCAATTCCACCACTTTGTAGTTGAATTTCTACATAATCATCAACTACATTAATTTTTTTTATTATTGTATCAAAATAATTACACTCTTGCAGTATACGAACCAGCATGGCAAATCCCATAGAATCATCTTGCACAAATCCTGAATGGCTATGAATATGCCCTACACCAATATGCCCCAACAAACCTATTTTAGCTTGTTGAATAACTGTTTCTGTATACTTCATATTTTCCTCTATAATAACATTAATGAAATTGCTGGAATATAAGTGAGCATCAATAAACCAATTACCATAATTCCTAAAAATGGCATTATCGCCCAACTTAATCTTTCAATACTCATACCAGAAATACCACAACCAACAAATAAGTTAACACCAACAGGAGGAGTTAAAAAGCCCATTGCACATGCAACTATCATAATAATACCAAAATGTGTCATATCAACACCAGCTGCAAGTAATAATGGTTGTAATAAGGGAGTAAGAATAAGAATATTTGCTAATGCATCCATAAAAGTCCCCATAACTAGGAGAAAGATTAATACAACAAATAAAAATAAAATCTTATTACTTACAAGTCCTGATAATGCCTCTACTAATAAATCAGGAACAGAATAAATCATTAATAATTGTCCAAAAGCTGTTGCTGTTGCTACAACAACAAAAATAGACGCATTGGTCAATACTGCACTTTTAAATATTTCAATAATTCTTTTAAAAGTCAATGTCTTCAAAATAAAACATTCAACAAAAAATGCATAAATAGCAGCAATAGCACCAGCTTCGGTTGGTGTTGTTATTCCCCCATAAATACCACCTAAAACAATAAGAGGAACTAATAAAGCATATTTTGCTTCATTAAAAGCATTAAATGTATCACGACAACTAGCTCTTTCAATTACATTATTATAGTTACGTTTTTTAGCTAAATACCAGCTAACAAACATAAGCAAAATCCCTACAAAAACACCGGGAATGATACCTGCAATAAATAAATCACCTACGGAAACGTTTGCAGTAGTTCCATAAATAATAAGAGGAACAGAAGGTGGAATCATAACTCCTAAACAACCAGCAGAAGTATTTACTGCTGTTGCAAAATCTTCAGGATATCCATCTTCTTTCATTGCTGGAATCATAATTCCACCAACAGCAGCAACAGTAGCAGGACTTGACCCACTTAATGCACCATAAAACATACATGTTAAAATAGATACATGAGCCATACCACCAGTAATATGTCCTACTAAACAGCGAGAAATATTTAATAATGCTTGGGCCATACTTCCCTTTTGCATTATTTCTCCTGCTAAAATAAAAAATGGTACAGCTAATAATGGAAATGAATCCAAAGAGCTAAACATTTTTTGAATCAAAAATTCCACTGGTAAATCACCAAAAATAATGGCAACAGCAACACATGAACCAATAGAAACACCAATAGGCACACTTAAAACTAAACACGCAACAAGAGTAATAATTGCTAATATAATAGGTAATTCCATAAATTTTCTCTCAACTTTTGATTAATTAAAAGCAACTTTAATATATTTTATTAAATTCACTATTGCCCGAATAGACATACAAGCAAAACCAAATGGAATAACAATATAAACAAGATACATAGAAACTTGAACTGCAGGAGCTAACTGATCAGTATTATACATAAATTGTACCATTATTACTCCCCAAACTGTAATAAGAATACAAAAGATAACATTAATTGTTTGTGCAATTACAGGAATAAACCGTTCGCACCATTTACCTGCATTTGTTCGTAAAATAGTAATTGCTAAATGTTTATCCTCTTTTTCTGCATAACTTGACCCAACATAAACAGCAGCAATAAACAAAAAACGTCCTAATTCTTCTGGCCATGATAAAGAATAAGAAATAAAATATCTAAAAATTATCTGTGTAATAATGATAACTGTCATTATCCCTAATAATAAGGCTGAAAGGTTAGCTTCAAAATTTTTTATAAATTTTATCATATACTCTCCAATTTAATAACCATATATTACTATTAAAATTTAAAATTACTCAGCAACAACAGCTCGAATTTCCTCTATTAATTGAGGATCAATTTGTTCATTAAATTGTGTATATACTACTTTACTTGCTTCTCTCCAACGAGCTTCTTCCTCAGGTGAAAGGGTAATAATTACACAGCCCATTTCTTTCATTTTTTCAATTACTTTTTCTTCATTTTCTCTATTTAATTTACGTTCATAAGCTTGCATTACTTTAAAAGATTCTAATACCCATTGTTGTTGCTCTTCATTTAATTTTTTCCAAAAACGTTCAGAAAGCAAAACCATGTGAGGTGTATATACTGTTCTACTTAATGTTACATATTTTGCTATTTCATGAAATTTGTTAAAATATGCTAAATTCAAATCTATCTCAATTCCATCAACTGTTCCTTGTTGCAATGTTGTATATACTTCCCCCCAAGCAATTGGAGTTGGGTTCATACCAAGAGATTGTAAAACAGCAATATGTGCTTTTGAATGTGTTGAACGAATTTTAAGATTTTTGGCATCTTCTAAAGAACGTATAGGACGTTTACTAAAAATTTGCTTATAACCAATATCAATAAAACCTAACCCAATAATTCCATTTTTCATTAATGTTTTTGAAAGTTTTTTTCCTATTTCACCATCTGCAACTAAATCACATTTTTCATAACTAGGAAACAAATATGGCATATCAAAAAGCATTAAATCTCCATTAAATACGGAAAAGTTACCTGCTCCATCTGATCCCATTTGTAATACACCCATACTTATGCCTTGCACTACTGCATCAAAATTACCAAACTTTGAACTATCAAAAATCTTTACTTTAAAAAATCCATTAGAACGTTCTTCAAGATCTTTTTTAAAAAGTTCATATGCTTGTCCCATAGGAGTCGCAGGCACATTTGGATGTGCAAGTTTAATGGTCATAGCCCCATACGAAATTGACGAAAATAACATTGTGAAAATTAACGCAAAAAATTGTACTTTAAAAAACCTTTTCATAGTAAACTCCTTAAACGTCTTTAATAAAGAGATACACTATTTTAAATATATTGTCGACAATTTTATTTTATAAAAGTATTAATTTTTAACACTTATTTTAACAATTTTTTATAAGGTTTCGGAGGAATATATCAATAACTACTTTATATTATTATTGAAACTTATTTAACAATCTTATTTTCTTCTAAAAAGAAAAAATTTATTAAAAGCATAACATAAATTGCAACCCAATTTCATATAAATTTATTTCTAAATTTACGTTATTTAACATAGCGTTGCTACTATTCTTCTATTTAATTAGAATATATGATATTATTATAGGAAGTGCCATCCATACTATAAAACTACACAAATACACATTATTATATCCACTTTAGTTATTACTACATAAAAAAACACATATAAACATTATAGTTATGATATGGTTAACTTATTTTTTATTTATATAATTTATTTTAATTTTATTTCAACCTAATACGTTATTCTTAATAGCAAGCAGCTCTTAACCCAACTTATAGGAAAAAAGATTAATCCTCAATAAAACTTCCCCATTTATGCCTTTACAACATAAAGAACAACGAATTGAGACTACAAATAATCACGCAAAATTAACATACATAATCTACTGTTACTATTCATAAAGTTCATTCTTCACTAATTACTAGAATTTAATACATTAATAAGATATTTTATTTCAACCTGTTCTAATGAGTTGCTTAACTCTTAACTTTATAAAATGAAATTTTTAGAATATAATATTATCTAATACTCACATTTTTAATATAATAAAGCAATTACAAATAGATAGTAATATACTCTTTTTTATAAATATATTATTATATCATCTTAACTTCATTAAATTTATAGTAAATGAATGTTATAAAAACTCTTGCTACATTATTAATTAGTATGAACTACTATAAGTATACATCAATTTTATTTACCGCTCACAACAATAACAACAACTACCACTACCCTACAAATAATACTCTCAAATATCACTTACTTTCAACAAGTCGCATTATTCTTTTCTTTAAATTAACTTAAAGGTGATCTTTACTATCACTATTTGGTTATTACTAACTTAGGTCTCAAGACGCTTTGAATGTATTCACTAGTTGCATTATATTCACATACAATTACTACGATAATTGTTACTTTTTTTGCTCGCATAACCATCTAAGAATTTAATCTATATCTTCTTTTAATTTTGAATATATTATTTGACAACAATATTTGAGAGCAAATACTATATGATATTTATAATTTCACAGAAATAAAATAAACTTTAACTGATTTTTGTAAAACACAGTTTCCTTGGGTTATAATTGACGAACACATCAAACATATACCGAAGAAGAACAATCTTGTATCTAAAGAATTTTCATTTCACCCACTTAGAAGTGGTTTTATAGTGCTAAAACGACAAAATTTTTAAGAATAATGTTTTTTGTTAATAGTATTTTTATTCTTATCTACCTAATTTTATAGCATAATTATTAATAATTTATAATTACACTCTTATTATAAATAATTTTTAGATATTAGCTAATCATCAAGATATTAC
>JAHHTE010000067.1 GCA_020024815.1 Mailhella sp.
GCTTTTTGACGTGGTGGAATTTTTTTATATTTAATTTTAGAATAACCAAGCATAAAACCTGCATTAATCACATCATTTTCAGACAAACCTAAAAATTTATTTATAGGTTCATAAATTTTAGCTGTTTGAATTGCAAATCCAGCCCAACAAACACCTATTCCCATTGTTGGCAATAATAATTCAAGATAACTAGATGCAATACTGCAATCAACAATGCCAAAACGTTCACCAATTTCTTTTTCACAGTATGCAAAAATTACGCAAGGAGCATGTCTAAAAATAGGATCATTTCCTTCATCAAAACTTGCAACCATTCTTTTAGCAGAAGGAATGGTACGCATATAATCAATAACAAGTCCTGCTAATTGGCGAACTTTATCTTTCCCATTAATCACTATCCATTTTATATATTGTCCATTTTTTGCCGTAGGAGCAAAACGTACAACTTCAAAAAGTTTTTGTAAATCTTCTTGAGAAATTTCTTTATCTTTATAAGACCGTACAGAACGTCTACCTTTCATTAATAATGATAATTCTTCAAAAGTAATTTGAGAATTAATATTTGGCTCACCAAATTCTTCAACTCCATCAATTTCTAATGAAATAGCGTTAGTAGGACAGACTCCAATACAGTGTCCACAGCTAATACAAGTAAAAGTACCTTTACGCGTAATAACTGCCTTATTTTCTTCGTTCATTTCAATACAGCCAGCAGGACAAATATTATAACAAATTTTATCCCCACAGCATTTTTCTTGATTGATTGTTACAGCCATTTTTAAATAAATCCTTTATTATACCTCAAGAACACGATAAGCAACAGGTTTAGAAATAAGAATATTTGAATTTTCCATTTCATGTAAAGCTTGTTTCATTGCTTTCATGCTTGTTTCGTATGTCATAAAAACAAGTGGTACACCGTCTTCTTGTTTTTTCTTTTGAATAACTTGTGAGATAGAAATACCTTGCTTTGCAAAAAGTCCTGCAATATCACGTAAAACCCCAACAGTATCATGCACCATTAATCGCAAATACCAAGGAGATTCCATTATTTCAGGATTTACCATTGGAGCTAATGGTAATTTTTCCATTACATAACCTGTACTATCATAAATATCTTTTACTAAAGACATAATATCGCCAAGCACAGCACTTGCAGTTGGTAAACTTCCTGCTCCTATACCATGCAAAAATAATGAACCAACAGCATTTCCATTAATATGAATAGCGTTAAAAGCTCCATCAACACGAGCAAGCATTGCTTTTTCAGGAACAAGATATGGGCTAACCCCAGCTTCTATTTCACCATTAACTTGTGCTGTTTGCCCCAATAATTTTATTGTATATCCTAAGCTATGTGCAAAATTAATATCCATAGCATTCATATTGCGAATACCTTGCACAGAAAGCTTTTCATAAGGATAATGCACACCCCAAGCTAAACGAATAAGTAATTTTAATTTATGTGCAGCATCAAAACCATCAATATCAAGTGTTGGATCAGCTTCAGCAAAGCCTAATTCTTGTGCAGATTTTAATGCTTCATCAAAATTTGTACCATTTACAGACATTTGTGAAAGAATATAGTTACTTGTACCATTCAAAATGCCTGTAACAGTTTTAATTTTATTTCCTGCTAAACTATCTTTTAAAGTTTGCACAATGGGAATACCACCAGCAACACTTGCTTCATAAGCTAAAGAAAGATTTTTTTCTTCTGCAAGAGCAAAAAGTTCTTCGCCTTTTTCAGCTAATAAAGCTTTATTAGCTGTTACAACAGATTTCCCATGTAACAAAGCTTCTTTTATAAGAGTATGTGCTATACCAAGACCACCCATAAGTTCAACTATTACTTGAATTTCAGGGTCTTCAACCATAAGTAATGGATTATCAATTAATTTAGTATGTTCAGGAATATCTCTTTTTATTGTAACATCGCGAACAGCTACGTATTTAACGATAATTCTTTTCCCTGTTCTACGTTCAATTTCAGTCGCATTATCACGAAGTAATGTTACTAATCCAGACCCAACAGTTCCTAAACCTGCTAAACCAATGACAACATCTTGTACTGACATAAGCACATATCCTTTCTAAAATATAGAAAAATAATTTAACCGAAACAAATAAAAAAGTCTATGTTTTCTCAATATTAAAAAAGGAGAAAAGCCACATAATGTGGCTTTCTCATTATTTTTTCGCAAAAGGAATAAGCAGAATCTGTAAGGTACGACCTTCCACACCAGCCTCTTGCTCTACCTTACCCAATTCTTTTGTATCTTCAACAATACGGTCAAGAATTGCTTGTCCACGGCTTTTATGAACAATTTCACGTCCTCTAAAGAAAATAGTAACCTTACAACGGTCTCCATCTTCTAAGAAACGGCGAATATGACGAAGTTTTGTTTCATAATCATGATCGTCGGTCTTGGGGCGCATTTTGATTTCTTTAATTTGAACAACAGTTTGGTTTTTCTTTTGTTCTTTCTTTTTTTGTTGCTGTTCGTATTTAAATTTACCAAAATCCATAATACGACAAACTGGTGGATCTGCAGTTGCAGCAACTTCTACAAGATCTAAGCCATGTTCTTTTGCAAGATCAATAGCTTCTTGTTTTGAAAGAATACCAATTTGTTCCCCTTCCGCTCCGATAACACGTACTTCACGAGCTCGGATTTGTTCATTTCGTCTGGTACCGTCTTGTTGAGGCACATCACGACGTGGTTTAATGCTAGGCGAAGCTATAGCTCATCCCTCCAACTTTAAAAGGTTTATCACTATCTTCACGGATGGTTGCAATAGTTTGATCAATAGATTGCAAGCCTAAATTTTCACCCGTGCGAAGACGAATATTTACACCGCCTTCTTCTACTTCTTTATCCCCAACAACGAGGATAAATGGTATTTTAGCAAGCTGTGCTTCACGAACTTTGAAACCGAGTTTTTCATTTCTAGTATCAGCTTCAACGCGAATACCTGCAGCTTGTAATTTGCTAACAACTTCTTTTGTAAAATCTAATTGTGTATCAGTTACATTTAACACTTTTGCTTGAACAGGAGCAAGCCAAGTTGGGAATGCACCAGCATAGTGTTCAGTTAATACACCAATAAAACGTTCTAATGAACCTAAAATAGCTCTATGCACCATAACAGGTCTATGTCTTTCCCCATCTTGTCCAACGTATTCAATTTCAAAACGTTCTGGTAAGTTAAAGTCCACTTGAATAGTTGATAATTGCCATTCACGACCAATAGCATCAGTAACTTTAATATCAATTTTAGGTCCGTAAAAAGCACCGTCCCCTTCGTTTATTTGATATTCTTTACCTTCTTTCTTTACAGCTTCAATAAGAGCATTAGTAGAACGTTCCCAAGCTTCGTCAGTACCAATACTGTCTTCTGGACGAGTAGAAATAAAGAGTTTATATGAAAAACCAAATAAATTCATAAGGTCAGCAGAAAGACGCATTACTTTAATAATTTCATCTTCAAGCTGATCAGGAGTGCATATAATATGAGCATCATCTTGAGTAAATTGGCGAACACGAAGTAAACCATGTAAAGCCCCACTCATTTCATGGCGGTGAACAACACCAAGCTCAAACATACGAACAGGTAATTCACGATAACTATGTAATGTATTATTATACATTAAAAGATGTCCAACACAGTTCATTGGTTTTACACCATGAATTGAATTTTCAATCTCTGTAAAATACATATTTTCACGATAGTGATCATAGTGTCCTGATTTTTCCCAAAGTTCTTTACGAAGAATTTGTGGACCTTGCACTAATTCATAACCACGTTTTAAATGCTCACGACGCAAGAAATCTTCTAAAATAGTTCTAAGCATCATGCCTTTTGGTAACCAAAAAGACATACCAGGAGCAACATCTTCATGGAAAGTGAAAAGACCAAGTTCTTTACCTAATTTTCTATGATCACGTTTTTTTGCTTCTTCAATTCTGTTTAAATAAGCTTTAAGTGATTTTTCATCAGCAAATGCAGTTCCATAAATACGGGAAAGCATAGGATTTTTTTCATCACCACGCCAATAAGCACCTGCAACAGACATAAGTTTAAAAGCTTTAATAAAAGAGGTATTTGGAATATGTGGTCCACGACATAAATCAACAAACTCACCAGCTTTATATAAAGAAACAGTAGGAGCATCAATATCTGCTACAATTTCAGCTTTAAATTTTTCACCTTTATCTGTAAATAATTTTATAGCTTCTTCTTTTGAAATTTCACTTCTTTCAAAAGATAAATTGCTATTAATAATTTTTTGCATTTCTTTCTCAATTACTTCTAAATCAGCAGGAGTAAAAGGACGTTCTGCATCAAAATCATAGTAAAAACCATTTTCAATAGAAGGACCAATAGTTACTTTTGTTCCCGGAAAAAGTTTTTGAACAGCATCAGCCATAATATGTGATGTTGAGTGGCGTAAGATTTCTAAACCTTCTTCACTCTCAACTGTTACAGGAGTAATGGTGGTAGTGTTTGTTGGAATTGTAGTTGATAAGTCAACAACTGTTTCGTTGTTTATTTTTGCAGCAATGCAACTTTTAAATTTCTTTCCAGAAAGATGTTCTTTTAGAATGTCAGCAATAATAGCATTCTCTTGAACACTAATTTCATTCTCTTCCAATTTAATATTCATAATTTACCACCTATAACGTATCTACGTTTATATAAGAAAAGGAGGATTTTCCTCCTCATACTTTTTTTGGTAGGCACGAGCAGACTTGAACTGCTGACCCCTTCCGTGTCAAGGAAGTGCTCTACCCCTGAGCCACGCGCCTAAATATTTAAGTAGTTCTTTATATAAGTATAATAAAATATAACGTCAAGTTTTTTTTACGATTTTTTTAATAATTTTACTATATTTTCATATAATTAGAAAAATATTTTTAATCAAATAAACTTAATTGAGTGTAGCTATTTTTATTTTCAAGTGTATATAAATATTGAAAGATTTTTTGATTATCAAAAAGAATAGAATTTTCTCTACATATTTTATAAAATAGTTGCATTAATTGCTTATTATTAGGACTAATAAGCTGATAATTCATGCCATATTTTTGAATATATTTTTCTTTTAAATCTGGAAATTTTTGTTCTAATTGTTGATAAAAATATTCTCTATTCCCTTCTCTAAGTGTTAATCCCATTCCAAAGCAAATAATTCCATATACTTTTGCTTCAATACAATAATTTAAAATACCTTGTATATTTTCTTTAGTATCATTAATAAATGGAAGAATAGGAGTAAGCCAAACAATAGTAGGAATACCTGCTTTATGCAGTTCTTTTAAAACTTCAACACGCTCTTTTGTTATGCAAACATGAGGTTCAATCTTTTTACATAATGCTTCATCATACGTAGTTAATGTCATTTGCACTACACATTTTGTTTTTTTGTTAATAGCTGTTAATAAATCTATATCCCGTAATACAAGATTAGATTTAGTTATTAAAGTAAAACCAAAGCCATATTGATAAGCTAAAGATAATGCTTTTCGTGTATATTCTAATGTATTTTCAAGTGGTATGTATGGATCAGTCATAGATCCCGTTCCAATCATACATTTTTTTCTTTTTCTTTTAAGAGTATCTTCTAATAATTCAATAGCATTTTCTTTTATTTCAATATCTTCAAAATCATATTCATATTGATAACATTTACTTCTTGAATCACAATATATGCACCCATGTAAACAACCTCTATATAAATTCATTCCATTTTTTGCTGATAAAATAGTTTTTACCTGTGTAAAATGCATATATTTCCTTATAATATTTGCTAATTAATAAAACTCGCTGATAAGAAAAAGAATTTTTAGATTAAAAAAGTTTTAAAAAATAAATGTTAAAAGAAAAAATTTTTTAAAAGTATTTCTTTTAAAAATTATAAAAAAACAAATTACATAATAAATTAGGAAGAAAATAGTTTCTTCCTAAATAAAATTCAATATAAAAAACCACCTAGTTAAGGTGGTTTTTTATATCTTAATATCTGTAATGATCAGGTTTATAAGGACCGTCAACACTTACGCCAATATAATCAGCTTGTTCTTTTGATAAAGTTGTAAGTTTTACGCCAAGACGAGCAAGGTGTAATCGTGCAACTTCTTCATCAAGCTTTTTAGGTAAAGTATAAACTTTTGTTTCAAGTTTTTTACTTGCAAGTTCAAGTTGAGCAACAACTTGGTTTGTAAAGGAGTTAGACATAACAAAACTTGGGTGTCCAGTAGCACAACCTAAGTTTACAAGTCTACCTTCTGCTAAAATAATAATTGATTTTCCACTTGGCATGGTCCATTTATCCACTTGTGGTTTAATTTCCATTTTTTTACAATCTTTATTATTTTCAAGCCAAGCCATATCAATTTCATTATCAAAGTGACCAATATTGCAAACAATAGCTTCATCTTTCATTTTGCTCATGTGTTCACCAGTAATAACATGATAGTTACCAGTAGCTGTTACATAAATATCTGCAAGTGGAAGTGCATCTTCAACAGTAATAACTTCAAAACCTTCCATTGCTGCTTGTAAAGCACAAATAGGGTCAATTTCAGTAACAAGAACTCTAGCACCAAGACCACGCATAGATTGAGCGCAACCTTTACCAACATCACCATAACCACAAACGCAAACAATTTTACCAGCCATCATAATATCAGTAGCACGTTTAATACCGTCTGCTAAAGATTCACGGCAACCATAAAGGTTATCAAATTTTGATTTTGTTACAGCATCATTTACGTTAATAGCTGGGAAAAGGAGTTTTCCTTCTTTTTCCATTTGGTAAAGACGATGAACACCAGTTGTAGTTTCTTCAGAAACCCCACGAATTGATGAAACAATTTTATGCCAACGTTGCTTATCATTTTTATAAGCAAGTTTAAGTCTTTCCATAATGCATTCTTCTTCTTTACTGCTTACTTTTTTATCAAGAAAAGAAGGATCGTTTTCAGCTTGCACACCATAGTGAATAAGAAGTGTAGCATCACCACCATCATCAACAATAAGGTCAGGACCAGAACCATCAGGCCAAGTAAGTGCCATTTCTGTGCACCACCAATAGTCTTCTAATGTTTCACCTTTCCAAGCAAAAACTTTAGCATAGCCTTGTTCAACAATAGCTGCTGCTGCATGGTCTTGAGTTGAAAAAATATTGCAAGAAGCCCAACGAATATCAGCACCTAATTCATATAAGGTTTTGATAAGCATTGCGGTTTGAATTGTCATATGTAAAGAACCAGTAACTTTTAAACCTTTTAATGGTTTTTCTTTACCATAACGTTTAATAAGTTCCATAAGACCTGGCATTTCTCTTTCAGAAAGTTGCATTTCTTTTTTACCAAAGTCAGCTAAATTCATATCAGCAACTTTGTGATTTAAGCTAAGATCTAATTCTTGTGCAGCCATTTGTTTCTCCTATTATTTTTGAGCAATAAGTAAATGTAAGTGTAAACCCATTTTGACTTTTTGTGTTTTATATTTAATAACTTTGAAACCAGCTTCAGTTACAAAGTTTTCAAGGCTATCTTTACTAAAACCTAACCACCTATCACCATAATTTTTACGCATAACTTCTTCTTTATGTTGAACAAAATCACTAATAAAAACATAGCCCTTAGGGGTCAATACTCTATAAATTTCATCTATGGCAATTTTAGGTTCTGATAAATGATGTAATACTAAATTAATACAGGCAAAATTTGCTTCACTATCTCTTAAAGGTAAATGATCCAATTCACCAATTCTAAAAGATAAGTTTGCTAATTTATTAATATTATCATTAAAACGACGTCGTGCTAAATCAAGCATTTTAGGTGAGCCATCAACACCAATAGCCATTGCACTAACTTCAAGAAGTTTTTCTAAAACTTCTCCTGTTCCACACCCTAAATCCACAGCAATTTTACAGTTTTTAGGCACAGAATTACGAACTTCATTAGGTAAAGAAAAATCTCCCAATACTTCTTTATTTAATTCGTCCCAATCATCAGCAATAGAATTAAAAAATAAACGTGTTTTAATAGCTCGCTCTTCAATCATACGAGAAGCTAAATCTAAATCATTTTGTATTTCTTTTGTAATAAAGCCAAAAATACTCGCTAAAAACTCTTTATTTTCCCCTTCTTCTACTGCTTTATAAAAAACCCATAAACCATCACGACGAGCTTGCAAAAGTCCTGCATCTGTTAAAATCTTCAAATGCCGAGAAACTCTTGATTGCCCCATGTTTAAAATGGTTACAAGTTCATTAACAGATAATTCATAGTGCCAAAGTATATATGCTAAACGCAATCTTGTATCATCTGCTAATGCTTTTATATTTTTTAAAATATCTTGTGTATGCATATTTCTCTATATCTCAATATGGTTTAACAAAATATATCTATTTTTCTTTATACAGTCAAGTATTAATATATCTAAATTTTTAGATATAATTATTTTCTTGCTTAAAATTCTATTTAATGTATGTTCATGCTATGAAAATAGCAGTTGCAATTAGTGGTGGCGTAGATAGTTTATACGCGTTAATTCATCTCAAGGAACAAGGACATGAAGTTTTTGCTCTTCATGCTCGTTTTATTCATTTTAATATTGAACTTGAACAAGCTTTAGAAAAAACTTGTCAAAAACTTAATGTTCCACTGCATATTCTTGACTTACGAGATACTTTTGAAACAGATGTAATTGAACCATTTTTTGATACATATAAAAAAGCACAAACTCCTAACCCTTGTGCTTTATGTAATAAAAAAATGAAATTTGGAAAATTACTTGAAGAAGCTAAAAAACTTGGAGCAGAAAAACTTGCAACAGGACATTATGTAAAATTAGCAAATTTTGAAAACTCCATTACATCAACATACGGTTTTTGTATTCAATCAGCAAATGATACAACAAAAGACCAAAGTTATTTTTTAGCCCTCACACCTATTGAAAATATACGTTCTGCTATTTTTCCTTTAGCTGATAAAATAAAGGAAGATATTAAACAAGAAATTGCTAATCGCAATATTGAAATTCCTGTGGCTAAAGAAAGTCAAGAAATTTGCTTTGTACCAGATGATGATTACAGATCCTTTTTACTTAATAACAAAGAAAAATATAATTTTAATCCAGAATCTACTGGTGATATTTATTATATAAATAATAAAACTGTTCCCCAAGAAAAAAGAAAAATTGCAAAACATAAAGGGTTATGGGCATATACCGAAGGTCAACGTAAAGGTATTGGTATAGCATGGACAGAACCTTTATATGTTATTAAACGCAATGCTAATGATAATAGTCTTTTTGTTGGCACAAAAGAAGAAATTAATACAAAATATGCAATGGCAAATACCATAAATTATCTTGTACCACCTCATTTATGGTATGGACAACTTTATGCTCGCACACGTTTTAGAGAAAAACAAAGTCCAGCCAAAATTTATATTCAAAATGTTCAAGCAAAACTTCAAATTTTAATAGATAATCCTTCTAGCACAAAGGATATTATAAATAATTATGCAATAATTAATGAGCCTGCAACAAAACTTCTTGTTGAATTTAATCAAGAAAAACAAGTTTATGCACCAGGTCAAATTTTAGCAATTTATGATGAAAATAATTTTCTTTTAGCTGGTGGTATGTTATATTAATTATAGATTTACAGGGAAAAGCTTTTTATAAAAAGTTTTTCCCTACCCCCTAATTAGAGAACTTGTTTAAATAAGATTTAAAAATTTACTTATTTTAACATTAGTAAAAATTATTCTTTTCAAAAAAATTCTTTTATATATTTTAATTAGAAATAATTTATAACAAATATTGAAAAAGCTCTTTTGCACGCAAAAGAGCTTTTGGATTAAAAAGTTTTGAAG
>JAHHTE010000068.1 GCA_020024815.1 Mailhella sp.
ATATATTAGTATAATTATAAAAATTGAATATATTTTCAAATGCTTCAAATACAAAAAACTAACGATAATAAATAATTTTAATGTTCTTCATTATTTTAATTATTTCACAAAAAGCAATGAATTATACTAGCAGTTAGTTACACATAATTAGCTTGGAAACATATCTTCATAAAAAATGATATAACTTTTTTAAAAATTTAGGGAGAGAACTTTTATAAAAAGACCTCTCCCTAACAAGATGAAAAGAAAAATAAAAAATGAAAAATAAAATTAATTATAATGATGAACTATCACTAAATAAACTAAACAATAGGGTTTTGTTACACCATTAACGGTATTTTTCCCTTTGTAAACTCTGCATTTTATTTCCACAAAAAATCCTTATAAACTTTGTGCAATTTTCTCTGCCCATTCAGCAATTTCATCTTTGCTACCAGAAGCATCACCTTCAATACGTAAACCTTCGTTCACAATTTTAGCATTTACTTCTTGCAAGTGTTCTTCAATCCAATCAACACCACCACAATAATATTCAAAAGAAGTATCACCAGATGCAAATGCAGCACATTTTACACCTTCAAGACCTAATGCTCCAAAATCAGAAGCAAAGCTTTCAAAATCACTTTGCAAATCAATAGAATCAGTACCCCAAACAGAAGTACCTAATAATACCATATCATAGCCTTCTGCAATATTACTTGTATCAGCGTCCGCTGCACCTTGACAAAGAACAGTATGACCTTTTTCTTTTAAAATGCGAGCAATTTCTTCTGCAATAGATTCAGTATTTCCTGTTTCAGATCCATAAATAATTCTTACATTAGCCATTGTTTTCTCCTTCATGTTCTTTGTTGCATTTGCAATTTTTACAATTACCACAACATTGATGTTTCTTTTCTTTTGTTTTTAGTATGATTAATCTTGAACCATCAGGTCCTAAATTTTTACCAAGTTCCCCTTTAAAATAGAGACATTTTGATGGAACATGACAAGAACTAAAAGCTGATTTAAAATAATCAGCTCCACTTTGCACAATATTTTGAATTTTAGCTGTATCGATAAAAACATTGCCTGTTCCAACATAAGTTTGATTTAAAAATGCTATAATTTCAGAAGCTGTATCTCTATTAAATTCTCCACTTACCCCAACATGCGTATTTCCATTACTTAAACGAAAATTAATTGAATATGCCTCATTCATGCACGCTTCCATACTGGCTCCTTATTTTTTACTATTTGCTACTGTGGAATTGATAAAATGGATATTTGCATTAATGAAATTGAAAGTCAATATCAATTTCAAAAAAATAATATATTTTTAATTTTCATAAAACAATACTTTTAATTAACCACTAAAAATATTGACATTCTTTTCTTATTAGGTATAATTCTCAATAAGTAAAATAAAGGAGTTTATATGAGCTTTAACCCTAAATTTAGTATTGGACAAATTATATCTATTGATGAACTTAAAGCTGAGTTTCAAGTTGGAAATTGTGGTTCCATTAGAAAAAGCACAGAAAATGAATGTTTCGTACTTATTAGTAATCATACAAGCAAAACAAAAGAATATAAAGACAACTGGCAAGGTGATATTTTCTATTACGAAGGCATGAGCATTAAAGATAAAAAATTACAAGGTCAAAACAAAGCATTAGCAGAAAATGTTCTTCCTGCTTACCTTTTTGAAGTATTAAAAAATAAAGAATACACCTATCAAGGACAAGTAAAACTTGCTGGTGAATACGAAGTACAAGAAATCACCTGCAAAGACGGAACAACAAAAGATATTATTATCTTCCCTCTTAAAAAAGTTAATTAATTTTATTTTTTTGTTTTTATTTTTTTTAGGGGGAAAACTTTTGAAAAAGTTTCTCCCCCTAACCCCCTTACAAAACTTTTTAATATTCTTCTATAATACTACTTAATACCCTTGCGAATTTAATTTCGCATACATATCGCAACCACCTTGATCTCCATTATCGCACGCCTTACCAAACCACTCTTTTGCAATTTTAAAATCTTGCCGTACCCCTTGCCCCTTAGCATACATTATACCTAAGTTTATTTGAGCAGAAGCAGATCCTTGTTTTTCAGCCATTATAAACCATTTATACGCCTTATGATAATCTTGCTTTACTCCATTACCATTATAATATAAAAACCCTAAGTTAAATTGAGCTAGAACATTTCCTTGTTCTGCTGATTTTTCATACCATTCAAATGCCTTTTGATAATTTTTCTGCACTCCATTTCCTTTAACGTACATATTTCCTAAATTATATTGAGCATAAAAATCACCTTGCTCTGCTGCTTTTTTATACCATTCAACAGCTTTTTGATAATCTTGCTTTACTCCTAGTCCTTTATCATATAAACCTCCTAAATTAAATTGAGCGTGAGCAAATCCTTGCTGTGCAGCCTTTTCATACCATTCAAAAGCCTTTTGATAATTTTGTTTTACTGCATACCCATTTTCATACATAACACCTAAATTATATTGAGCCTCTGCTAATCCTTGTTTTGCTGCTTTAGTATACCACTCATAAGCCTTTTGATAATTCTGTTTTACCCCTTTTCCATCAACATACATTCCTCCTAATCTATATTGAACTTGTGCATTTCCGTGTTCGACAGCTTTAGAATACCACTCAAAAGCTTTTTGATAATTTTTCTTTACTCCTTGCCCTTCTTCATACATGAAACCTAAAATAGATTGTGCTTCAACTAATCCTTGCTCTGCTGCTTTTTTATACCATTCAAAAGCTTTTTGAAAATCTTGTAAATCCACTTGTCCATAATAAAATATCACTCCCAAACTATATTGAGCTTGAGAAAGTCCTTGTTTAGCAGCTTTTTCATACCATGCAAAAGCTTTTTGATAATCTTGATCTACGCCTTGACCTTTTCTATACATATTTCCTAAATTAAATTGAGCAGAAGCTAATCCTTGTTCTGCGGCTTTTTCATACCACTCAAAAGCTTTTTGATAATTTTGAACAACATCATTCCCAACATAATATAAATTTCCTAAACTATATTGAGCAATGACATTTCCTTGTTCTGCGTCTTGCTCCAATTTAGCTATTTCTTCTTGGCTTATATTTAATTCTTCAGCATTATTTTCAGCATAACAAGGGGTCAAATAAAGAGTAAAAAAAGTAAAAAATAAAAGGAAAAGTTGTTTTTTAAACATGGATTACCTCATATAATAATTTAATAGAAAAACATAAATATTATTACTAGAAAAAAACAAAAAAGCAAGTCAAGAATACATATAAAGAAAAAACTAGAAAATATTAAGTACTGCAAATTTTCTAAATCCCTTTAAATAGCATAAGCTCTTGATATATACTATCAAGAGCTTATGCATATTGAGGGGGTTTGGGGGAAATCATTTCCCCCAAGAAAAAAACAAAAAAACTTATTTAGAACGCAAATCCATATACCATTGACCAGCTTTTTCCATAAGTTTTAAACTGCGTTGTGCCATAAGATATGGATCATTCATATACCCATCTAAAAGCACAGTATTTTCAAAAAGACTCCATACCATTTCTTCAAAAAGAGTAGAGCGACTATCATCTTTATAAATAGCAAGTAAGGAGCGAACTAAATTATGATTAGGATTTAATTCAAGCACTTTTTGTGGGATACTATCATCTTTTTGCATGGAACGCATAAGTTTTTCCATTGTGGAGCTTACGCCATCAGCTGATGCCATACAAGCAGGACTGCCAGAAAGTCTATCTGTACTTTTTACATCTTTTACTTTATCGCCTAAAACTTCTTTTATACGGTCAAGCATTTGATCAAATTCTGTTTGCTCAAGTTCAGTAAGTTTTGGCAATTCTGTTTTGTTTTCTTCCACATCAGGGAAAGAATCTAACGCATGAGCATCTGCTTGTTCAATATTTTTAAATGTAAAATCATTAAATTTTGCAAGACTTTCAAGAGCAATTTCATCAACTGGTTCAAGTAAATATAAAACCTCTAAACCTTTACGGGTAAAGCGTTCCATGTGAGGATTGAGTTTTGCTGCTTCTTTAGAACTTGCACTTACATACCAAATTTCTTTTTGACCTGATTTTGCACGAGCAACATAATCATCAAGACTTAATAAGTCATCAGAACTTGAAGAAATAAAACGCATGAGCTTTGCAACACGATCACGGTAAATAAAATCGTTAAATGCAAATTTAAAATATTTACCATGCTTATTCCAAAATTCATTATATTTTTCTTTGTCTTGTGCTGCCATTTTTTCAAAGTGAGACATAATTTGACGAACAATAGTTTGTGCTATTTTCTTTAACACAATATTTTCTTGTAATGTTTCACGAGAAATATTTAGAGGTAAGTCCTCAGTATCCACTACCCCTTTCATAAATGCTAAATAATTAGGCAAAAGCTCTTGTCTATTTTTCTCAATAAGAACACGGCGAACATATAAATCAAGTCCCCATGTATCTTTTTGATCCATAAAATAATCTTCACTCTTATTTGGAATGAACATTAACGCATTAAATTGTACTGGTGCGTCTACGGATAAATGAATTACATCAAAAGGATTTTCACTATCATAGGTTAGAAATTTATAAAATTCATCATATTGTTCTTTTTTGATATTAAATTTTGGTTCACGCCATAATGCTGGGGTTGTGTTAATTTGCTTATCATCAAGCATAATTGGAAATGGCAAGAAATTTGAATGACGACGAATAATATTTTCTAATCTAAAAGTTTCTGCAAATTCTTTAGCATCATCTTTCAAATAAACCTTAATCATAGTTCCACGAGTAAGATTTTCCACTTCTTCTAATGGTGTAATAGTATATGTATCTGACCCTGTGGAAGACCACATATAGGCTTTTGCATCACCTTCTTGTTTTGCATTTTCAAGAGCTGGAATAGAATATACTTCAACTTTATTAGCAACCATAAATACAGAATAAAAACCAATGCCAAAACGACCAATAATTTGTGAGGCGTCGCTATTAGCACCATCTGTTTTTTCTATAATTTCTTCTTCTGCATAAGGATCTATATTAAGATTAGAAGAATCACAGGAATTATCACCAATATCTTTCAAAAACTTTTCAGATCCTGATTTAGCAATAATCCCAAGATTATCTTGCATTTCTTTTTGTGTCATGCCTATACCACTATCTTGAATAGTGAGTACATTACTTTCTTTATCAGTAGTAATTTTAATTTCTAAAGGAAGCTCTGCATGAATTATTGCCTCACCTTTATTTTGCTTAAAGCGTAATTTATCTAACGCGTCAGAAGCATTAGAAAGAAGCTCACGAAGAAAAATTTCACGATTTGTATAAAGTGAGTGCGTAAGAATATTTAAAACCTTATGGGTTTCTGCTTTAAATTGATGTGTTGCAGACATAAAAAACTCCTTATTTATAACTACTCATTAATAAATAAGAAGTAATACAATTTAGTCAAGTTATGCTTTTTTACAATTCATAAGAAAATATGTAAGAGGAATTTCATTTAATCGTGCATACACATACGCATATAAATATTCACTATATGTTAACATCTTACCATATACATTATATAATTGCTCTTTCCCTCCATAGCTCAAACCTAAAAATTTTGAAACTGATGGGTGTATGGGTAAATCAAAATCATCATCACAATTTAAATTAGGAATAATACTATCAGGTACTTGCGAAAAGCCAATTTCTTCTAAAACTAATTTTGCCACTAAATTAAGCAATTTTCCATAAGGGTGATTTATAGTAGTAAATAATTGTGTTGTTTTATAATTATCCATTATATAATCACATATTAAATCACAACGTAAATATTGTTTTGATCTTTCTTTTTCAAGACTTGTATGCAAAATTTCGTTAATATCGCATACTGTTGCATAATCTTTTTTTTCTACTAAATATACTATTTCTTTTATATCTAATTTTCTTACTATTAATTCTTCTACAAACAAATCTTGATAAGAATCCATTAAGTTACCTGTATGTTTTGTAGTTGGCCATAATGCCATATTCATAATATTAGGCATACAAATTACTTTTGCTTTTGGATTAACATTTTCTAATAAAAACTTTTCAGAAAGATTACCCCATGATAATCCTAATTTTTGATAAATTAATACATCGCAGTTTTGTAATTTTTCTAATGGAATTATTGTTTTCGTAAAATTTGTATAAATTTCAACTTCATACTCGCAAGCAAAAGGATAAAAAGTTAATAATTGTTTAGCTAAAGGCACTGCTTGACAATTAGCAGAAATAAGACATTTTTTCATAAATAAATAAACTTCCCTTACTTGTTTACTTTTACTTATTTTAAAAAACTCTTTTCTTTTTATGACATTCAAATAAAAAATACGTAACAGGTAAATTTCTCAATCTTGCATAAACATACGCATATAGGTATTCATAATAATTAAATTGCTTACCATATATAGTATATAACTGATCCTCATTTCCATAAGACAAACCTAAAAATTTTGAAACAGATGGATGAATTGGTAAATCAAAATTATCATCACAATTTATATTTGCAATTAAATTTTCAGGAACATTTTTATATCCTATTTCTTCTAATATTAATTTTGCAATTAAGTTTAAAAGAATACCATAAGGATGATTTGGTGTTGTAAAAAGTTGTTTTGTTTTATAATTATTCAAAATAAAATCACAAATAATATCACAAGCAAAATAATTTTTTTCTCGTTCCTTTTCAAGACTTTTATAAAAAATATTCTCTATATCATAATGTAAAGAATAATCAGCATTTTTTACTAATTCCATAATTTCACGAATATATAATTTTTGTGCTATTAATTCTTCAACATATAAATCTCGATAAGATTCAGCTAAATTACCATTATGAACCATAGAAGGCCATAATCCAGTATTTACAACATTAGGCATACAAATTATACTTTTGCTTTTGGATTAACATTAGCAAGTAATTGTTTTTCTGAAATTTCTCCCCAGCTATCACCTAATCTTTGATAGATTAAAATATCACAAGATGCTAAAATAGAATATGGAACTGCTGTTTTCGTGAAATTTGTATAAATATCAACTTCATACTCACAAGCAAAAGGATAAAAGCTTAAAAGCTGTTTTCCAAGTGGTATTCCTTGACAATTCGCAGAAATAATACATTGTTTCATAATTTTCTACTATTCTACATTTATTTTTTAATTATCTGCCCATATTCTTTTAAAAATGTTCCAACAGGTATTTTTTGCTGTTTTGCAAGTACATAATCATATAAATATTCTCTATAATTAATATTTCTTCCAAACACAGGATACAAATGCTCTTCTTTTGCAAAAGGTAAATTAAAATATTTTACAATAGAAGGGTGAATTGGTAAATGAAATTCTGTATCACAATCTAAATTTGGTAAAAAATACATTGAAATATTACTATACCCAATACTCTCTAAAACTCTTTTTGCAATATAATTCAATAAAATACCATAAGGATGATTAGGAGTTGAAAATAGTTGTTGTTTTTTATAATTTTCTTCTACAAAATCACATAATTCAGAGCAAAAATCATATTTTTTTGTACGTTCTCTTTGCAAGCTCTCTAAAGCAACATTATCAACATTATATAATTTTGCTAAATCTGCTTTCATTACAAGATACACAATTTCTTTTACATCTAAATTCCGTGCTATTAATGTGTCAACAAACTTATCCCCCCATAAATCATTTGAACCACCCCCACTATTACAAGCAGTTGGCCATAAACTAAAATTAACCATATTAGGCATACAAATAATTTTAGCATGAGAATTTACATGATTCAACAAATAATCTTCTGATAAATTTCCCCATGAATTATCTAAACGTTGATAAATCAATAAATCACACGTTGCTAATTTATAATCAGGAATAATGGCTTTAGTATAATTCAAAAAAACTTCAAGCTCATATTCAACTACAAAGTCAGGAAAGGATAATAATTGCGAAGCTAAAGGAACACCTTGACAATTTGAAGAAATAAGACACTTTTTCATAAATAATAAAAAAAGAGGCTAAAAAACCTCTTTTATTTTAGAAAGTCCATTTACCTTTATTATAACGTGGAATTTCAGTTATAAAACGGCTACCTACAATTCGAAAATCACCTTTTGCAGCATCATTTAAACTTTTACCTCTACTTTCAAAAAGTCTTTCACGATATTTTACTTTTGCCATATATTTATATTGACGATGAGGTGTTGAAATAAGTTCTAAACTAATACTATTAGGATCAAATTCCACATAGGTCGCTACATATTCATTATTTTTCTTTTCTACTTTAGGAGAACGCTTATTTGGAATAATATTTCTATTGCTTGTTACAATATGATTTTTTGCAAACTTTTCTAATTCACTATAAACTTTCTTTTCTTGATCTGAAAAAGAATTTTTATCTTTTTTCGTTACTGATACTTTTGGTTTTTCACTTGGTTTTTGCTCTACTTTTACATCTTTACCAAAGCAAGCTGTTAAAGATCCCATTAGTAATAATAAAGCAATAACATACAATTTTTTCATTAAAATACTCCATAAATAAATTATTTTCTATCTCTTTAAAATCAGACAACGGGTATCTATTATCAGTAATAAATACCCGTTGTCAAAAATTATTTTATATATGGGTTATTTTACAGTAACTTCAACACGACGGTTTAAGTAACGACCATCAGCATTGTTATTATCATACTTGAATGATTTACCCATACCTTTTGCTTCAATCTTATCAGCTTCAAGACCTTCTTCTACAAGGTAAGCTTTTACAGAATTAGCACGACGTTGAGACAAGGTTTGGTTATAAGCATCGCTACCTACACTATCAGTATAACCTTGTAATACAACTGCATTACCATCTTCTTTAAGAAGAACTGCAACATCACCTAAAATATTTTTAGCTTCATCTGTAAGATCAGCAGAATCAAATGCAAAGTTTACGCCACGAAGAACTAAAGCGTCTTTTGCTAAACCATCATAGAAAACTTTTTGAACAAATTCATTAAGAGCTGCATCATCATTGTAAAGATCCATACCGTTAACCATTACAGTACAACTATTAATTTTTGCAATTTGATCTAAAGTTGCTTGACCTTCTTCAGTGTCTGCAAAAGAAATAATATGGAAGCAAGCACCAATATTATTATCAACAATAGCCTTAACAGGTTCTACACCATAGTTATTTAAACCATCACTTACTAAAATGATAGCAGTTGGACGAGCCATATCTCCGTAAGCTGGAGCAATAGAATTAATACCATTACCCATTGCTGTTTTTCTACCAAAAATTGGCATTTCAGAACTAAGGCTATTTACGCCTTCTTCAAGGGTTGCTGGATTAAAATCACCATATGCAACAACTTCACCTGCTGGAGCAAGGGTGTGCATGCTAGCTTTATAACCAAGATCAGGAATTGCTTTTGTTACTCTGTTAAGCACAGTTTTAGCAACTTCGATTTTTGGCATTTTTGCTTCTGGTTGGGTCATCATCATTGAGCCTGAATAGTCTACAAGGTAATCAAAACTATCAACAGAACGAACAAGACCATTTGCACTTGCAACAGAACTAAAACCAAGCACTAATGCAAATGCGGCAATAAGACTTTTAAACTTCATTTTGAGCCTCCAATTTTGGCTTATTTTGTCTAATGAAATGAGTATAACCTCAATATTTATATAATACGCCTTATATTTTTTTTGTCAAATACTATGCAAAACTTGTTGGATAGAAAATAATTTTATATACTATCTTATATTAAAAAAATAAAATCTTTATAATGAATTACAAATAATCACTACCAAATAAAACTTTTCAGAAAAAATTAAAAATTTATTTTTATAATAAAAATG
>JAHHTE010000069.1 GCA_020024815.1 Mailhella sp.
GATTAAAAAGTTTTGAGGGGAGAGTTTGAGAGGGGAACTTTTTCAAAAGTTCTCCCTCAAGTAAAAAAAATCTTTTAATAAAAAAAAAGGGAACTTACGTTCCCTTTTATATTTGGTATGAAAAGATTATAGATTAATCTTCTTCTTTCTTACCAGAGCCTTTTAAACCGTACATGGTGGTAGAACCAGAGGACCAGTACATAAGTTTTTCATCAGCAATGAGTTTAGAAAGAACGTCTTTAACCTTACGAGGGCTTGCACCTTCAAAGAGGTTAAGGAAGTCATTGAAGTAGAATTTGGTTTTAGAACCGCTTTTGCTTGTGAGGAAGTCGATAACTTTTGCTTTATCTTCTTCAGTAACAGCTGCATGAGCTGCTGCTGCGTGAGATTCAGCACCTTCATAAGCATGGATAGCAGCGTCAGAGAATTTGAATTGGGTGCTTTGACGCCATGTGTAGTAAGCTGGATCACGGAAATCATCGATAAGATGGTGAGTAAATTCTAAGTCGCAAAGTTCGAAGAATTTTTCCCAACCAATTCTTTCAGCCCATTCACCAAGACGTTCGTATTTACGAGCGTTTTGTGCATAAACTTCAATGATGTGTTTAATTGTACGTGTAAGTGTAGGCCAGCGAGGAGTTTCGTTTGGTATGTAGTGAACAACAACCTTAGAGAACTTAGGCATGCTGATACGGTTAGAAACTTTACCACCAACCATGATAACAACACCGTCACCACCTTGACCGTCAGAGATTGGGAGAGCTGGACACATTGTGTAGCAGTTACCGCAATACATACAACGTTCATTTTTAATAGCGATTGAGTTTACTTTTTGTCCTTTGTGTTCTTCTTTTGAAGGACGAACAGCAGCAACAGGACAAGCAGCAACAGCGAGTGGGATTTCGCAAAGTTGGTCAACCCATTCATGGTCAATCATTGGAGGTTTACGGTGAATACCAACGATACCGATATCTGAGCAGTGAACAGCACCACACATATTCAAGCAGCAAGCAAGAGAAATACGTACAGGAGCTGGTAAACGCATGTTTTGGAAGTCAGAGAAAACTTCGTCCATAACAGCTTTTACTGGACCAGATGCGTCAGTAGCTGGGGTGTGGCAGTGAACCCAACCTTGAGTGTGAACGATGTTGGTAATACCAGCACCAGTACCACCGATAGGGAACTTGTAAGAACCAGCATCATATTTACGAGAAGAAAGATCAGCTTTAAGAGCTTTTAAGGTTTCTTCGTCAGTAACCATGAATTCTACGTTGTTACGAGTTGTAAAACGGAGGTGTCCGCCACAATATTTATCTGCGATTTCGCAGCATTCACGAATATAAAGAGTAGAAACAGTACGAGCAGCACCGCAACGAACGGTGTAAACTTTATCACCGCTTTCAGCAACGTGCATTAATACGCCTGGTTCAAGAATTTCGTGGTAAAGCCATTTGCCAAAGTTATTTTTAATAACCGGAGGAAAGAAGTTGTCATACGGACGTGGTCCGATATCAGAGTTACGACCTTCCATTGGTTTTGCTGGATCATATCCGGAAGAAATGAAAGCCATGTTTGCTCTCCTCCTGAATTAACGTTGGTGTCTTTTGCGGTATGCAACAATGTCACGGTTCCAACCGCCAGGAACTTCTTCTTCTTTGAAGAAGATGTATGGGTTAGAACGAGGTTCTTGAACATGTTGTGGTACAGCAGGAATTTCGGTAACTTCGAGAAGTTTTTGGAAGGAAAGACGTTTAATGGTTTCACCCACACGTTCACGGTTTTTACCTTCTTCCATCCACCAGTCCCAAATCTTTTCTACAACGCCTTTGATTTCATCAAATGGTTCTTCAGCTGGAATGAAAGGAACAAGTAATGAACCCATTTGTGCACCATCAAGAATAGGAGCTTTAGCACCAACTAAGATAGAAGCACCACGTTCATCACCAATGCGAAGAGCACGAGGCATAGTATTGATACAGTGCATACAACGTACGCATTCTTTGGTATCAATAGAAAGTTTAGAACCGTCCCATTTCATACATTGTGAAGGACAACGGTCAATAACTTCTGCTTGAAGATCAAATTTACCCCAATCGCGGCCAGCGTGAGCACCTGCGTTTGGTTTGAATTCGCCACCAACGTATGCTTTTACAGCTTCTTGGTCGATTTTAATGTCGTCTTTCCATGTACCGATTACAGAGAAGTCAGAACGAGCAATAGAAGCTACGCAACCGTTTGGACATGCGTCAAATTTGAATTTAAATTTGTAAGGGAATGCAGGACGGTGTAATTCGTCTTGGTAATCCATAGTCATTTGGTAACAAAGTTGTTGTGAGTTATAGCAAGCATATTCACAACGAGATTGACCTAAGCAAGACTCAGGAGTACGAAGGTTAGAACCAGAACCACCAAGGTCAGTAGGATATTTATCGTGGTGGGTAAGTTCCCAGAAAATTTCTTCTAATTGTGGTGTTTGAGTACCAAGAAGAACGATATCACCAGTAGCACCGTGTAAGTTGGTGATACCAGAACCACGTAAGTCCCAAATATCACAGATCATTTTTAAGAATTCTGTGTGGTAGTATTTACCTGCTGGTTGGTTTACACGAACAGTGTGGAAGTGAGCTACGCCAGGGAATTGTTCTGGTTGGTCACAGTAACGACCAATAACACCACCACCGTATCCGAATACACCTACGATACCGCCGTGTTTCCAGTGAGTTTCACCGTCTGTGTAAGAAAGTTCAAGAACGCCGAGAAGATCTTCAGGGGAATCCGCAGGAATTTGATAATCAAGACCTCTAGGATTCTTTGCACGTTCAGCAGCAGCCTGTTTAATGTCAGACACGAAACTAGGCCATGGACCTTGTTCGAGTTGGTCTAACAAAGGGGTTGCATGTTTCGCCATTGCCATACCTCCAATGGGTTAATGAATCGATTGGATCGCATCCAATTTACTACAATTTTACGATAATTTGCCAATAGAAAAGACTATACTTTTCTACATTACCTTAACGTACATGAATACAATATACTATTTTTCTTATATCGACAACCATTAAATCTGATTTTGCCAAAAAAAAATTAAAAAAAAGTATTTAAAAAATTTAATGGTTGAATTTTAGGTTGTTATCTAACTATTAATCTTTGTTAACAAAAATAAGTTCTGCTTTATTAGTATTTGTTAAATCATTAATATATGTTATATGTGATAATGGTAAAAGTTGTTGCCATTTTTCTTTAAGGATATTTTTTTCCCCAAAAAGAAAACCTTGCGTGAAAAAAGGAAGATTTAAATAACAAGCATTTTTATCATAACGTTCTTTTGTGAGTTCTTTTTGAATACTAAAAAATAAGGCTTGTCCCATGATGGCACTACCTAGTGAGGGGCTTCTCACACCTGCTAAAATACTTTTATCAAAATCTTTTTCAGGAGCAACACTTAACCGAATAACAGGAGTATAGTTTTCCCAAGCATAAGCAAGGGCTTCTCCTAAGGTTAATACTGTTTCTTCATAATTCCATGTTTTAAATTTTCCTTGCAAATATAAATTAGCTAATTGGGTATCTTGTGGAACAAGACAAGGATAATAGCGTAAACAATGAGGATTGTAAGAAAGAGCTTTTTTTACATCATTAAGAAAGATTGTTGTTGTTTGGTTTGGAAGTCCTGCCATAAGCTGAATTCCAAGTTCATAGCCTTGTTCAAGGATAGTTTTACAAGCATTTTGTGCTATTTCGCTTTGATAACCTCGTTTGCTTTGTGTTAAAACTACATCATTAAAACTTTGTATTCCTAACTCAATAAGATTTATACCATAATTTTTTAAATGCATAAGAGCTTGATTATTATTTAAACAATCTGGCCGAGTAGAACAACGCCCTTGCAAAAAAAATCCTTTTTTTTGGGCAAGCTCTTTGCATGAAATGAAAAAATCAAGACAAAGATTAAAATCTTTTTCTGGTAATGCAGTAAAAGTTCCCCCATAAAAAGCAAGGTCTATTGTTTTTTCTTTTGTATATTCAAGAAAATTTATAAATTCTTGTTTTTTTTCTTGAAGAATTTGCGTGAGATTTTTATGGTTAGTACCTGTTTGTTTTTCTTGGGAACAAAAAATGCAACGAAAAGGACAACCTAAAAAGGGTATAAAAATAGGAAAAATTTTACCACGATTATGTTTTGTTCCAAGAGGGATAAGAATTTTTTTCATTTTTACCAGTATTTTAACTATATCATTTAAAAAAAGTGTGTTACCTAATGGGTAACCTATGTTTTATGGAGGAAATATGCAAGAAAAAGATTGCTTATTTTGTCGTATTATTAACGGAGAAATTCCTAGTGCAAAAATTTACGAAGATGATTATGTTTATGCTTTCTTAGATATTGCTCCAGGTCAACAAGGACATACATTAGTTGTTCCTAAAAAACACTCTGCAAATATTTTAGAATTAGATAATGATCATGGTGCAAAAATTTTAGAAGCTATTCAAAAAATTGCTCCTGCTATAATGAATGCAATGGGTGCTGAAGGGTTTAACGTTATTCAAAATAATAATGAAGTTGCAGGGCAAACTGTTTTTCATACCCATTTTCATATTATTCCAAGAAAAGTTAATGACGGAATGGGCTTATGGGCTCCTAAGCCTTATGAAACAATGGAAAAAATGCAAGAAGTAGCAACTAAAATTATTCAAGCGTTACAATAAATTCTTTGCTAAAAGTAATTATTTTAAAAAAAATGATTAATTTTGAAAATTTAACTTGCAAATTAGGACTGTTATACGTATTTAAAAGCAATCGGAGGTTTACATGAATAAAGCATTAACAAAAGCAGATATTGTGGAATCTATTTACGCTCAAACTGAAAAAAATAGAGCTGAAGTAAAAAATATTGTTGAAACTTTGCTTACTCTTATGAAGCAGTCAATTAAAAAAGACCATGCTCTTTTAATTAGTGGTTTTGGTAAGTTTGAAGCTTATGATAAAAAAGCTCGTAAAGGACGTAATCCACAAACTAGCGATTCTATCACCCTTCCTCCACGTAAAGTAGTTGTTTTCCGTTTATCAAGAAAGTTCCGTGCTGAACTTAATGGTGAAGAAGAATAATTTTTTTACAAAGTGAAAATTATATAAGAAGTGCGGTAAAAACCGCACTTTTTTTGTTTAATCGTATTTTACAAATAAAACATTTTGCAGTATATTTTTAAAAAAAATTGAGAGAAAATATGAACTTATTATATCAAAAATTTCAAACAGGACATTTTATTTTTGCAGGGCCATGCGCATTAGAAGATTTTGAAATAGCACGTGAAGTTGCGTATAAAGTAAAAGAAGTTTCTGAAAAATACCAAATTACAGCTGTATTTAAAAGTTCTTTTGATAAAGCAAATAGAACATCAGCTAAGGGTTTTCGTGGTCATGGCATGGCAAAGGGCTTGGAATGGCTTGCAAAAATAAAAGCAGAAACAGGCTTGCCATTAGTTACAGATATACATTTACCAGAACAAGCACAAGCTGTTGCAGAAGTTGTAGATATTTTGCAAATACCTGCTTTTTTATGTCGTCAAACTGACTTACTTGAAGCTGCTGCAAAAACAAATGCCATTGTAAATGTTAAAAAAGGACAATTTTTAGCTCCTTGGGATATGGAACAAGTAAAAAATAAACTTTTTTCTTTTGGTAATGAAAAAGTTTTACTAACAGAACGTGGTGCAAGTTTTGGATATAACAATTTAGTTGTTGATTTTCGTTCTTTGCCTATAATGCAAAAAATGGGAGTTCCAGTTTTATTTGATGCAACACATTCTGTGCAAATTCCCGGAGGACAAGGAACAAGTTCAGGTGGACAAAGAGAATTTATTGCAACATTAGCAAGAGCAGCTGCAGCAGCTAATGTAAATGGTATCTTTTTTGAAACACACCCAAATCCAGAAAAAGCACTTTGTGATGGACCAAATAGTTTACCTCTTGCAAAGTTTGAGCAAATGGTTTCTGAACTTGTGCAATTATGGAATATTAAAAGCTCAATGTAGGTTTGTATGAATATAGAGTTTAAGCATATTGATATTAGCCAATTATCAAAAGAAACTATTGAAAAAGCTAAAAAAATTAAATTTCTTGTACTTGATATTGATGGAGTTTGCACCAATGGGCAACTTTATATGAATAGTCAAGGTGAAACTATCAAGACTTTTCATGTGCATGATGGTATTGGGATAAAAACAGCATTTATGGCTGGTATTGAAGTTGGTATTATTACAGGAAGAAAGGATAAATGTGTTGAAGAACGTATGCGTCCTCTTGGAGTAACAGAATATTATTCTGGATTTTATAGTAAATTAGAACCATTACAGAAAATAGCTGATAATAAAAATATTTCTTTTGCAGAAATGGCATATCTTGGAGATGATATTATTGATTTAGATCCTCTTTTGCGAGTTGGTTTACCTTGTGCAGTGCAAAACGCAAGGGAAGAAGTAAAACAAATTGCATCTATTATTACCAAAACAAAAGGTGGTGATGGGGCAGTTCGTGAACTTGTGGAAATTTTACTTGCTTGCCAAGAAAAACAGCCAGCAGCTCTTTATTGGATACATTAATGAAAGATAATAAAAAACAAAAAAATACAATAGATATGCCAAAAGAAAAAAAAGTTCATCCTTTTTTATTTTTGCTTGGTATTATGCTTTTATGTTTTTTATCTGTGTATTTATGGCTTGACTGGGTACAAAAAAGTGAAGCAAAAAGAATAAAAGAAATTGTGCAATCTGATGATATTGCAATGCTTTTAACTGGTAAGGAATTTAGTAAAAAAGAATTTTCAAAAGAAATTGAAGAAATAAAAAAAGCTCATACACCTAAAAAAACTATGGAACATACGGATCTTTCTGAAATTGTTCATTCATTAGATGAATTGTCTGATTTTAATGAAGATACTGTTGGTTTGGCGATGAAAGAAATACAAATTTCTCAAGGTGAAAATGGCTTAGAGGAATGGCATTTACAAGCAAAATGGGCAACAATGTATGAAAAAACCAATATAGTACAATTTGAAAATCCTGAAATGTGGCATAGAGTTGGTGAAATTCAAGGAAAAAATAAAACTTCTCAAAATGATATAAAATTTTTAAAAGATGATACAGAAAAGTTAATCGTTGTTGCACAACGTGGACTTGTATATGATAATAATGAAAAAATATTGTTACAAGAAAATGTTCATGCAACACAAGCAAATAGCTTTATAAAAGGAGAAATCTTAAGTTATGATAATAAAGACCAACTTGCTGTTTTTCCCAATAAAGCTATTTTTGGAAGTGAAAATTTAGAAGGTTCTGCTAATATAATGAGTTGGAACATGGTTGAAAATAAAATTTATGGCTCTGGTCAAGTAGAAGTTTTATGGACACCTGAAACAACAAAATAAGTGTAAAAGGAATGAATAATAATGAGAATATTATGTATTTTTGTTTATTGTTTGATTTTTCCTTTTGTTAGTTATGCTCAAACTTCTATTAATAATGACTGTACATATAAGGGAATTCCTCTTTATGGTACTGTTAAAGTTGTGCAAAATGGTTTTGCTGATTTTAAAATAAAAAAAGTTCATTCCTTTGGAGAGTTAAAAGTAAAAAAAGTCCATTCTTTTGCCAATACTTGTGGAGAATGGAAATTTGTAAAAAATGGTAATGCTGATTTTACAGTTAAATTCGTTGATGCTTTTGGTGATTTTACCATACAATTTGTAGATGCTTTTCCGGGATTAAATTAGAGTAAGATATGAAAAAAAGTATTTTTTTAGTAATGTTATTAATGTTTTTACCTATAACTAGGGCTTATGGAGTTGCTCCAAATTTTTCTGATAATGATTTACCTGTAAAAATTAATGCTGATGATATGGTTTATGATATTGAAAAAAGTAAGGTTACTTTTACGGGAAATGTAGTTGTCAAACGTGGAACATTTAATATGGTTGCACCAAAAATGACAATTTTTTTACAAAAGGTAAAATCACAAGAACAAATTGAAATACAAGATGAAAATATTCCACTTACTGGAAAAGTAGAAAATACAAAAAAAACAGTTGGAACACAAAATAAAATTGATAAGATAGAAGCATATAATGGGGTGAAATTTAAGTATGAAACCCAATCAGGTTCTTCTGAAACAGCAATTTATGATGCAAAAAAGGGGATTTTAACAATGAAAGGAAATCCTGAAGTAAAAGATGGTAGAAATTCTATTCGTGGTAATACCATTTTGTATTATTTATATGAAAAACGTAGTGAAGTTGTTGGTTCTGGAAAAAAACGTGTAGAAGCAATTTTTGATCCCAATAAATAGGTAGTATATGAAAGCAACATTAGTTGGAGAACATTTAGCAAAAACCTATGGTGCAAGGCAAGTTGTTCGTGATGTGAATATTCGCATTGAACAAGGAGAAATTGTCGGGCTTTTAGGCCCAAATGGAGCAGGTAAAACAACCTCATTTTATATGCTCACAGGAATTATTAAAGCAACACAAGGTAAAATTCTTTATAATGGAAATGATATTACTTCTTGGGCTTTATATAAAAGAGCAAGGGTTGGAATTAGTTATTTACCTCAAGAAAGTTCTGTATTCAAAAGCTTAACTGTTAAAGAAAATATTCAAATTGTTATGGAATACACTAAACTTTCAAAAAAAGCTCAAGAAGAAAAAATATATAGTTTGCTTGATGAATTTGGGCTGACACGACTTGAAAAATCCTATGCTTCTTATTTATCAGGTGGTGAAAGAAGAAGACTTGAAATTGCCCGTTGTTTAGTGCATGATCCCTCTTTTATTTTGCTTGATGAACCCTTTGCAGGGATCGATCCTTTGGCTGTTGGTGATATTCAAGACCTTATTCGGCGATTAAAAGTTCGTGGTATGGGTGTTTTGATTTCTGATCATAACGTGCGAGAAACATTATCTATTTGTGATAGAGCATCTATCATGCATGATGGTATTTTACTTTTATCTGGAACTCCTGAAGAATTGGTAAATAATGAAAAAGCACGTGAGATTTATTTAGGTAACAATTTTTATATGCACTAAAAACTATGAAAAAAAGTATTATTATCGTTATTTTAGTTTTGGTGGTTATTATGTTATTACAATATTTTAAAAATAGTCCTTTTAGCACTATTGACGCAAGCCATATTCATAATATTACTCCTGAACAAGCAGAACAAATGATAAAAGAAAATAAAATTTATTTATTAGATGTTCGCTCTCAAGGTGAATATGATGAAAAACATTATAAAAATGCTAATCTGATTCCTTCCAATGAATTAGAAAGTAGAATTGATGAAATTCCAACAGATAAACCTGTTCTTATGCATTGCCGAAGTGGTTCAAGAGCAGCTAATGTAAGCCATGTTTTTGCTGATAGAACAGGGCAAGAAATATATATTTTGGCAGGTTTTCCTTTGTATTCTGAAGAATTGATAGAAAAATAAATTAATAAGATTTTATCTAATTTTTCTTTTGGGGAAATGATTTTCCAATTTTCTTAATAAAGTAAAGTTGTTGGAATGGTATTCTAAGAACTTTACTTTTTAATATAGAATGTATTTCCAATCTATTTTTTTATTAAGGTGTGTTTCTAAGTTATTTTTTTTGTTTATATAATATGTTTTTCTTTATTCTACTATTACATAGTATCACGTTTAATAAGGGGCTTCACCCCTTAG
>JAHHTE010000007.1 GCA_020024815.1 Mailhella sp.
TTTATGTAGTTTAATTTTGCGTTATTAATTGCTGTCTTTATTCGTAGCTTCCTGCTGAATGCGGGCGGGAATAATTTATTATTTTTTTGGGATAAAATATATTATTTTTATTTCTTATATTGAAATATTATTACAAGAAGTAGATATAAATATTTAAAAGTTTAAAATAGAAAAAAGACCGATCTTATTTCGGTCTTTTTTTATTTTAATGTACTTAATAATTTTTAATAATATAAATTATATTTCTTAATTAAAAATTTGTAATAAGCACCTCCTTTGCTTTTATATTTGATTTACCACATGAATATGTCACTATTGCTTCTTCAAATTTAAAATTTTCAAAAATAGTTCTTATTTCTTTTGTATCATTTAAAGAAAGAATAAATCTACCTTGTAATGAATTAAGAATATCTGCTAATTTTTGAAAATCTGATTTATCAAAAAGACCTTTTCCATAGTCATTTTCGCAATTCCAGTATGGTGGGTCAATATAAAAAAAGGAATGTGGTCTATCATATCTTTTGATTATATTGTCATAGGGTAAACATTCAATATATGTTTTTGCAAGCCTGATATGAGCCATGGAAAGCTCTTCTTCCAAACGTAATAAATTTATTTTAGGTGAAGTAGTAGTAGCATATCCAAAGTTTTGGCAACCTACCTTTCCTCCAAAAGCATTACGTTGTAAATAATAAAATCGTGCTGCACGTTGAATATCAGTAAGAGTTTCAGGATTGACTTCTTTTAATCGTTTATATTCATCACGACTAACTAATGTCCATTTAAAATAGCGAATAAACTCTTCTAAATGGTTTTGAATAACGCGATAAAGTGTAATCAATTCTTTGTTAATATCATTTAAAACTTCAACTTTTGATTCATTTTTTCCCCAATAAACCCATGCAGCTCCAGCAAATGGTTCTACATAACAAATATGCGTTGGAATTTTTGCAATAATTGTTTTACACAGTTGAGACTTACCACCAATCCAACCAGCCATAGGAGGTTTATTTATAACTAGTCCTTCTTTCTTCATATAATTGCTCCAAAGTATTATTTTTGGAGCTCAGGGCTCTCAATATATTAATTTTTTTGCAACGTGGACATTTTATTTCCATATATTCAGCTTTTCCTTTTCCAAGTAATTTTCCACAAGTTTTACAATGATTTTCTTTTAACATATTTAATTCCTTAAATTAATTTGTGCTTTTTCTGACTATATGATACTGTTTTTTTGCCTATTTGGCTATCATAACGACAGTTACTTTGCATAATAAAAGGGTTATTATGTAAAGCTGTGGCACGGTGGTGAGACCGTGTCGGTAGGGGCGTTGCTTGCCCCTGCCTCTTTTTAATATAACTTATAAGAAACCTTTCTTAAATTTAATATACCTCCTATACTAATGGTTCACTAAAAATCTTTTCCACATCAATAGCCTGTACTTCTTCTATTGTTTTTGCTTTTGATACTAAGTCCTGTATACGTTGTTTTCTGCCTAAATATACACCTGCTGGGTATTGAAAAGCTTTCACTTTCTTTAAAATTTTAGGAACCATATCTTCTATACTAAGGTTTCTACCTTTAGCTATACCTCTAACAACTTCTGTATCTTCTGCATTAATATTTTCATGTAGTTTGTTAGCTTGATACATTTGTTGGTCAAATGTTATCTTTTCATTTATTGGATAATCTTTTGCAAGTGCGTCAATGGATCTATTATAGTAAATAATCGCCTCTTGTACTTTTGCCTCTTTTACTTTTGTCAAATCTTCTTCTGTTTCCTTTGGTGGAGTGAAAACAACGTGATAGCCTTGTTCTTTGTCCCCAGAAATTTGACAGGTAAGGTCACTAACTAAATTAACTTTATCACCAAAGATACTAGTTACATCTTTTTGAGACATTTCCCATGCACCAGAAGAAAGTAATTGTTCTGCGTCGTTATCATTATCTACACTAGTAATATGAGGTTCTCCTATTTCTTTAATTATTTCTTGATATTCAAGAGAATCTTCAATAGGAATATATTCAATTTCTATATCTCTATAAATTAATATTCTATAATTACTCATTAGTCACTCCTTATTGGTATGCTACTAATTTATTAGAAGTACTTGCGGAAACAGACAATATTACAGTTGTTGATGTTGGTATGATTTCAAAAATATTTGTCGATTTATATAACCATAACGGAGAATATTCATTGCCCAAAGCATAAGTACCTTTACCTGTGTCAGCACCGCTTTTAACAGAAATATTTGCTACATTATTATTACCTACACCTAAAATTGAATAAATTTTTAAAGGTTTACCTACTGTTAGTTTAGATAACGTCCAATCACCACTAGTAGTTCTTTCTGCTAATTTCTTTGGAATAGCTCCCGATAACACAGGAACATTATCCCTCACCCACTTAGTTGTAGCTATATAATTTCCTATCTGATTGTTTTTAGGCGTAGGGCAATAAGCCCACATATCTTTATTAGGCATCATAGCAATCCCAAGTCTTGCAGAACCTACATTACCGTCAGAAGTCTTACTAAAATACGCCTCAATATAAGCATTTCGTTCGCCAGTAGTTCTTACAAAACCGCCTACGCCACCAAGATTGTTTTTTAGGTCAGTAGCAAAATCAAAACCTCTTTTATCTCTAAAAGAAAAATAGGCATAATCGTCTTTAGTAGGATTAGCTCCACCGTCTACATAATTATTCACACGAAGGCATAACTTGCCATGTACAAACTCATTCCCCCCTGTCATCTTATTATTTACATTCTTTCCCACAGCGTAATCAGCAACGGCTTTTCCTGTTACAGCCTTAGTGGTATCAGAGGGAGTTATAACATTTGCAAGGGATATTTTAGAAACATTATTTATTTGTTTTTTGATTTTATCAAATAAAGTTTTATGGGCATTCTGGTCATTATTATGTAAAGCTATGAGTTCCTTTGTATCAAAAAGCTCCCAATATGCAGCATTTGCAGTATTTATAGGATCTTTTGCTCCCGCATTTTGTTTTTTTCCTGAAACTTGTAAAGCTTTATACATCTTTTTATCAGAACCAAAAACTAAAGCTCCAACTTGATAATCAAGTTCTTTATTCCAAAGATATTGTCCACCACATTGCATATAAAATATATGTTGAGTTATTTCATTTAAAATACCATTAAAATCTTTTCTTTCTGGAGCTTTTCCCCCTGCTTTTATATCTATTTGTGTAATAAAAGGAAAACCATTTGTATACGAAAATAAGCCAGCATCTTGGCTAATTTCTTCAGGAATAGTATTTTTATCACCATGTTGACACATTGGTGAAGGCATAATTTTAGGATAGTTTGCTAACATAAAACCTCTATTGAATTTTTATAATTTTATTTACTTCAAAAACACCATTATTAAAGGTATTAAGTCCCGAGCCATTAAAACCAAAAGTATTCTCTCTATCTATTGCATAATATTCATACCCAACTCCAGCACCACGATTAAGTAGTCCAAGATTGAAAATACTTTTTTCAAGAGCTGATAAATTAAACTCAAAAACAAAACGTATTTTCATAATACCCATAGGTAACACGTACGCAATTTTATCTTTAAACAGTTGCGACAAGACATAATTAAGGCTAGGAGCGGTAGAATCAGAAATATTTGCAAAAGCTTTTGTTAATAATAAATATTGACGATACGCACTATCGGGCATTTTGTGTACATTAGTAACACCTTTATAATAAAAGGATTGATTGTTAAAACCACTTTGAAAAGTGCCTTGAAAACTAAAGTAATCGTCTTCTTTTTCCACTTTAATTAATCGATCAACACCAATAATTCTTCCCCAAATATCAAGCCCAATCCCTTTAGCTGTATCAATATTAAAAATTTCATTATAAAACATTTCAATATCACTATGAGGTAATATTTTTGTAAAAATATCTACTGTTGAAATAAGATTTGAAGAAGCTGAATATTGGCTTTGTATTGTTTGAGGAATTTCTTCAAAATTAAAATTTTTTTTCATGTATTATTCCTTTTTTTCAAGAATAACAGTAATATTATCAGCAGATAATGTAGGAAATTTATTTGCAGGAATATAAAGGACTGTGTTAAAATTAGAATTATTATCACTAATTAAAACTTCAATTAATTCTTGCACTCCTTGTTCTAAAATAGTGCAATAAAAACGGCTTGCATAAAGATTTTCAGCCATACGAACACGAGTAATAGCATTACTACTTAGCCCATTAAAGTTTTGTAAAACGGCATTTTTTATATCATCCACAATAGTTGCAGGTGTTGTTTCAATTTCTTTTATTCGTATTTTTATATAAAGGGGTAATTCTTGTGGTCTATTAATTTGATATGTATATTTTGCATTGCCATAATCAGTGGCAATATGTGTTACATCCTGATCACCAGTTGTACCACAACCAGCATCAAGTTTATGATAAATAGTTTTTGCAATCTCTTCTTCTTTTCCTCCGAAAATAGAAATATATACACTATGCCCATCAATAGTCACACCAGCTTGTTCTATGGGGTTATTAGTTCTATTTTCTAAAACAATTACATCAATAACATCATTAATACTTACTAATGCCCCATAAAGGCTTGCTACTGTACCGTGGGCATTTTTGGCAACAGAAGTGTAACGTCTTCTTTCAAATTCAGCTTGGCTTTCTTCAATACGTCCAATAATCCCATCTTTAGGATTATTGACAGTATCCCAGCCACTTATAACAGTTATGATTTTAGTAATTGTATTTGCTTTAACAGGAATTTCTCCTACTTTTTCACATATAAATTCAACCATAGTTTTTTGATTTTCTGCAATAATCGCTTGATTAGTAGAATAAAATCGTAAACCTTCTGTATTTTCAACAATAGCTCCATTAGGTATAATAGTACCTTGTAGTCCCTTACATTCACAAAAGACAATAGTGGGCTGTGCCACTTTACGCTCTAAAAAATAAATTCTACCCAATGCTTCTTGAAATATACCTTGAGCAGTAAGGGGATTGAATTGATTAGCAAGTTTTAATAACTCTGTATTTTTTGTAATAATCATACTAGCAAGACTTGTAATAAGTTGCCCTTGTGGGCTGCTTGGGTCAAGATTTATATTGTTTCCAAAAACTTTTTTAAATTCTTCTTCTACTGCTTCAAGTACTTGATCAGAATCAGGAATTTGTAAGCCTTTTTGTGGATCAAATATCAAATTAGATTGTAACATAGAGTGTTTCACCATTTTTTAAAGTTAAGACTAATTGACCGTGAATTACACGGTTTTCAATATGTATATTGTCTAGTACCGCACTAGTAATTTGGGGAAATTTTAATGCTTCTTTTTCAAAATAATGAGCAAGCAAGGTAGTATTAATAGTTTGTGGATTTGAAATATCTATAAAAAAATGTGGTATTCCGTCCTCTTGGTTAAAATACATATCTTTTGTAAAAGCCCTACACGCACAAGCAACATTTTGAGCAATAGCATAGTTATCATCAGTAAAAGAAAAATCTCCATTACTATCAAGACAAATATCCCAGTTTTGATTAAGTAATAAACTTTTTTGCATAAAATTCCTTTAAATTGGAGATGAAGTATCACCGTCTGGGCAGGTGTGCGTGTGAGAATTGAGGCTAATACCACTTGCTGTTACATCTTGCGTTGCAGATAAACCACCTTTAATTTTTACTTGACCAGTCATACTTACATTTCCACCATTTCCATTTGTACCTGTTGTTAAATTGCCAGTAATTGTTGTCGCAGGACTGTCAATAGTAACAGAATTAGCTTTCATATTTATAGTATTTGCATTAACTTTCATACTTTCACAATCAATGGTCATAGCTTTTGTTTTGATGTTTACAGATAAAGGAGCAATCAAATTAGCTTCGTTATTTTGAGTAAGCTCTAAATAAATAGTTGGTTCTTGATTTAAAATACCACCAATATAAAGAGCATCTGCCATAGAAAAACAACGCTTACTAAAAGGTTTTTGTGGTGTATTACTAATATTTGTAATGTCTTGTTGAGCAAAAACAGCAATGCCAATATCCCCAACAACAGGATCGATAATAAGAGATGCAATTCCTCCTTGAATACGGCAATATGGAACTTTAAAAATCGTTTGAGCTAAAATAGCATTGCCAAAACCATCATAACTTTGTGTAAGTGGTATAATATCTACATATCCAGTTTTACCCACACCATTACTGTAAACATTCACAACTTTTACAGGTAACGCAGTATTTACTGTTGCTTTAATAAGATTCTGTACAAAAAAATCTAGTTGGTTATAGGGGGTAGAACCACTTGAAATTTTTCTATTTCCTTTTAATTTTTCCATATTATTTATACATCACAGCATTTATTTTACTTTCCCATACATTATCTCCTGCAAAATTAGCAGATAATGAATGGGAAAGTTTAGTTATTTTCCATATTCCACTAGCTTTAGGAACAATACTTTCAACCTCAATAAGCCCACCAAGCTGCAAATTAGGTTCATAATAACAATTAAGGCTGATACCATCAGAAGAAAAAGTAGGATAACCAATAAGTCCAGTATCTTTTGTAAGACGTACAGTATTTTCTGTACGAGCTTTTGTATGAGGTAAAGCTATAATTTCTTCATCATCAAAAAGAACCTCAAAATCATTATCTTCTGCAAGCTTTCGTATTTGTTCTAAGGGAGATCCTACTAAATAAGGGTTCATTACAGACCCCGTAACCCCTTTATTCGTAAAACTATATTCTGCTTCTTTTGCTAATTTTGCTAATAGTCCCTCAAGAGAAACTTCACCTGTTGCAGAAGTAGCTGGAATAGCTTTTAAGCTAGGGAAATAACCAGCCATAGCTTCAATATTAAACACAATATTTGGACTATTATTAAAATCTGCAAAAGCCGTAGTTATTTCCCCTTTAAAAGCAAGACCAAGTTTTTTTTCTTTTTCACCAGCTTTAATTTGCACATAATTTTTTTGTGTTTCTAAAGGAAGAAAAGAAAGCGTTGTCATTTCTTCCATATCTTCAAGTTTTAGTCCGTATATTTGAATTTTCGCTTTGTTTTTATCTGGTAAATGCACTTTTTCAATATCACATTGCATGGCAAGCCCTTTAATAATTTTTGTATTTCCATTATCACCAAAAGAGCCTTTACCAAGTACAACGGTTAATTCTATTTCTTTTTGTGTAAATGTTGCCATAAAATTAAAATGTAATAGTATGTTGAATAAGTTTTGTATATTTTTGTATATCTGTTACATATACCAAAAAATATCGTTCATTTAATCCCTCAAAATATGGTGCAGTATCACCAAAAATATCTACAAAAACAAAATTTCCTGTAAAATGAGGATTAGAATTTTGAATAATAGGAACTAAATTTAAACAAATAGCACCAGTACAAATTTGTTCTGCTCCTACCTGTAAATCAAAAAACATATTTTTCCCTTTTTGGTATAATTTAATAGTACATTCTTGATCATTAAGAAGCATTTTATATATTTTACTAGGTACATTAGATAATGGAATTTCTATTAACATGACGCACCCCCCTTTTATAATCCTAATTGTGTAAGCACACTTTTTCGTGGTTCTTTACCTTGTGTTTTTCCACCATTTTCGCTACTTGTATCACTTGTATTTTTAGCTTGTTTTCTTCTAATTGGCTTTGTATGTGTATATTCTGCTATTACTTCTTTTATTTCTTGTAATTGCAAGGAAACAGTTAATGCACCAACTTGTTCTTTATGTGTCCAGCTCATTTTAGTAACAGTAGCATTTGGTGTAATGTAGAAAGGTGTAATTACTTGAATAAAGCTAGCATCTTTTACTTCATTTTCCAGTATTTGAATTGCTTGCAAAAGTTCTGAATTATTACCTTGCAAGCCAAGTTCTAAAGTATAGGTACTGGGAGCAATAACTTTATTTGCAGTAAAAAAAGATCCTTGTTCCACGGGCTGGTTTGTTGTATTTGCTTCAATATTAGTATCAAAACTAAAAAAACTTTGAAAACGTAATAATTCTTTACCTTCTTTTAAAAGAGCATATTCTCGCTTGAAAAAATTATCTAAAGCAGAAGAAATAAAACCACTCATTTTGCAATAACCCCAGTATTAGCAGCCATAACAAAATTATTATTGCCTAATTCTTTTTGTAAAGCTGGGTTTATATTTTTTGCTATTTCACTAGCATTGGTTGCACTGGTATTTATAGTAATATTTCCTACACTTGTAGAATTAGTTATATTATTAGTCTGGGTCTGATTTGTTGTAGGATTTGTTATTTTAAGCATATCTTCCTTCGTTATACCATATAGGGGAGCATTATATGCCCCATAATCAGAAAAAAGATTTTGTTTTTCTTGGTTTTGTATGGGGTTTACCCCTGTATTATTTGTAAATTGTTTTTGATTTGAACCCGTATCATTAACAACAGGAGCTTTAACTTCTTCTTCATCAGAAAGCCAAGAAGTAAAACTATTCCATTTATCTGTAACCCAGTCAAAAAATCCACCTATTTTTTCTTTCAATGCCTCAATAATAAATTCACCATCTGTAAAAAGTTTCCACACACCATATACTACCGCTCCTATTGCCGCGAATAAAGCTATCCATGGAAGTAGTGGAGCCATAGCTCCCCAAATAGATACAGCTAAACTTGCAAGAGCAGGTATAAGTGTTTTTATAATTGTTAGCCCAAGTCCGCCCACAAGCTTAGTTAGTGAAATAAGCAAGGGTATAATATTTCCACCAAATATTTTATAGATTCCAAGCCCTGCGGTTGTAAGAGCAATAAATCCTGATAATACAGGAGATAAGGCAGCTTCACCACCTTCAAAATATGTCCATAAATCATCAATAGCTAAAGCAAGAGCTACTATTATAGCAATAAAGGGTAAAAAAGGAGCCATAGCAGACCAAGCCGTTATGCCCATTTTTACAAGAGCAGGAATAAAAACCTTTGCCAAAATCATAGCTAACCCAGCAAAAAGAGCAGTAATAAAAGGTTGGTTTTGTCTTGCCCAGATAACAGCTTTTGTAAACCAATTTGTAAGTGTTATAAATGCTGGCATAATTACACGCATAATAGTTGCTTGTAAGGCTTGTAAAGCTTTAATTAAACTTTGCCATGCTATGCGTGATTGTTTTGATATTTCAGCATCTTCTTTAGAAAAAACAGCTAATTCCTTTTGAGCATTAAGTAATTCTTCTAATCCTTTTCTACCTTTCATTAATAAATCAATAACAGATTTATCAAAGCCCATAATTTTACCATAGGCTAGCATTTCTTGTTTACTTATTTTTTCCCCTGCTTCTGCCATATCAAGCAAAACTTCTGTTGCTGGGCGTATTTTTCCGCTTGCATCTGTTGCGGAAATACCGAGTTTTTTAAGAATATCCACAGCAGGACCAGAGCCAAACTGTACCATATCTACAAGATATTCATTCATATCTATAAGCATTTCATTAATTTCTTCACCTTCAGCCCCCATACTTTCAGCAGCACCTTGCCATGCTTGTAAATCTTCTATACTCATCGCAAGCATATCGCTTGCTTTTGCTATGGCATTGGCTCCTTCTGTATATGTTGTTACCATTCCAGCTAAAGCAAATCCCGTAGCTAAAGGCATGATAGCGTCTTTTATATGATTTATGCTATTTTCAACAATTTGCTCCGCTTTTGCCATACCTTTTTGTATATCATCTGTTTTTACACCAAAAGCTATAAACATTCTTTCTATAATACTATCAGCCATTATTTTTCCTTTTAATATAACGCTAACTCTTACTTCCTGCGACTTTCTTCTATTGCAATTTGTTCGTTTTCTGCGTTAATTACTGCTATTTCTATCAAATCCAATAAATCGTTATAGCTGTAAATGGTTTGCAATTCATAAAGGCTTGCAAAGCCTTTTGAAATAACAATTGCTACTTCGTTTGAAACATTGGCATATTGAAGGTATTGACCGTTTGTTTGACCCCTTCGTTTATATTCAAGGGGCTTTCTCCGAAAAAACTTAAATTATGCTTTAATACTTCTTTTTGTAAGGAAAATAATGTTCTTACATCTAAAATAATACTATCAATATTGTTTTGATCAATCTGCATAAGTGTACCGTCAACCTTATATTTTACACAAGAATACAAGGTATTAATAAGTGGCTCAATTTTATCAATATCTAAATTTTGTAAAAAACTTAACCCTTTAATGTTTATTTCTTTTTGCAATGCCCCAAAATCAAGCTCACTAATCTCCGTACCAAGTAAGCACGTTAAAGCTTTCATTAGCCAAATTTGTAGTTTAGTAGCGGGCATTTGTTCAATAACAAAGGTTAAATTTTGCCCTTTTTGTTGTAAAATAATTTCTTTTGTTTCTCTCATAATATTTCTCCTTTGCCCGCAACTTGTTGGCAGGAAGCCAACTCGCGAAGCGTGAGCGAAGCAATTTTCGCACAAATTGCAAGCGATTAGCTTGTATTGTGCAGGACGCACAATCAAGCGTTATGTGTTAGTCAGCGGGCATTTGTTCAATAACAAAGGTTAAATTTTGCCCTTTTTGTTGTAAAATAATTTCTTTTGTTTCTCTCATAATATTTCTCCTTTGCCCGCAACTTGTTGGCAGGAAGCCAACTCGCGAAGCGTGAGCGAAGCAATTTTCGCACAAATTGCAAGCGATTAGCTTGTATTGTGCAGGACGCACAATCAAGCGTTATGTGTTAGTCAGCGGGCATTTGTTCAATAACAAAGGTTAAATTTTGCCCTTTGAAGATAAAGCAGAGCTTATTCAAGTTCTTTTGTCTCAATCTCAAAATACCCATAAGGTTTTGAATAGCAATCTTGAGAAGTTGAAAAATTTTCTTCAATACCTTCCTTTTGAGGTACTAAAGAGGCTTGCAGACAAAGGACTGGACAAACTGCTTGACCTTCTATTTTAGTTAATTGATAAAAATAACCTTTTTCAAAAAAGCTATCTAGCATAAATGCCCTATATTCAAACCCTATGGGCTGTGTTGGTTTTTCAAAAAAGCCGAATTTATCAGCTAATGGTATGCAAAAAGGCGTTTTTATTTCTCTGTCTAAAACAAGATACATTTTATTATAAACACCCATAACTAAACCTATAACAGTTCCTTTAATTTTCATAGTTTCTCTTTTTATTTCCTTTTATCTTATTAATTTTATTGTTTTTTATATTCTCCTTTGTTATTTTATTTTCTTACACACAACAAAAAAAATAACAAAGGAGAGATTATGAATTTAAAAGAATTTATTTCTGAAACAATTACTCAAATAACAGAAGGTCTTGAAGATGCTAAACTTCGTACTGCAGAGTATGGAACAATTATTAATCCGCCTTGTGTTGGACCTCAAGATAACGTTAGAATATCAAATATACATAGCAGAGAACCTGCTCAGTTTTTAGATTTTGATATTTGTCTTACTATTGAAAATTCTGATAGCGTAGATACAAAAGGAAAACTCGGTATTAGCACTATATCTTTTGGAAAAGATAAAAACCAAGCTCATAGCAATGAAAATGTTAGTCGAATACGGTTTTCTATTCCTGTTATTTTTCCACAATCAAAAGTTACCAAGTAACAGTAATTGATACTTTATTGTTACCAATCTCAACAACTTTTCCTTCTGTATCAAGAGAACATTCAAATTTTACTTCAACTTTTTGGGAAGATTTTATATCTTCCTGTTTTTTTATTTCTTTCACAATGCTTTTGATATATTTAGCAAGACTTTTATTTTTTTCTTGTTTTTTACTCATAATTTCCTCTTTAATTTCCTATTATGAAATTTTATTACATTTTTAATTGACATTTATCATATTTTTCTCTATTATTCTTTTCACGGAGCTTCACACCTCCATTCAGGACGCATGACCAAGCGAAAAAGGTCTTTTTTATTTAACGACAAATTTTTTAATTTTGCCGAGAGTTGGATAATACAATACCCGCAAGGGGAATATTCCAGCAGTTCCTGAACTGTGTGAGCTCTCGGCATAACTTTTTTAATCACACTATTCAGGAGTATTTATGCAAAACTTAGTTTCACAAAATGACAATGGTATTATTACTACTACCTCATTAAAACTAGCTGAAACTTTTGGAAAAAATCACCAACATATCCTAAGAGATATTGAAAAATTATTAAAACAACTTCCCAAAGAATGGGGAGTGTCCAATTTTGGACAGTCCTCCTATGTAAACTTGCAGAACAAAAAACAACCCATGTATACCTTAACCCGTGATGCGTTTTCTCTTCTTGTAATGGGCTTTACTGGGGAAAAAGCTTTACAATGGAAACTCAAATACATTGAAGCTTTTAATGCAATGGAAAAAGCCTTGCTTGATAAAGAAATTGACGAGTTAAAAACTATTTCCGACAAAGCCTATGAAGAAGGTGTAGCAGTGGGAAAAGACTTACTTTCTCTTGAGGTTGAAAATATAGCCTATAAAAAAGCACGCCAAAGACTTTTAGAAGATATTACCACTATTGAAGAAAAAGCATTTAACAATGGAGTAAAACACCAAAAAAAATATGATGGACTTACTCAACTAAACAAAGCTATTACATATCTAAAAAAAGGTGTAACGTTAAAAGATACAGCTAAAATTTTAGAATGCAGTCCTGATACTATTCGTGATAGGCTAAAACGCTTAGGTTTATGGGAACAAGTAAAAAATTCCAATATTCAATTTTCAAAGAACACTATAAATCAAGGTTCATTACTTGGATAAAGGGGTAATTATGCAAGATCTACTTGATATTCAAGATGAACTCCAAGAAGTTATGGCACTTATTTCTTTTTTAGGTACAGTTACAGCAGAAAACCTTATTACTAATGATTGTGTTTTGGGTTATCAGTTATGCACAAACTTTACCAAAGAAAAGTTAAATCAAGTTATAATAAGCCTTGATAATGATCTAAAAAGTTAACTTTTATAACCCCGTTTATCGGGGTTTTTTATTTTAAAGCATTTTTTATGATTAGTTCACTTTCTAATTTCCCCTTTGCTCGGGGTCAAGCCCCTTATTAAATGCTAGCTGTGATCATTCTTTCAAAATCAAAAGTATAACTAACAGTATCTAAAACTTTTTTATGATCTGCAAAAGGTTTAGCAGTCTTTAACACACCGCCTGTAAAAGTATATGTTTTTTTTACGCTTGGCACTGTTACAACAAGTGTTACTTCATAAATAGTTCTATTTGCTTCCGTAAGTTGATATAATTGATTTAAAAACTTTATACTTGAACTATGTTGCTCAAAGGATATTGTCATTGTTTTTATATTAGGTACAAAACCTGCTGACATATATCCATCAACCCCCATTCTTGTTTCTGCAATGGTTGATTCGCCCATACTTAAGCTTTGATCTGTTGCATACGCTTCCAAAGCAAAACCAATGGGAAATATAGTGTCCACAACCATAACTGCTGTGGAATTTGCTGATGTAATATCTCTTACAGCCATATTTACCTCTATTTTAACTCAACATTGTTGCTGGTATATCTAATTTATTAATAGAACCACCATAGGTGTAATAAAAATTAATTTGTGGACTTTCTCTTGTTACACGAGCATTTGCTCCCGGATCTTTTACTTCCAAAAAATACCCAGCACTTTCAATATCAACACCTACGTCACGCCCAACTTCTTGTTCTACTTGCATTTTTTGTGCTTCAGATAAAACAATGCCTATATCAATAACACCATTATTTAAAGCTCTATTTACTGGGTCTTGTATCCAAGCTTTTATAAGTGTGTATCCTCTTTCATTATAAGGAATACGCCCAGCACTTTCAAAGCCTTGCATACACGCTGTTTGAATTTGACTTTTCATCCAAACAGCACCCCAATACGCATCAATCCACGCATATTGCCCAAACATTTGCCCGGGATAATGAAAAATAAATTGATCGTTTCTTGTTGCATAATCCCCTACAAAGTTCATACCTTGAGCCATAAGATTAGTTGCATCTGTTGCGTTTGTAATATTGGCTTTTAAACCACTTTGGGCTTTGAAAGCAGTTGTTACAATGGCATTTAGCCTATTCCAATCAATACTAGCACCTATTGCCATAAGAAAAACTGCATATTCTGGGCTTGCATAGCAACCAGCAACAGCACTAAGATTTTTCTCTTTTATTTTATAAGCAATAGTGTTTTCATTGTTAGGCTGTAAGAGTTTTGGGTCTTTATCTGCATAAATATATAAATAATCAACCCCCTTACTATTTGCCCACTCTGCAAAACCAAGAACTTCTTCTTCGCTTGCCATGTAAGTTGTAGTAAAGTTTACCCAGTTTTGGTTAACACCTGTAACATTTTCCATTGTTTGATTAGGGCTTATTTTTTCACTTCCTTGTGAAAGTACAGCCCCTTTCTCTTCTGTAAGGGCTAATGCATCAGCCACATCACCACTTGCAAAGCTTACTATGCTTTTTGATCCTGTTTCACCATTATTAATAATAAATGCATGATACAGACTAGAAAAATCAACACTAGCATTTTTTATGCTTGCTTCTTCATTTGCATTTTGAATAGCTGTTTGTAATATGCTTGCTACATCGCTAAAGGTAGTTGCAGCACTAAAATTAAGGTTTGTAAGAATAATTTCTTGCGATAATGTTATTGTAAGCGATCCATCAATAATTTGTTTTAATTCTTCTATGCTTGCAGTAAGCTTTGCTCCTTTTATCCATGCAGAACATGGATCATCAATAACACGAGCAAATAAAAGTTTTTTAGGTTTAATAAAACTATTATTATACCCTAAAAAGTACACGCTTGCGAGTTTTGCTTCATCACTTTCTGCTCCAAAATAATCATTTACTCCTGTTGAATCTGCAAAATTAAGTACACTATGTACTGGAATATTATTATTCTTTGTAAGAAGAAGTCCGTTAAAATCAAGATTTTTCCCACCACTTGCAATTATTCGTGGGTTCACCTGTACTAATTGACTAGCTGGAATTGCCATATATCACCTTTTTTAATAAGTATTTTTTTGGGTAGGATACCCAAAAGCCACGCAGTGCAAGCGAAGTGAAAACCACGCTTTTCACGAGCTTGAGCGAGTGCATTACAGGACGTAATGCCGAGCGTCATTTAAAAAATCAACGCTGGAATTGCCATATATCACCTTTTTTATAAGTTTTTTTTGGGTAGGATACCCAAAAGCCACGCAGTGCAAGCGAAGTGAAAACCACGCTTTTCACGAGCTTGAGCGAGTGCATTACAGGACGTAATGCCGAGCGTCATTTAAAAAATCAACGCTGGAATTGCCATATATCACCTTTTTTATAAGTTTTATTTGGGTAGGATACCCAAAAGCCACCTTTATTTATTTACTTCATATTCAATAGATTTTATAAGGGTCATACTGTCCATAAGTGGCGTGGTGCTTGTATGTCCTTTTTTAGCTCTATTAGCTAATGTTGCTTCAGATAAAGCAGGATCAATGCCTTGCTTGATTGTATCCATAATATCCGCTGTTATGTTGTCCCCAACAGCATTAAAGGCTTGTTCTAAGCTTTGTCCTCGTTTAACTTCGCTTTCTATTAACTGCACCCATTCGTTTTTTTTATTTTCAATGCTATTTCTAAAAAAAGGACGAGCAGGGGCATTTTTTGTTCCATATTCATTCCAATAGGCAACTTCTGCAACTTTTTGCCCTGCTTGGCTTTTATTGCCTTCACCTTGATAGGTGGCACCGTTTAGAATACCTACTTTTAATTCTGATTCTTGTTGGTATTTTTCAAAAGCCTTTTTCCATTTATCACCACCAGTAATGCTAACATTTGCCATAATAGCGACCTAACAAATATGGTTTTATTGCTTGGTAAAAACTTAACCCACATTGGGTCTGGCTATACCATTCAGCATTAGCTGAAGGGGAAGTATTAGCGTAACTTACACTAACACTTCCTTCTGTTGCACTAGCTATTTTTCCTACTATATCGCCTCTAGTTTTGAGCGTTAAAACATGGCAAGTGAGCAAATATAAAAGTAATTTTCTTTTTTCTACACTTTTTACAATAGAATTTTTATTATTTTCTAAGTAAAGCGTGGCTTCATTAAAAGCAAATTCACACGCTTTATTGCTAATATTTTGGAACTGTGGATAGATCTCTTTAAATTCTGTTGGGTCAAAAATTACCACGCCTTCTGGTGGCTTTGGTTGTTCTGGTGGTTCTATTGGTATTTCTGGCAAATATGGATCTTCTTGCTCTGTTTTATACATTTTCTGTTTGCTCTTTAAGTTGTTCTGTTTGAGTGTTTTCAATATTTACTTGTTCAAAGCCGTGATTTTCTTCCTTTTTTTCTTCTGCTTCTGCAATGGCATCATCTTCTTCCATTTGGGCAAACATTTTAGGTGGCACAGAAGTAAACCAACTGGCATTTTTATATGTTTTTTTAATATCTTCCCAAACATCAGCGGGAATTTTAGTAAAACCAAAACGTTTATAACAAGGCTTGCCATATTGATCTAAAATATTACTTACAGGAGAACCATTAATAATAACTTTTTCTCCTTTACTTGTAATAAGTTTTATTGATCGAGGACTATTATATACAACCGTTACATTATTTGTTTTTTTTGCTTTTGCCATGAGTATCTCCTATGGGTGGGAATTTTACATCAACATTTACTACATTCACCTTTACACTATCAAAGAAATCAAAAGGAATAACATTAATATTTTTATAAGAAAAATAAAAAGTTGTTGTTAATCTTGGTACATATTGATTAGAACTATCCACTGTATTTATGACTTTTATTTCATCCGCATATAATGGCGTGTAGCCCAAAGGAATAAAAAAATTACAAGCCACATGGTCGTGAAATAAACTATGCGTAGAAAGCATATTTTGCCACGCCTCTAAAAGGGTATTTCCATAAATATCTACTTGTACGCCTATTTTGATAAGACTTTCAATGATAATAGTATCGTTATGATAGGTTTCTTGATTTGTGCCTATTTGTTGCAAACTTAAAAGAGTAAGTATTGCAAAATTATTATGTTCTTTGGGAAGATGGGAAAAATTATTCCCGCCTTGAAAAATACAATTTTCTTCAAGGTTACTTTTATTTTTTACATATTCATAAACAGCATCTAATAAGCTAAGAGGGTTTAGCATTTGCGTATTCATGATACCAATCTTGTCCAGTAAAATCTGGATATTTTGTTAAAAGTTCACCCTTTAGTACCGTATGTAAATCAAATTCTTCTAATATTTGAGTAATAAGCCAATATGTGCCATCATTTCGTAAAATAATATCACCTGTTCGTTCTTTTTGTCTCATAAGTGATTGAGGATTTATTATTTCCTGTATCTTATTTACATAAAAGCGTTTTACTAAACCTGTTTGGCTTATGTTTTCTGTATGTTGCAAACCTGTGTCCGCTTCATCTTGTACTTGTGCTTCAAGAATTATTGGTGCTAAATATTTGGGTTTTACAATACCACGTACATTTTCTTGCCCTAAGGCAAGAAAAAGCGTGATATATTCATTAGGGTGTATAGCTCTTATAGCTGCATTAGCTAATGCGTGTATATTCATTTTCGTTATGCTATTTGCACTTTCTATGTTTTTTATTTCTACATTCCAGTCATAGTTGCTATGCCTGCGGGGTTATATAAAACAAACCCAGCCGTAGCACTTGCAACTTTTTGTGATAAAGAAGAAATTTGACGATATGGTTGATACGTTCTAAATTTTTCTGGGCTAATACATTCACCTGTGCGTTGTCCCATTACTTCAGGGGCAATCATCATCATGGTTTGTTCATCTTCTTGTTCAAGCTCTGGCACAATAACAATTTTTAGCTGAGTAAAAAATTTATTCAGCATATCAAGCACAGAGACATTGTAATCAGTAGCAGAACCAAGCATAACATTTACTGCAGGGCTTACAGCTAAAATTATAGGGCTTGTTTGATCTACCAATCCACCAAGCTGCGTTACAAATTCGCTAAATAATGCTAACACATCATTGTATCGCTCCTGCGTAGTTTTATCTGTCCATTTTGTTTTTGAATTAACTACAATAGGAGTAATAGCTGGCAATAAATTAGGTTCATTTAAAATACCGTAAATTTTACGCCCAGCAACACCAAATAAAAAGAATTTATTAGCATCAATAGCAATAGCATTTGTAGCGGAACGTTGTTTATCTGCAATTAAATTAATTTTTGCTTCACCGCTCATTTCTGCTTCTAAATCACCCACAATAATATGTGTCTGGAAGCGATAGTTTTCTCTAAAAGGAAAATTGTAATTTACACTGGACATACCAGAATGGGAAAAATCAGAATATGGTTTTGTGCTTCCAACATCTTCCATTTGTCTAAATTCAATACGAGCAGAGGCAAAATTTCCTTTTTTCACTTCAGGAAAAATTTCCACAGCACTACGTTTTGCTGTTAAAACTTTAATTGCTGTTGTATCCCAGTAAGAAAGAAGCTGTACTGGCAAAGCAACACCTGGATTTGTTGTTAAAACCGTATCCATAGCAATTTGAGTATAATTATTAGGAATAATTTTGCCCATACCATCTTTATTAGTACCATTTTCAATAAAATTGCGGCAATAATTTAAATGAATATCTTTATGTTGTTTTAAATAATTAAGTTCTTGGGTAATACTCATTTTAGCTCCAGTTTGAAATTAAAATTAATTCATTAGTACCTGTGGCACCTTCAATTACATAAAAATCCGTTTCTACTGAACTATCAACCGTTTGACCGGTTTCATTAGCAGAAAAAGTACCATTTGTTGTATTCACATAAATTTTTTGCCCTACATTTGCCGCTGTTGTACAATTTACATACACATCACCTTTTTTTAATACTTGAATTGTTTGCCCTTCGCTAATAAGCATAGAAGCGTCTTTTGAAAGGTCATAATTAACATAATTCATATTAGCTAAAGCAATACCTAATGGTTTTCCTGTTCCTTTATTTTCAAGGATATTATCATCTGTTTTTTGCCAAACCGCTAAACCTGCAGTAATGCCACTTTTGCCAGCTGGTAAATTATTTGTATCGTATACTTGTGGGTTTAAACTTGCTAATTGTCCCGCAAAGCCTTTCGCAAGGGTTGTTTGTACTTGTTTTTGAAACATATTATTTCCTTATATTGCAAATCGTGATTTAAAATTAGTTTTACTATCTAATGCCATTATAGGTGTAGTCGTGCGATTTGTTGCAAGAAGAGCTTTGCACACGTCCCTTGCTGTTTTTTTACTTGCACTTACTCCCATAATTTCGCAAGCTTTTAGGTAAACTTGATCGCCATTATCAAAAACCATTGTATCTAATTCTCCTACTAAAGGACGAACATCACGCACAGCTAGCTGTATGTCCCGCATTTCTTCCCGTAATTGCCTTTTAATGGTGTTTGTGTCCATTGCTGGGGCTTCGTCTTTTTTATCTTCTTTTTGTAATGCTGTTTCTTCATCTGTAACAGTGACTAATTCGTCTTTTTTAGCTGAATAGTGCATACCTGCAAGAAAAGCCTTTTTTACATCATCAGAAGAGGCAATACCTGCTGCTTGCAAAATATTTTCAATATCAAGCTCATCATCATTTATTGCATTATCTTTTTCTGGCTCACTATCAACTTCATTATCACAAGTTGCTTTTTCTTCGTCTTCTGCAAGCTCATTATCTTTAGTAAGTTCATTATCTTTAGTAACTTCTTCTTTTTCTTCCATAGTATTTTCCTTTTTTTGAGGTTGAATATTTTTTACGTTTTCAGCAGTATCAGCAACGCACACATCAGCTCCAGCCCTACCTTCTTTTTTAGAGCTACGCTCGGGGCAACGTCCTGTTACCCACTCGCTCGAGCTTGCAATTTGTGCGAAAATTGCTTCGCTCGCACTGCGTGGCTTTAGTACATCCTGTACTGCTTTTCCACTATCAGCAACGCACACATCAGCTCCAGCCCTACCTTCTTCTACTAGAGCTACATGGTTTGCTGCTATTTCTGTCATAATAAAATCATAGGGTTGACCATTAAATTCGCCTTTTTCAAATACTGGCACAAAATAATACCCAGCTGAAAGTTCCATGCGTTCGCCTGTTTGTATTTTTCGTATAGCTTCTGCATCGGTAATGGTAAGGCTTGCTTGCAAATAGGGTGCTTCATATTGGCAATTTGTACCAATGCTTCCCACTCTATGCTCTCTTTGTGGTTTTTCTGCACTGTCTACATGATGATTTCGCATGAGTGGCAAGCCGTTAAAGGTTTGCACTGCTTTTTCTAGTTCCAAGCCTTTACGGTAACCAAAATATATAGCATCAGGGTCAAGCCCATGTTCTTCGTAATTGGGTATTTCTCTGCCCCAGTAAGGATCAACGCTTTCTTTGGTGATGTTTGATTTTTCAACATGCATAAATCCGTTTCTATCAATGGAGCGTTTGCTTTTGCTGTCTAAAATTATGGTTTTATCATTTACGGTATTTTTTGGCATAGCGTTTTCAAGTACCTCTATTTCAATATTGACAACTTCGTATTGGGGCTTTATTATGGTATCACAAGCTAGTTGTAAAAGGTGCTGTGGATTTTCCCGTAAGGGGTGGTTTAGTAATAAACCACGACCAAAGGCAGTTACACTAGCTTTTTTTGTATCTTCTGTAATTTCTTTTGCTGTATAATGATATGCTTCATATTCTTCATTTGCTTCTTTTTTTATTCCTACATCAACTTGAATTTTTGCCTTTACTTTTTTTCCATTTATTTCTTTTTCAATAGTATTTCCAAAATAATGAAATTTTGAAAAATCATCTCGTTCTTTTGTTAAATCATTGCTACCAATATGATGTTGTAAAACACTTGGAATATCTTCAAGAAAATTTGCTTTTTCATTATGTTCATTTACAAACATTTTAAATTTTTCACTTGTGCGTTTTGTAAAATGAATATCAGCAGGCTGACCATTTATTGTGGTAGTTACATATTTTCCTTGCAAATTTTCTTTGAAATATTGTTTAAAAGCTTCTTTTTTACTATTACCATTTTCATGTAAATACCTGTCAAAACTTTTGCTTGGTTTTGAATATGGCTCTAAAATTTTTTCTTCATGGTCTTTTATTTTAGTGATATGTTTTCCCATAAAGCCTGAAAAGCCTTTTACTACATAGCCATCTTCATCAAGCTGTATTCTTTTTCCACTTTTTAGGGTTATCCATACTTCATCTTTTGCCATTATTTTTTCTCTACACTTGGAACAACAAGCTTAAAGCGGCAATTACAATTTATAAGTTCACCGGGCATAATGTATTTTCCAACTTTTTTATCATAAAGCCCTTTTGTTAAATCAAATTCCTGTCCGTTAAAGGCTTTATGTTCTTCTCTGCTTGTTTTTGCTCCTGGCACATGCACCCATTTTGCTTTAGTTATGCCTGTTTCCAAAGCTCTTGCCCGTGATATAGCCTGCGTGGCTTTATTTGTTTGGTCTCTTGCTATAATTTGAGCTTTTCGCTCTGTAACTCTAAAGCGTTCCATCAATTCACTTTTTATGTATTCCATATCACGACCATTTTTTACTGCCTGCATAACAATAGTTTGCACTTGATCATAATACATACCGTGAATAGATTTTATAAGGTTTACATTTTCTGCTATGGTTGCTTGTAAAATATCATTTAACTGTCTTGTAAGTCTAAAATCAACAGTAAAGCCTTCTTCTTGTAATATACTTTTAAGGTTTACATTCACACCTGTAAGAGCTTTTTTCGTAAATTTTTTAGAAACTCTATCAGCCATAGTTTGAAAATGCGTACCAAAGTAATGTCGTAGCGAAGTCAAAACTTTTGCCAAACTTGCCGCTGGGCTTGCGTCATATACAATTTCGCTCAGTACAGCGTCCTGCTGTACACTCGCTGTCGCTTGCAGAAAGCGTGGTTTCTGCTTCACTCGCACTGCGTGGCTGTATGCATCCTGCATACATACAATTTCGCTCAGTACAGCGTCCTGCTGTACACCCGGTACGTTTTGCATACTGTCAAAAACTGCTTGCTCTTTTTTAAGCGTCATTTTCGGCGTATTTTGCTTCCAGACTTTCAATATTTCTTTTTCTGTTTTTGTTGCCATTTTTTTTATGGCTTTTGCAAGTTCATTTCTGTACCAAACTTGCAAAGAAATATTTTTTGCTATTTGCCTTGTGGATTTTGTTTTTACTTTTGTCATAGTATGTGTTCAAAATCGAAAATAAACAGGGTTAGAGAAGTTTTTTACGTTTTTTTGATACATAACCTATCTAAGAATAAAAAAACGCTTATAATGCATTTTAGATATTGTTTGAAAAAAATTGTAAATTGTCTTCTTGCTCTATTTGTTCTTCAATATTATCCAAAAACTTCGTATTATCAGGATCGATTGTTTTCATAAGTCCTTCTTTGTCTTCTGCTATAATAGTTCTTGATTCTTCTGCGGAAATAACATTTCTATCTAAATATATAGCTAATGTGTCTGCTTTTACTTTTTCTGTATCTGCTTTTATTTTGTTATCTTCTTCATCAAGGGGAATAAATTCATACGTTATATGTGGGTCAATATTTCCATACATATTAAGTTGTAATATTTTAAGAATATTTTCCAAATTATCTGCAAATTGTTTTTCCTGTAAGCTCTCTACAAGTGAATAAAAATTTTTTAAATCGCTTTCACCTGTGGCATTAAAACCACTTGGACTTATTCCTAAATATTTAACAGCAGGGATACGAAACACAGACGCAATCAATTCTAAAGATTGTCGTACAATATCCGTAATTCCTGTAAGTGAAGTGTCGGATTTAATAAAATCTTCCTCATCTTTATCAAGAACAAACACACCGTCATTATGTCTTTTTTGTATAAAGTACTGTATTCTACTATCTAGTTCACTTGTACCAGAACCAGCTAATGCCCCCATCATGTTAGTTTTTAATATAGAAATAGAAAATTTATTTAATAATTCACTGCCTGAATCTCTATTTTTTTGAAAATTTTCTACGTACTCAAAAGCTAATTGAGCTTGAGAAATACCAAAAAAGTTATAGCTCGGCTTATATAAAAGTGGTGCTTCCTTGCCAGCAAAATATAAAAAGCGTGATGCATGAATTTCTTTACCTAAAACAAACCATGTAGAAGGTTTAAAATAATCGCTTGCAGTAGGGTCTACGCTATTATATAAGCCAGGCATTATATTTATAGGATCAATAAGGGTAAAACGTCTTAATGAATTTTGCCTAAAAGTTGCAGGGTCTAAAATAAGAGGGCTTTTTAAAATTTCTGGGTCTTTTACTCCAGTATCAATATAAACAAGACAACCACCATAGTAACCAATTTTTTCTGCTGCTATTCTAAAAAGACTTCGTATCTTGTATTTACGCAACTCGCTTTCTAAATATTTTATTTTATCCCCTGTTGTTATAAGATTATTGTTTAGGCTATCACCTGTATAAATAATTTTTGCAAATTTTTTTGTCATTTCATCAGCAATAGTTTCAACACCAGCAGAAATCAGAGGATTTTGTGCTAATACTTGTAAAAAAGGATAGCCAAGAAATAAAGAACCTTCTTTTTCATATTCAACCATAGTTCTAAATGTTTGAGGCAAAGCATTATCTAATGCCATACGAATTTCTTCTTGTACCATAGTTTTAGCATGAATACCTGTATCAAGAGGAAGAAGATTTTTTTCCTCAACGTGAAAATTAAATTTAAGTGCTTGTTTTTTCTTTTTCATGTTATCTAAACTTCATTGGCTTTTTATTTCTAATATGCCCATCTAATGCATAGCGTATAGCGTCTATACAATGGTTATGCTTATCTTCAATAACAGGTAAAACCTCATTACTGAGCCTGTCTACCTTGTAAGAATAAAAGCGAAATTCATCAGCAGTATGTTTACAGCTTGAATGTATAATAATTTTATCAAAACCTTTCATAATGCTTATACCATCTTGTACACTCCCTCCCCATTTTTTTGCTCCCTCTATCCAAAACCCTTTTTTCTTCATAAAATGTATGGTTTCTGGTCTGGAATTATCTGCCATAATTCTACTTTTTTCTATATGAGGCATTGCTCTATAAAAATTGGGTAACTGATCTAAATCAACACCAACAGCATATAATTCTTTATCAATATAAAGGGTATTTTCCACTATAAAGCACCGAATAAGCGTACTTGGGTCTTTAGCAAAACCCCAGTCAGCTCCGAATAAAAACTTGATATTTTGTGGTGTTTCAAAATCTACTATCTCAAATTTATCTTTAAAAATTTGAGCATCGCTGTATTTTCTACATTCACCAAGCCATATATTATTATATGCTTCTTTGTCTGTACGTTTACAGTGTTCCATTTCTTCCCGTAGTACATCAGGAAAATATGGGTTTGCGTCAAAATTTATTTTTTGTAAAAGTACATTGTCGCCTTTATTCATAACAAAGCGTTGATACGTTTCATCTGTTTCTAAATCAGGATTAAAACTTACCCAAATTTCAGAATTATTTTTACGAATAGTTGGGATTAATATATCCCAACTTTGTTTAGAAACACTTTGCCCTTCTTCCACCCAACAAATGTCCACACCTTCAAGTGATTTTATTTCATAGGGGTTATGGTGTAAGCCTTTGAATAAAAATTGCGAACCTGTTAGAGTGCAAGTAATTTCTGTTTTTGTAATATTAAAATATGCTGATAAACCAAAGCGGTGAATAATATCTTGCAGTAACCTGTGTACTGATTGGCTAATATTGGCTTGATACTCACGACAACATAGAATACGCAATTGTTTTTCAAGACTTTGTAGCACAAGTAAAATAGCTATATTCCAAGACTTACCAGCACCACGCCCACCATAACCAATTTTATAGCGACAGGGCTTGAGCCATTCCTCAAATATTTGTGGAATAGAAATAGTTTCAGAATTTTTTATTTTTTCTTCTTTTTTTAAAAGCAAATCTTTTTCATGCTTTCTTTTTAAAAGTGCTTGACGTTTTGCGTTTCCTCTTGCCATACCATACCTACTTTATAAAACTTACTGTCAAACTCTTATCTTGTTCACTTTCACTTGCTATTGCTGTATCAAGGGCATAGTCATTTTTCTTAATTGTAGTATCTACATCATCAGCATGAGCAGAACTTACATATTTATGTGCTTTTGCAAGGCGTTCGTATAATTTAATAATTTTTTCCGTATCTTCACCATTTCTTTCTAATTGGTGCAAGCCTTGCAATAATCTATGAAATGCTGTTTCTAAAAGTTGAGAATTTAAAACCGCTATTTTATCTTCACTTTGATTTGCTAGCTTTTCTACTGTCATTTCTGCAAAGGCTCTTGCTTCTTCAATATCCTTGACAGCCTCTTGCCATTCAATACGGTAACGTCCCACTGATGAACGGCTTATATTTTCGCCTTCATTTCGTAAAAAAACGGTTATAGTGTCTATGGTTTCGCCTTTTTGCAAAAGTTTATTCACTGTTTCCCGTAATTCGCTTTTAAGTTTTTTTACTTTATTAACGTGAGCCATGGGGTACTCCTAGCTCATCATCGGGAATTTTAGGCAAATTATCACCTTTTCTTGGTCTCCTAATGCCTGCAATAATTGTTTTACCTGTGGCAACATCTTCACCTTTTTCAGTTAACGTTATTACCCTTAAATTATTTTCTTCAAAAAAATATTTGTATTCAATGCAGTTTTCTGCACTAAGAAAACACAAATCATTTTCTAAATCATCTTTTGAGGTTGTTATACCTCGTTCATTCAGCACAATTTTTAAAATATCAGAGTTAACTGTTTTGCCAGGTGCTACAAATAAAAATCGTAGAATAGCTATCCTGCGAAGCTGTGTGTACATTTCCTTAAAATTTGCCATTATTATCCTTTAATATGAAATTCAGTTAACATATTGATAGGTGTTATTAATTGTTCTATTTTTCCATCTAACGCATTATATTTTATCGTGTTTGCTTTTATATCACCCTGCAAACTTTCAATAGATAACGCCAACTTATGAAAATCTTCTTTACTGGGAAGATTGTTTAAAATTAAATCATGTTTTTTATAGTTATTTTCTAATTCTGCAAGGCGTGTATGAACTTCTATTTTATCTTTTTCCGCTTCATTTTTGGTATAAAATGTTTTTGTAAGCCAAAAAAAGACACACGAGCCTACACTTGTTAAAATAAGTGAAAGTAACCCTGCGTATTCATTTATAAGTTCTAAGTAATTCATTGTGTTACCTGTTTATTATAACATTCTAAGCTTTTTCTAAGTCTTACAATATAAGAACGCACCTGTTTTTCTCGTTCAATCAAAATACGTATTGTTGTTTCATTTGCTAAATCACCTGTTACTTGAGGAAGCTGGGGAACTTTTGGTTCTGGACATACTGCTAAGGGTATTTGTGTATAAATTATTTCTTTTTGTGTGCTACAAGCTTGTAAAAAAATGCTACAAAGGAGCATTAAGTATATGAAAAAGTTTTTTTTGTTCATTTTTTATACTCCTTTGTGCAGGTGTTGAGTCGTGCCTATTTTCAAGTAAAGAATTTATAGTTTGTTGTGCTAATAAAAGCTCATTTTCCACGTATTCACTATATTCTGTGGAGCTTGATTGCACCGCTTGGGTTTGGATCAAGGCTTGTTCCAAGCTTGCTATATTCGCTTTTAGTAAGGCATTTTCTACTTCAAAACGTTCTTTTTCTGTTTTTTGGTAATAGGCATACCCTAAAATTATACCTAGTATCAAAAAAGAACCTATTATTTTACTTGGCAAAAGCCCCATATCCCCAACCTTTTTGAAGGTAAGCACCTTCTCGCTTTTGAATAAGGTTTACATAGCTCCTATTCTCATGCCATGCACGAGAATTTCTGCCAGCATTGACCTTTTCAACATTATCAAAATATATAAAGGGGTCTAAACCAAGGGCTTTTGCTTTTTTCTTATCACGCAAAACCCAGCCTAAGCCACCGTTATATGCGGATAAGGTAAATGCCATTTTATTAAGCATATCCACTGCACTTAATTTATCATAATGCCACTTGTTATAGCGAATTAATGCCCGTATTGCCCATGTGGGATTATAAGGATCACCGTCCGTAAGTTCCCTGTAAATACTACCTATCCATTTTGCCGTATCAGGCATAAATTGCGTTAGCCCCATTGCACCCACAAAGCTTTTAGCCTTTTCATTCCACAAGCTTTCTGTATGTATCTGGCTTGCAAAAGTTGCACTGGGAGCAGAAAGCCCCCACACAAGCCTACTTTCACGAATAAGAAAATTTTTATAGTTATTAGCTTTTGCTGGTATTTCAAGGGCGTGTGCCTTACCAATAGTAAAGCACACAAGAGCAAGGAGGATTAGAATGGCAGTATGAAAAATTTTTTTATAACGCAAGACATACCCCAAACATTACAATAAGAGAAAACAACATACGGCGAATACAAGCTATAAAAAATGCCATTTCTTGTCCTACTAAAATGGGAAAGTCCGCACTATCTGTTTTATTTTCTTTTATGTCTGTATCCCATTTACCAGCTAAATAACCTCTAGGCTTAGCATAGGGAAATAATGCCATATCAAACATAGCCCCAATACATAAACCAACTAAAGCAAGGCATACTTTGTACATACCTAAAAAAAACTGATCCTTATAAAAAAACGCCATTACCAAAAGTAAGGTAACAAAAAGCCCTAATACACATAAAAGACTTTTTCTTGCACTTATAAATGAAAAAAATTTATTCATATTATTTCCTTATTTTTTTGTGGGCTTGGTTTTCCAAGCCCTTTTTTGCAAAGGAGTTAGGCTTTCGGAAATTCTGGTACTCAAGGTACTCGGATTTTCTGAAGCTCTGGCACTCGTGGTACTCTGGTTTTCTGAGGCTTTCTGGTATAAAAAGTCACAGGAAGTGACGAGCCACGCAGTGGGAGCGAAGCAATTTTCGCATAAATTGCAAGCGACAGCTAATCTCTCACAGGACGTGAGAGTTAGCGTCATGTTAAACAGAAGCTCATAGGCTTTCTGGTATAAAAAGTCACAGGAAGTGACGAGCCACGCAGTGGGAGCGAAGCAATTTTCGCATAAATTGCAAGCGACAGCTAATCTCTCACAGGACGTGAGAGTTAGCGTCATGTTAAACAGAAGCTCATATCCTTTACCTATACACAACATCTTTGTTCTGTATGTTTATGTAATACCCTTTATTGATTGAATTATCTATCAAAGGGGAAGACGAATTTTTGACACTTTAGGCAATAAAAAAGCCCTCGCTTGAGGGCTATTGGGGTTGTTTTAATTATAAAGAAACTTACTAGGAATTATCGCTTTGTGCTAATTGTCTTTCTTCCAAATTAACTTTTATTATTTCACGCTGTTTCTTAAATCGTTTTTTATTAGGGTTAGTTATAGTGCGTAAAACAACGTTTAAAATAATGCCATTATTAAAGCTTATTTTTCTATTCGTTATATAACATTTTTACAAATAATTCAAGCAAATACAAAAATCACAAGAGGTTAATTTTATTATTTATTTTATTATTGACTAATTTTTATTTTGCTGTTTTTTATTACAATAGATTATATAAAATTATACTTATTTTTTGTATGGTAAATTTTAAAAATGTCCAACGTGTTGGACATTTTATTTTTGCATATTTTATAACTTATTGATTTTATTATATATGGCATTTTAAAAACGTCCAACTGTTGGACGTTTTTAAAACTTATGCCCGTTCCATAAGGCTTGCCCTATAATTTTAAACTGGTTTTCTGTATGTTCATTTATATCTATTATAATAGGTGAATAATGAGGATTAGAACTTTTTAATACAATTTGATTAGGAAGTCTATCAATGCGTTTTAAATAAATACATTCCCCAAAAGCTACCGCATACATTCTACTTGGGTAAATATCTTTTTTAGCCTCATCAATAATTACAATGTCATTATGATAAACTTCTGGTTCCATGCTATCGCCGCTTACTTTCATGGCAACCATATTTCTAGGATTTCCCAATTGTTCAATAAAGCTTTTTGAAAAATAAAAATATTCTTCTATTTCTGAACTTGTTAAAAAACTACCGCCTCCCGCGGAAAGACGTGCCTCAACTAAAGGTATTGTAACAATATCATCTTTATTATCATTATGTCTAGGTATATTATTGTTTACCTTTTTTCCTGTTATGATATAATTTGTGTCAAAACCTAATTGAGATGCTTTTTCTAAAAAAAATAGATCAGGATACCTAGAACCTTTTTCATAAGCTAAAATTGATTGTTTTGTTACTCCTAATAATCCTGCTAATTGGTCTTGAGTTAAATTTAATCGCTTACGTTCTTCTTTTATTCTTAATGATGAATTCATAAGTATACCCATGTTTACTTTTGTTTTTCTATTCATTATATAACATTTTTACAAATAATTCAAGCAAATACAAAAATCACAAGAGGTTAA
>JAHHTE010000070.1 GCA_020024815.1 Mailhella sp.
ATTTTATTTTGTATAGAGTGTGTTCTAAATTATTGGGAAACACACTCCATATTTGTTAAATAAAAAAACTCTTTTGTAGGCAAAAGAGTTTTTAGATTAAAAAGTTTTGTAAGGGAGTTTTAGGGGGAGAAACTTTTTCAAAAGTTTTCCCCCTAAAAAATAAAAATTACTCTTATAAATTTTTATAAACTTCACTTGCTCTTTTGTGGCTTTTTTCTAAACGAGCATGCAAGCTTTTTTTGTACTCTTCAAAATCAGTAATGGGGCGAGTTGCAACGCCAGAATCCATAGCAGCTTTTGCTACGGCAATAGTTTCCCATTCTAAAATTCGAGGATCAAGAGGTTTTGGAATAATATAATCAAAACCAAAACTAAAATCTTGGTTTGCATAGGCTTTTTTTACTTCACTTGGAACTTCTTCTTTAGCGAGGGCTGCAAGAGCTTTTGCTGCAGCAATTTTCATTGCTTCATTAATTTCCGTTGCTCCTACATCTAATGCACCTCTAAAGAGGAAAGGAAAACCTGATACGTTATTGATTTGATTAGGAAAATCGCTTCTTCCTGTACCTATAATACAATCAGGAACAGCTTTTTTTGCATCATCATAACTTATTTCAGGGTCAGGATTAGCACAAGCAAAGATAAGAGGATTTTTATTCATGGTTTTTACCATATCCCCATTGATAACGCCTTTTTTTGAAAGACCTAAAAATACATCAGCATTTTTCATAGCTTCTGCCATTGTGCAGTTTTCTTTTTGAGCATAGCGTTTTTTGTATTTATTAAGATCTGTTCTACCAATATGAATTAACCCTTTTGAATCAAACATAAAAATATTTTTACGTTTAATACCAAGTGCTACATAAAAATTTGCACAAGCAATAGCAGCAGCACCTGCACCAGAAATAACTATTTTACAAGAAGAAAGTTTTCTTTTTGTTAATTCACAAGCATTAATTAGCCCTGCTCCTGTAATTACTGCAGTACCATGCTGATCATCATGGAATACAGGAATATTCATTTCTTTTTTTAAACGGTCTTCAATATAAAAACATTCAGGAGCTTTAATATCTTCTAAATTTATACCACCAAAAGTAGGCTCAAGGGCTTTAACTATTTGACAAATTTTTTTAGGGTCTTTTTCATCAAGTTCAATATCAAAAACATCTACATCAGCAAACATTTTAAATAAAAGCCCTTTACCTTCCATAACAGGTTTTGAGGCTTTTGGACCAATATTGCCAAGACCTAAAACAGCTGTACCATTGGAAACAACAGCAATTAAATTTGATCTTCCAGTGTAATTATCAACTTTTGTTTCATCTTCATAAATTTTCATACAAGGAACAGCAACACCGGGTGAATATGCCATAGATAAATCTTTTTGTGTATCACAGCTTACAGTTGGAATTACTTCTACTTTTCCTTTGCGTGGAAATTCATGGTAATCTAATGCTTCTTGGTCAGTATAAAGTGCCACGATTAGCTCCTTTTATTTTATATTAATAATAAAAATTAGGGTGTGTTTCTAAAATAATTTTTTTTCTTGTTAATATAACATTTTCTTCTTTATGCTACTATAACATAGTATCACGTTTAATAAGGGGGTTCACCCCTTAGACCCGAGCAGGGTGGTAAGCTTACGGGGGGCAAGCCCCCCTAGCTCTCACCCCTTGCACCCCCGAGCAATGCCCCCCAGTTTCACACTCTTTCAGCAAGTCGCGTTGCTCCTCGCTTACAGAGAGTGAAACATATTAGGTCAGTGATTTTATGAAAATATTTTTTATTTTATAAGCCTAATGCGTTAAAGTAATTCTAAATAATGTTTTTTTTAGAATATAGTTTTAAGAGTATAAAAATTTTACATAAATAATATTAAAAAAAAGTGGCAAAGCCTTTGCTCTGCCACTAAATATTGATTGGTATAATAATTATACTTCTTCAATGGTAATTGCGTCGTGTTCGCAAACACCTGTACAGGATTCACAACCAAGACAGTCGTCTGGGTTTTGTGCTTCGCACTTACCGTCAACAATTTCATAAAGGCTTACTGGACAGATGTCTACACATTCTCCACAGCCAACGCATTTGTCAGTATCAACACTAACTGAATAACCCATGATGTCCTCCAAAGTTAGCCATGCTAACATTATGAATTACCACTTAAGTGGTCTTATTCAAATAGCTTGCTGTGAATAATCTGTCAAGTATAAAATTAAATTAACTATTTAAATATGTTTTATAATTTTACTTACTTAGAAAGTAGGTTCATAAATTTTGCAATGTTTTCTGCACATTGTTTTGTATATTCTTCTTTTGAAAGAGTTTGTTTTTTTTCTTTATCAATAATTGTATGTGGTTTATTTTGTAAATTTTCTTTTGGTGTTACTCCAAATTCAGAAGGGAAATTTCCTGAAAAATACATTTCTTGGAAACCAGAAAATTTTAAAGCATGAGCTGTTGCGTCTAAAATAGCAAATTCATCAGTTATTTTGCCTAAATTTTTTGCTTTTATAAGACCTGCTAAACATTCCCCACCTTGTGTGCAAGAAATATGACCATGCATATTTGCAAGAATCATAGCGTCCATAATTTCTTGTTCTGTAACTTGAATAACATTAAAATCACCACCAAGAGCCTCATATTCTGCCACAAGCTTTTGCACACGAGGGAATGAAACAGGATTGCCTATCATAGCAGCTTGAGCAACACTTGCTTTAACCTCAACAGGTTTGTAACTACGAGTTTCTTTTGGTTGATTATAATATTGATAAACTGGATCAGCATGATGAGATTGCACGCCAAATAAACGTGGTAATGCGTCAATAATATCAAGTTTTTTCATTTTGATTAAACCTGACATAATTGCTGTAATGTTACCAGCATTACCAATTGGAACAAAAAGTGCTTTATTTTGTAATTGCCAGCGATATTCTTGTGCAACTTCATAGGCATAGGATTCTTGTCCTAAAATACGCCAGCTATTTTTAGAATTTAAAAGAGCAACACGATAATTATTGGCTAGATATTCAACAACTTTCATGCAATCATCAAAAACTCCGGGAATTTGCAAAACAGTTGCACCACTTCCAAGAGGTTGTGATAATTGTTGGGGTGTTACTTTTCCTTCAGGTAAAAGTACGACTGTTTTAATTGGATCTCCAACATACGCACCATATAGAGCTGCTGCTGCTGATGTATCCCCAGTAGAAGCACAAATAGTTAACACATTATCCCATTTATGTTTACGTACCATTGCTTTTAAATAACTAAATGCACCAGCCATACCTCTATCTTTAAAGGAAGCAGAAGGATTTTGTCCTTCATGTTTAAAAGCAAAATTAAGCTTAAGTTTTTCTTTTAATGCTTTAGAAGCTTCAACAATAGGACTATGTCCATCACCTAAATAAAGAATATCTTCTTCCTCTAAAACAGGTGCCATTAATTCATAAAAACGGAATATGCCTTTTAACGCATGGCAATTAGTAGCACGGCGTTCATCAAAAAGTTTTTGCCATTCTTTGCCTGATTTTTCTTTGTATTTTTCAAATTCTAAATCGTTTAAAAGAAGAACTCCACCACAATCTGGGCAAGTATATAATAAATTATCAATGCCATGATGTTTTTGACATTTTGTGCAAACATATTCCATTTCATGGCGAATTTTTGGAAAATCAGACATCATTCTATCCTTTTTTATGCTTTTATATCTTGTTCAACGTGTTTAGAAATTATTTCTGCAATTTCATTATAATGATAATGTATAGTTTTACGTATAATTTCAGGATCTTTTGTAAAAATAGCGTCCACTACGGCTTTATGTCTTTCATAAAAATGTGATGGATCACTTATAGCTCGCCAATAAGGATAACAAAGAAATTTTGAAATGTTTGAGCATGAAAGTCTTGACATTTGAATAAGTTGCTCATTATCGCAATGGCTTAATAACATATTATGCAAAAGTTCATCAAGTTCTTGTAGTTCATCTACATCTTTCACTTTTGCACTTTTATCTTTTATTGTTTCTAAAATATGTGATAAATCATTATAATCTTCTTCTGTCCAAAGATGCAAAGACATAATAATTCCTTCACTTTCTAAAATAGCTGAAATGCTATATCCATTTAATATTTCTTTTGGTGTTAATATTCGTATTGTTTTTCCTTTTTGTGGTTCTGCTGATACTAAACCTTCTTGAACTAAAATTTGTAAAGCTTCTCGAATTGGAGCACGGCTAATACCAAGCATTTGAGAAAGTTCTGCTTCCTTAATAGGATCACCAGGACGCAATTTTCCTTGTTGAATTAATTTACGTATATATTGATTAACCTGTAATGAATATGTTTGTTTTTGAAAATCCATAACTACCCTAAAAAAATAAGATAAAAATAAAGTTATAGGGATAAGACTTTCTTGTCAATCGTCTTATCTATAAATATTTTTATATTTATTTATTAAAATGTTGACAGAATATTAAATAAATTATAAATAAAAATTGTCGACATTAATACATTATTATATTTTAAACTAACCTTTAACTATGACAAGTTCTTCTTGCCATATCTAATGAGAGATTTTTATGAACTTAGCAAAATTTGAAAGACGTGGATACGTAAAAGAAGCTACTCCAATCGAGTTCTTACCTAACTTCTCAAAAGCTCTTGGCAATAAAATTAATGTTTATATTAAACGTGATGATCTTTTACCTGGAACAAGTGGTGGTAATAAAACTCGTAAATTAGATTTTTGTATTGCTGATGCCTTAGCAAAAGGTGCTGATACCATTATTACTTGTGGTGCTGTACAATCTAACCACTGCCGTTTAACTCTTTCTTGGGCTGTAAAAGAAGGACTTGATTGCTATTTAGTATTAGAAGAACGCGTAAAAAATAGCTATAAACCTGAAGCTTCTGGTAATAACTTCTTATTCCATTTACTTGGCGTAAAAGGAATTAGTGTTGTTGAAGGTGGCTCAAACATGATGGCTGAAATGGAAAAAGTTGCTGAAAAGCTTAAAGCTGAAGGTAAAAAGCCATACATTGTGCCTGGTGGTGCTTCTAATGCTCTTGGTGCATTAGGTTATGTAAGTTGCATGGAAGAAATTATGCACCAAATGTTTACACAAGGTTTAAAATTTGATCATATGGTTGTTCCAAGTGGTTCTGCTGGTACTCATGCTGGTATTATTGCAGGTATGATTGGTAACAACATTAATATTCCTGTTACTGGTATTGGTGTTAACCGTCCAAAAGCAAAACAACAAGAAGCAGTTCATTCTCTTGCAAACCAAGCTCTTGAGCTTATTGGTGTTGATGCACGTGTTCCAGCTGATAAAGTTGTAGCTTATGATGATTATGTAGGACCTGGCTACTCTTTACCTACTGATGCTATGGTTGAAGCTGTAAAACTTCTTGCTACAACAGAAGGTATCTTACTTGACCCTGTTTACTCTGGTAAAGCTATGAGCGGTCTTATTGATCTTGCTAGAAAAGATTATTTCCCTCAAGGTGCTAACGTATTATTCTTGCATACTGGTGGTTCTCCTGCTCTTTATGCATACTTAGATTGCTTCAATAAATAATTTTTGCTACAATTCTTTTGAACAAAAATTATCTTAGGAGAATATATGAAAGAAATTATTTTTACAGAAGAAGCTCCAAAAGCTGTTGGTCCTTACTCTCAAGCAACTAAAGTAGGAAATATGGTTTACCTTTCAGGTCAACTTGGTTTAGATCCTGCTACTGGTAAATTAGCAGAAGGTGGCGTAGCAGCTCAAGCTAAACAAGCTCTTGCAAATATTCAAGCTTTACTTAAAAAAATTGGTGCAACCCCTGAAAATGTTGTAAAAACAACTGTTTTTATTACTGATATGGCTAATTTTGCAGAAGTAAATACAGAGTATGCAAAAGTATTTACAAAAGATTTTCCAGCTCGTTCTTGCGTTGCTGTTGCACAATTACCTCTTAATGGTCTTGTTGAAATTGAGTTAATTGTTGCTTTATAATTTTACTCCTTGTAAACCTCAACATATAAATAAGCACTGGTTATCCAGTGCTTTTTTTTGTTTTACTTTTTACTTTTTTTATTGAGAGGAGAACTTTTGAAAAAGTTCCCCTCTCAAACTTTCCTCTCAAAACTTTTTAATCCAAAATATAAAAAATATATAAATAATCTTTTGTTATTATAATATTTTTATAGGTGTATTTATAACTTACTATATTTTTTGATAATTTTATTTTGTACATTTAATTTGTCTAATTTTAATAAGTTAAAAATGTATTTTGTTAATGGTTAAATTTAAAAACTATAATTATCTTTGTTAATTAAAAGAAAAAACTCTTTTGTAAACAAAAGAGTTTTTAGATAAAAAGTTTTGTAGAGGGGTTTTAGGGGGAGAAACTTTTTCAAAAGTTTTCCCCCTAAAAAAAATACAAACAATAAAATAAGTTACCAAATTTCGGAAATAATATTTGTTTTAAGACTTGCTTGGATTAGTTCTTCTTGACTTGCTGTTGCAGAACCTACTTTTTCAACAACAATTCCAGCAGCAAGAGTTGCAATATCACAAGCTTGCTGTGTGGGTAAATTTATTGCAATACAACTAGCTAAGCTTGCAATAACAGTATCCCCTGCACCTGTAACATCAAAAACTTGTTTTGCAGAACTTTTTACATGGTATATTTCTTTTGAATTTTTTTGGAAAAGTGCCATACCGTCAGCACCTAAAGTCATTAATAAGTATTCGCTTTCAAGATTTTTTACTAAAATATGTCCTTGTTCTATTATTTCTTGTTTTGTTTTTAAGCTTGCATTAGCTAGTTCTGCACTTTCTTTGTGGTTAGGAGTAAGTAAGAATGCATTTTGATAAAAAGCTTTATTTTTAGGTTTTGGATCAATAAAAATTTTAGGCTTTGTTAGATTTTGTTGTTTTGCAAGTGTATAAATATTTTCTATTAATTCTTGATATAACAGTCCTTTGCCATAATCTGATAAGATAATAACAGGATATTCTTGTAAGCAAAGAGCAATTTTTTCTAATATGGCTTGCTTTATGGTTTCATTAATAGGTGTATCAATTTCTTCATCATATCTAATTATTTGTTGATTACGAGCAAAAACACGTGATTTTACAGTACTTGGGCGTGTTTTATCATGGATTAAATATGTTTCAATTTTTTCTTCAGTAAGAAGATTCTCTAAAATTGTTGCTGTGTAATCATCACCTACAACGGAAATAATAGCACATTTTCCACCTAAGGCATTGATATTTCGAGCAACGTTGCCTGCTCCACCTAAAATATTGCGTTTTCGTTCGATTTTTACTACTGGAACAGGTGCTTCTGGGGAAATTCTTGTGGCATCACCTTCATAATAGGCATCAAGCATTATATCGCCAATAACAAGAATTTTTGCATTATCTAATTGTAAAATAGCATTTTTCATATTTTTTATTTTTATTTTTTATTTTTTTTGGGAAATGATTTCACTTTAGCCATTATGATAAAGAAGTGTTTCATGTGAAACAATTATGAATATTAATATGTTGAGAAAATTTATATAGATTATTGAGGTAAAATTCTTTTTTTTGAATGAATATGAAAAAGTTTTGTGGGGGGATTTAGGGGGAGAACTTTTTCAAAAGTTCCCCCCTAAGAAATTCCAAATAAAAATAAATAAAATTTATTGATAAAATTTAATCAATTTCTTTACTTTCAATGGACAGGACACTTAAAATATAAAGAAGTTCATCTTTATTTTTATAATTGATTTTTATGCTTCCTTTATCTTCAGTACCTTTTATTTGTGCTTTTTTATGGAAAATATCTTTAAGTTTTAAATCAATATCTTTGATAACTTGGCAAGGTTCTGCATTTTCCTTTTTTTCTTTTTTGGCAGGTGCAATGTAATTATGCATAAGTTCAGCTGGAAAAGTTCCATGTTCTTTCCAATAATCAAGAGCTTTTTCAACTTCACGAACACTAAGAGAATGTTCAATAATGGAACTACATAAAAATTGTTGGTCATGGGGATTAGTAATGCAAAGTAAAGCTCGACCATGCCCTGCTTTTATTTCATCATTTACAATCATTCTTTTTATATTTTCAGGTAAAGTAAGAAGACGTAAAATATTTGCAACATTAGAACGACTTTTTCCTACTTTTTCGGCAAGTTCTTCTTGTGATAAATTATGAACTATTTTTAATTGATTTAATGCTTCTGCTTCATCAATAGCATTTAAATCTTCACGTTGTAAGTTTTCAATTAAAGCAATGGTCATGGATTCAGCGTCAGTGTAATCTCTTACAATAACAGGAACTTCATTAATACCAGCTAACTTTGCAGCACGAAAACGGCGTTCTCCTGCAACAATTTCATATTTTACGCGTTCTGGTCCTTCATAATTACGGACAATTAAAGGTTGCACAATTCCTTGATTTTTTATGGAAGTTGCTAATTCTTGTAATGTTTCTTCTTTGAATTTTTTACGTGGTTGATGTTGATTTGCTTTAATATCCATTACATGAACAAGAATAATATCGCTATTATTTGTTGTTTCATTTGTTTCAGATGTGCTAAACAAATGATCTAAACCACGACCAAGACCACCAAGACCTGCTTTTTTATTACTCATAATAAACCTGATTTATTTTATAATTTTTCGAGATTCAACTTCTTTTGCAAGAGCAAGATATGCTTCTGCACCTTTTGATTTAATATCATAATGTAAAATCGTTTTTCCAAAACTTGGAGCTTCTGATAAACGTACATTACGAGGAATTATACTATTAAAGATTAATTTAGGAAAACAACGTTCTGTTTCATTTTTTACTTGTCTTGCAAGTTTATTCCTTGAATCATACATTGTAAGAATAACGCCAAGCAAATTAATATTTGGATTAAGTTTTTTCTTTACTTGTTCGTGTGTTTGTAAAAGTTTAACAATTCCTTCTAATGCAAAAAATTCACATTGCAAAGGAATAATTAATTCTTCAGCAAAACATAAAGCATTCAATGTGATAAGTCCTAATGATGGAGGACAATCTAAAATAATATAATCATACTTATCCACTAATGGAGAAAGTAATTCTTTAAAATAATATTCACGATTTTCTTTATCAACAAGTTCTAATTCTAATGCTGCTAAATCTGTACTTGCAGGCAAAAGATGATGATAATCTATACCTGTTTCTAAAATTGATTTTTCTAAATTATCATTATCAACCAATGCTGTATATAAATTATATCTTGTATTTTTTGTATCTAATCCTAAGGCACTTGTGGAATTTGCTTGTGGATCACAATCCACTAATAAAACTTTTTTTTCCATTAAAGCTAAGGAAGCAGAGAGGTTTACAGAGGTTGTAGTTTTACCCACTCCACCCTTTTGGTTAGCAATAGCAATAACTCTAGCCATACTTTATTTGCTCCTTTTTTTAGGAAAATAGTGGAATAATGATTTTTTTGCAAGCAATGTTTCACGTGAAACAAAAAATTTAATATTTTCATATAGTTCAATTTAATATAAAGAAAATATTAAAAATAAAGTGTTTCACGTGAAACATAATTTAAATATTAAAATATTTTTATTATAAATTTAGTATATTATAAAGTTATGAACAAAATTATAAACAATTTTAAATAATTATC